>JAYZHR010000189.1:0-34391 GCA_036166355.1 Verrucomicrobiota bacterium | reverse complement strand
GCGTGTGCCACTTATTGCTAGTTGGCCATCAGGTATCAAGAAGCCTGGCCGTGTTGTTGATGGTCTAGTCGAGTTTTCTGACTTGATGCCAACGCTCTGCGAAGTAGCGGGTGCGGAATTGCCATCCAATTATCCGGGTGATGGTTCCAGTATTGTTCCTTTACTTCAGGATAATGCCAGTGTTCGCAAGAAGGACTGGATTTATATCTGGTACTCAAGGACAGGTCATTCGGATCGAGGCCATGTCATGGTTCGCAACAAAAAGTATTCTCTGTTGGCTAAAAATAACGGTGGTGATTCCACTCTGACCCGCTACAACGGACCATTTAGTGGAAAGAAGCTAAAAGATTCTGCACTTTCGAAACAAGAGCTTACTATCAAGCAACAGTTTGAGGCTATTCGTGCGCGATTAGCAAAGACGAGGCTTTTAAGTGTAAGTAGTGAAATTCGAACCAAGCTTAAAAAGTAGTCAAACTAAGCTTGGTTTGTAGCAGCCGAATTGGCAGTTTTGCTTTCAATGCAATGTTTCCTCATATTATTGCTTTCAGGAATTGCACTTATTCAAGCGCAAGATTCTTTGGATCCTTATAGCGGTCCTGATTTTAAGTCTTTAGTTCGTAAGACTGGACCACTTTCAGTTAAGGAGAGTTTGAAAGCATTTAAAGTTCCAGTTGGTTTTCATATGGAATTAGTGGCATCCAGCCCAGATATCGGTCAACCGATGAATCTTGCCTTTGATGAGCGCGGCCGGCTTTGGGTTTCAAGCACGTTGGAGTATCCCTACCCAGCACCGCTAGATCAGAAAGGAAGAGATACAATCAAGGTGTTTGAGGATACTACTGGTGATGGTCGATACGACAAAATTACGACTTTTGCAGAAGGACTGAATATTCCGACCGGTATTTATCCTTATAAGAATGGGGTCATTGCGTGGAGTATTCCAAATATATGGTATTTTGAAGATCTTGATGATGATGGTCAGGCTGATAAACGTACTAAGATCTTCGGACCTCTAGGTTATGAACGCGATACACATGGTATGCATTCGTCGTTTACCATGGGATTTGATGGTTGGCTTCATCTTACTCACGGGTTTAACAATAACACCACAGTTACCGCCAAGGATGGATCAAGTATCAAGATGAATTCTGGAAACACTTATCGTGTAAAACTCAACGGTTCCAGTGTGGAGCAGTTTACTTTTGGGCAGGTGAACCCGTTTGGAATGTGTCTTGATGAATATGGTAATTTTTATACTGCGGATTGCCACAGTTCTCCAATATATCAACTAATTCGGGATGCTTATTATCCAAGTTTTGGTAAGCCTCACGATGGAATGGGCTTTGCCCCGCTTGTTATTAGGCACAATCATGATTCGACAGGTTTGTGCGGGATTGTTTTTAACCAATCCAACCATTGGCCGAAAGAGTTTCAGGATAATATATTTGTTGGGAATGTAGTCACAAGCCGGATTAACCGTGACAAGGTCAATTGGTTTGGTAGTAGCCCTAAGGGTGTTGAGATGCCCGATTTGATTCGTACCCGCGATCCATGGTTTAGGCCGGTGGATTTGCAGTTTGGTCCCGATGGTGCTTTATACATTGCTGATTTTTACAATCGAATCATTGGCCACTACGAGGTACGACTTGACCACCCTGGTCGTGATCGTGAAAAAGGAAGGATATGGCGCTTAATTTATAAAGGCACATCTTCTAAGCGCTTATCAAATCCGGTCAGCCTACCCAATTCAGATCTTGATGTAGTAATTGGTGAATTGGCTAGTCCTCTATTGTCCCGGCGTATGCTTGCAGCAGAATTTCTAGCAGATGACATTGGAACTCCTGTTGCAAAACCTCTCAAAAAGGCGATTCTCAATAATGACGCATCTCCCGAGCTCAAGGTTCACGGTGCTTGGGTGCTTCATCGCTTGGCTAAGCTTGATCAGTCAAGTTTGCTGCGTTTTTCAACTGATGATTCCCCACTTGTGCGTAGTCATATGCACCGTATTGCTGGAGCAAAAGGCAACTGGGATCCTACAATAAGTAAAATGGTTTTAGATGGCTTAACTGATGATTCTCCATTTGTTCGTAGGGCCTCAGCTGACGCTTTGTCTCGAATGCCAAATGTAGATAATGTTCGTCCGTTACTCAATGCTCTCAAAGTTGTGGATGAAAAAGATGAACACTTACGTCATGCATTGCGTATAGCTCTGAGAAATAACCTGCGTCTTGCCAATCAATTGGCTGATTTTGAAGATCTTAAAACTGACAAAGTTGCACTAGGGCATTTGTTGAAGGTTGCTCTTGCGCTGGATACTTCATTTTCCAGTAAGCTCTTGCTTGCAAACATAGACACTTTGGAACTTGAAGAGAACCAACTAGCTAAGAACCTTCGCCATATTGCTCGTAACGCTCCAAAAGAAGGGTTGAATAGTTTGGCGAGAGTCGTTCAAGAACGATACAAAGATGATATTGATTTTCAGGCAGAACTGTTGCTTGCTATCAATGAGGGGATCTTACAGCGAGGACTAGTTGTGGAGAAAGGTCTTCAAAATTGGGCGAAAAAACTAGTTCTCAAACTTTTAGCTTCTACTGAATCAGTTAAATTACACTGGAGATCTGAACAGGTGAAGGGTGCTCCGATATCGGAGTCGCCTTGGATAATTAAAACACGAAATGTTTTGTCCAAATCGTCAAAGTGGAAGAACTATCTACATCCTGAACATCCAACGCGGATTCCGTGGGTTTCTCAGTTTCGCAACTCAAGGGATGGTAAAAAAAATGAGAGTTATATTTCCAGTCTGTCTCCGGGTGGAGAATCGCTTACTGGAATACTCCGATCGGTGCCTTTTGAGATGCCGAAAGAGCTGCGATTTTATCTCTGCGGCCACAGAGGTTATCCTAATGATCCACCGCATAACAAAAACTTTATCCGTCTACTAGATGCCAACACTGGAGAAGAATTGTACCGAGCCTATCCTCCCCGTAGTGATACAGGGCATCTTGTGCGCTGGATAGAGAAGGCTGGTCGAAAAGTAAAATTGGAGATAGTCGATGGTGATACAGGTGGTGCTTTCGCTTGGATCGGTATTGCACGGCTTAATGTTGATCTTGAAATGTTTACTGAGCGTAAAATTATTTCGAGCCTTGGGCCTTATGGTGAAAAAACAACAGGGGTGTTTCGATCAATAGAATTTGATGCCCCACCGAAACTTGCATTCACAATCATTGGATATAGTGGTCGCCCAGCTAATCCGCCAAGTGGGAAAAACTATTTTCAACTTGTTGATTCAATTACGGGTCGTGTGCTAAGGAAAACATTGCCGCCACAAAATGATTCCGGCGTAGATATGGAATGGGACTTACGCGAATTTGATGGCCGGAGTGTGCGATTGGAAATTGTGGACGGCGATACCAGTGGCAGCTTTGCATGGTTAGCAGTTGGAGGATTTGAGCCTGCTGACTTAGTGCCGATACCAGAAAATGATCTACCAGTAATTGTTAAGCGACAGGATACCGTTGCTCTTTTGGTTCATGGTCTTAACTTGATTGATGTTCTCCATTCAGTCGATAGTATTGCGTATAACCCTGTTGCTTCGATTAAGGCTCGTTCCTTCATATCTAAAGCCTTGTTGGCTAATGGTAGTGAACAGCAATTAACTAAACTTTCTGGATTGTTGTTAGACGACATGGAGCCGGAATCGTTGCGTTTGGCCATCGCTACCAACGGTGGTCATTTATCTCCGATTCAGGATTCATTGTTGAAGGCGGTTGGTATGGCCCCTGCTGAGTTGCAGATAAAACTTGCTAGAGCGCTTGCCCAAACCCAATCAGGAGCTAAGCGTCTTTTTACTGCAGTGCAAAATAGCCAAGCTCCTGCTGAATTATTGTTAGATATACATATTCGTGAGCGTTTACCAAAAGAGCAAGTGGTAGAGCTGACGAAAAACATCCCTAAGCCGAGTGAAGAGGTGGAGCGAATGATTGCAGATCGGATTGTTGATTATCGTGAAAAAGGAGGAGATGCTGAAAAAGGCAAAGAAGTCTATGCTAGAAATTGTGCCGCATGTCATAAATTTGGTAATATTGGCGGCGACATAGGACCGCAGCTCGAGGGAGTCAATAACCGTGGTTTAGAGCGATTGGTGGAGGATATTATCGATCCAAATAGAAATATTGATATAGCATTTCACTATTCGATAGTAGAAATGAAAGATGGAAGAGTTGTTACTGGTTTAAAACGGCGAGTGATTGATGAATCGATCGTTTTTGCCACGGTTGATGGAAAGGAAACTACTCTCCAAAAAAATCAAATTAAGCTGCAAAGAAAATTGCCTTTGTCGATCATGCCAACCGGTTTTGGCCAATCTATTCCTGAAGGTGAATTTAGCAATCTGATCGAATATTTACTTTCGCAGAGATAGATTCAATTTTCTAGTTCATTGCATTCCGCAAGAGCCAAGAGAGTGAAAGTAGTACCAGCATGGGTGATAAAATGGTGTTTATCATTGTAGGTTGATCGGGTAAACCAGCGTCCACTTTCTCGTTGATTTGATTTAATCCATTGAATCCCTCGGCTTATGGCTGGATGATCAGCAGCAAGGCCGGATTTGCGTAATACAAACACAACGAATCCGGTTCCGTATCCGTCGCTTTGGTCAAGAATTTGTGATGTATTATCGGCGCGTTTCCAGTCACCCAGAGTCGCGATTGCCCAGCCTCCATCTTTCTGTTGCAGGTTTAATAGATCTTTTTGCCAGCGTGCTTTGTCTTCTTTTAAAGAAGATTCTGGTGCCGCTTCACCTAACCATAGCATCATTCCTTTTTGATGAGCTAGTTTCGGTTCATTTTGTCTTAACCAAGTCAGTAATTTATCAAAGCCAGTTGAAGCAGCCTTTGAGGATGCATATTTTTCAGGAGCATTTGCTACGGCGATGGCTGCAAGGGTAACCCCATAGTGGTCGTCTGATTCATAAGGGCCCCAGCCGCACTTTAGCCAGTCCCAAGACCCGTCTTTTTGCTGTGTTTTCCATGCTTCATCAAATGCAATACGTGTAGTTTCGGAAAGTTTACCTTTGGCAGCATCATCAAGGGCTAGAGCGGCAGCTGTAGCAACAACACCATGCGGCCCAGGTTGTTTGTTTTTCCAACCAGCAACATAACGTTCAAAGAAACTACGAACTGCTGCATGGGGAGCGGGATCTCCTTTAAGCTTTGCCCTGCCCATGAGATAGGCGCCGTTTGTGTGGCAGGTTACGCATTCACGTGATTCCTGCCAATGAAGCGAAGCACGGTCGATAAATTCAACCGCTTTTAAGGGGGACATACTTTTGGCTAGAGGCTCGTCTGGTGAATTTGGAGACGGCTTTTTAACCTGAGCTAAATCCGGTTCTGCAATAACAAGCGGCTTGCTCGTTAGTGATAAGGCTAGAATAAAAATCCAACAAAAAAATGTTTTCACTATCATGAATATTTAGCCTATGCCATTGGCAATAGTATTGTGTTTAGAACTCTAGACCAGTTACGCGAGTGTAAGCCTCAATATATTTTTCACTGGTTTTCTGAACGATATCTTCAGGAAGTTCAGGCCCCGGAGGGGTTTTATCCCAATCGAGTGTTTCTAGGTAATCTCGAACAAACTGCTTATCAAAACTGGGTTGACTTTTACCTGGAGCGTAAAGATCGGCGGGCCAAAAGCGAGATGAGTCTGGTGTCAATACTTCGTCGATCAGTATTAGTTCACCTTCAAAAATACCAAACTCAAACTTGGTGTCTGCAATTATAATACCCTTTTCGGCAGCGTGGTCACGACCCCGCTTATATAGCTCTATACTCAACTCTCTTGCTTGTTCTGCAATATCTTTACCAACTATGTTGATAGCTTCTTCAAAGCTGATGTTTTCGTCGTGTCCTTCCTCTGCCTTTGTGGCAGGTGTGAAGATGGGTTCGGGGAGTTTCGAAGAATTGTCGAGGCCCTCTGGCAGTCCTATACCGCATACGGTTCCTTGTTTTTGATATTCTTTCCATCCTGAACCCGCAAGGTAGCCTCTTACGACACATTCAATTGCTAAAGGTTGGGCTTTTTTTACCACCATTGCACGGCGGCCAATTTGTTCAGCATGCGATTGTACTGCTTCAGGCAAAGGCTCGTCTGCTTTAGCTAGTAGATGGTTTGGTACCAAGTCTGCAACACGCTCAAACCAAAAGTGAGAGAACATTGTCAAGACTTCGCCTTTCTGTGGTATGCCGTTAGGCATTACAACATCGTATGCGCTGATACGGTCAGATGCGACCATTAGAAGACTATCACCAAGATCGAACATTTCGCGTACTTTTCCGCTTCGAACCTTGGGAATTCCGGGTAAATCTAGTTGCAGTAAAGTGTTATTTGACACGGGAGAGATGATGCTTTGGTCTTAGAAGTTTTCAAGTCGATGTTATTCACATATTACTCATACCTGTCCGATGTCAACGGCTGAGATCTAAGCTTAATTACCGATTGGTGAGATCTCTGGTTCGAAATCAAGTTTTTTGCCATCCCCCCAAAGGTTTTCTAGATCGTAAAGTTCACGGAATTCATCATTCATGATGTGTACGAGTACATCAATAAAGTCTAGAACGATCCAGGGAGTAACCCTTGCACCTTCGGTAGAGAAAGGGCGTACATTGTGATCAAGCCTGAGTTTTTCAGTGATTTCATCCACGATAGCTCGGAGATGTGGCTCATTTGATCCGGTCACAATGACAAAATAATCGGCTACTGATGAAAGTTCTCGGAGATCCAGAAGTGTGATATTTTCGGCTTTTTTATTATCAGCCAGGCGGGCACAGGTGAGTGCGAGCGTTTTGGATTCCATATAAACTATGAGTTTTCCATTGGCATTAGGCCAATATTAGACTCTAAAAAGAGACTAAACTAAGTAGGTTTTTTGTAAATCGTAAATTAGTGAACTGGTTTCCTACGCTTGCGATTTTCTTACAATGGTCTTGAATAGCGGCATGACGTGAGAGGCCGTTAATTTGAGCTTTGTTTTTTTAAGAAATGGGTAGTTACGCAGAAGTTTTAGTGGAAAAAGGATTAGTATCCGTAGAGGATATTGATTCAGCTCAGCGTTTACATGAGGCTGAAGGACTTCGTCTTGATCAAGCGCTTATTCAAAATGGAGCTATTACTGAGCGGGATTTTCTTAAGGTGATGGCAGATAGGTTTGATTTTGAGATTGTTGATTTACCAAATGAAACAATTGAAGATGATGCCATTCGCTCTCTCCCATCTCGTTTTGTATATCGTAATCATCTGGCTCCTATTTCTTGTAAGGATGGCAAACTTAAGGTGGCTACAAGTGATCCATTCGACCTATATATATTTGATGAGATCAAGTTGCTTACAAATTTAGAGGTAAGTCCAGTACTCGCACCTAAAGATGAAATTGATAAAGTCATAAAGGATCACTACGGAGTTGGAGGAGATACTGTTGAAGAAATGGCTGGTGATGATGAGCTGGCACTTTCCGGGGCGGAAGATGATAGTCAGGATCTTCTGCAAATGGCACAGGAAGCTAGTGTCATTAAGCTTGTTAATGAAATTATTTTAGAAGCCATCAATGAGCGAGCCAGTGATATCCACATTGAGCCTTTCGAACGGACGCTTTCAATCCGATATCGTATAGATGGTGTTTTGCAGGAGGCTGCCATGTCTCCTCAAATCAATCGTTTCAAGGCTGCAATTATTAGCCGAGTAAAAATACTGTCCAATATGAATATTGCTGAGCGAAGATTGCCGCAGGATGGTCGCATTAAGTTTTCTGTTGGTAGTCGTCAGGTGGACGTTCGTGTCAGCGTGATTCCAATGATATTTGGTGAAGGAGTGGTAATGCGTATTCTTGATAAGACCACGGTGTTATATAGTTTAACTGAGCTTGGTTTGGATAAGGATACTTTTAGTAAATTTCAAACACTCATTGCCAAGCCACATGGTATTTTTCTAGTTACTGGTCCAACCGGAAGCGGAAAGACTACCACTCTATACGCGGCTCTTAATGCAATTGCAGGATCAGAGAAAAAGGTAATTACAACCGAAGATCCAGTTGAGTATAACCTTGATGGAGTAAATCAAATTCCGGTGGACCATAAGGTAGGAATGTCATTTGCCATGGGACTTCGCGCAATACTGCGTCATGATCCGGATGTAGTTATGATAGGTGAGATTCGGGATCTTGAAACTGCACAAGCAGCGACTCAGGCTTCACTGACTGGCCATTTAGTTTTATCTACTTTACATACCAATGATGCAGCCTCGGCAGCGACTCGGTTAATTGATATGGGAGTTGAACCTTTTCTTGTAAGTAGCACTTTGAGTGGAGTAATGGCTCAAAGGTTGGTTCGTGTTATTTGTCCAGCCTGTAAAAAAGAGGTTAATTTAAAGAAAGCTGGATTACCTAAAAATCTCAAATGGCCGAAAGGCGGTAAGGTATATTCTGGTGCCGGTTGTCGAGCTTGTCGCAATAGTGGTTATCGCGGCCGAACTGGTCTTTATGAGCTTTTGTTAATGAATGAGGAACTAGGTGAGCGAATTATTGAACGAGTCGCTGCCAGTGAGTTGGTTCGAATTGGACGTGCAAACGGGATGCGTATGCTTAGTGAAGACGGATGGGTTAAGGTACGAGAAGGCATTACAACTCCTGATGAGGTTTTGCGTGTAACTGCTGCCTAATAAAAGTCATGAAGTTTCATTACACGGCAAGAGATCATAGCGGATCAAGGTCTTCTGGCCAAATTGAGGCAGATGGCAAAGGTGTCGCCACTCGTTTGCTGGAAGATCGCGATTTATTTCCAATTGATGTTTGGAGTGTGGATGATAGCCAAGGTTCAAGTTCTTTCCGTCGTAATATTCCCTCACGTGATCTTGGCATAATGTACGGTCAACTTTCTGATTTACTCGGTTCTGGTGTGCCTTTGTTACGCGCTCTTAAGTCGCTTTTTAAGTCAACAGTAAATAAGCGGCTTGCTGATGTGCTACGTGATATTCACAACGAGGTTGCAGATGGTAAATCGCTTTATGAATCGATGGCCGGACACGAGGATATATTTCCCACATTACATACCGTGATGGTTCAGGCTGGTGAGCGTGCTAGTTTCTTGGAAGAGGTTTTAGCTAGTTTATCGGTTTTTTTAGAGCGCCTTGATGAACTCAGAAATAAAGTTCTTGGAGCTCTTGTGTATCCTACAATGTTAGTTTTTTTAGGGAGCGCAGTCATGGTTGGGGCTTTGATTTTTTTCGTGCCTAAATTTGAGCCCATGTTGGCTGATGTTGATAAACCAATGCCTACTGAGGTTGTATTTTTTCTTAGTGAAATGCTCCGCAACCATTGGATAATTTTATTGGCTTCTATAGCAGGGGCTATCACTTTTTTTTGGAGTGTTCTCCAAAGCCAGGCTGGTAAACAGGCTATTGAACGTTGGAGGCTTAAGATCCCGGTGGCTGGTAATGCACTCAAAATGGTTGCTATAACTCGTTTTTGTAGAATTTTAGGAACCATGTTGTCTAATGGTGTGCCGATTCTTCAGGCATTGGCTATTAGTCGTGATGCAACCGGTTCAGCGTTGTTGTCGGAGAATATTAATGAGGCATTGGAGAGCGTTCGAGCTGGAGAGCCACTAACTGAGCCCTTAAAGGCTGGAGGGTTATTTCCAGAGCAGGTACTTGCTATGATTTCTGTTGCTGAGGAATCAAACCAATTACAAAAAGTACTTCTTCAGATTGCTGACTCAGTCGAACGGCGTACAAACCAGCAGGTTGATCAGGCAGTAAGGCTTATTGAGCCGGTGATCCTTTGTCTTGTAGCTGCTGGCATTGGTTTTCTTGCTCTTGGCCTATTATTGCCCATATTCACAATGGCAAGTTCCCTTGGCGCCAATTAGAGGGTGTTACTACTTGATCAATAAGCCAATATTCGTAACTTTCCCCTTTGTTATAGCGTATATAATGTGTTTGGTGTGGTGTTAAAATGGATTAGATAACTAATTATGCTGAATAGTGGACACAAAGTTTTGTTTGGAGTAATAGGGCTAGGACTATTTTTGGGTTCTGGTTTTATGCTTGAAGGGGCGGAAAATCCCTATCAGGCAATAAGCAAGCGAAACGCATTTAAACTAGCAAATGAGCCTCCACCTCGAGCGGCTGCTCCGCCTCCAGCCCCCGTTAAAAGTGAAGATATAAAGCTCACTGGCATTTATCGGCATAAAGGGATTGAGAGAGTTGCTTTGGCTTTGGTTGATCCAAAGAAAAAAACTGAACCGCCCAAATATATTGAATTGGCTGCTGGAGAAAAACAGGGAGGTATTGAGATTGTTTCTATCGACAAAAAAACAGGGAAGGTATCCGTAAAGGAATTTGGTTCCATGCGAAGCCTTACTTTTAAAGAGAACACATTTAAGACTTCTGTAACCAAGTCGCCGCGTAGTTCTTCGAAGTCGACTAGTTCTCGTTCTTCTTCTTCTTCTAGAAGAGCCGCAGAAGCTAAGGCAGCTTCTGATCGTAAGAAGCGTGAAGAAGAAGAGCGTAAGAGGCGTGAGGAAGCCTCGCGACGTTCTTCCTCTTCTTATTCCAATTATACTTCTGCCCAGCGAGCTGAGATGCGTTCCACTTATGAGCAACTTACTCGTGGTAAAAGTGAAGCAGAGAAGGCTAAAATTAGGGAACAATTTGCATCCGAATTTAGGGGAGGGGCTGGAGATTCAAGAGATAGCCGCCGCGGTCGAGGTCGATAATTATAGCTGATTTTTATAGTTGAATTTAAAAAGAAAAAGCGGAGCAAAAGCTCCGCTTTTATTATATCTAGATAATCAAATCTGATTATTCTGCAATGGAAACCTCAAATGGTTTGCTAGCCTCGACTTTGGGTAGGGTTACTTTTAGTAAACCGTTTTTGAATTCCGCATTTATCTGACTGTTGTCTATTCCAACTTCTAGTTGAAAAGAGCGGCTGAATTTGCCGTAGGCTCGCTCATAACGATGACCAAACTCCTTACTTTCAGTTCGTTCGGTCTTACGTTCTCCGGATAGTGTTAGCACACCTTCCTCTACTGTTACATGAACATCGTCTTTGGTTAGCCCAGGTAGATCAGCGGTTAGCGTATAAGTATCAGTGGACTCTACAATATCAACGGAAGGGTGCCACGAACTGCCTTGTGTTGCTTTTGCCAAAGCCCCAACAGAGTCATTGAAAATTGTACCAAAAACATCTTCAAACACATTTAGTGGATTCTCGTTTCGCTTATTTATAGTTATCATATTAGTTTTTCCTTTCTCTTTAAGTTAACGGTTTCTATTAAACCAAGTCCCATAGTAAGTGCAGTATTTATGCCAAATTAATTTAATGAAAAATCGGCATAAAAAAGGCTTTTTATATCAAAAAATAACTATATGCGCCAATATGTCTCAATTAAACCAAGATAATAATAGGGACATATTGACCCATATATCCCATTCAAATTTTTGAGTTGGATTGGCAGTTCTTTACATGAGTGGTTTTTGAGGGGCATGGTTTTTTGCGGTGAGCTTAGTTTATTTTTTTAAACGATTGGCAATGCTGGTTCCTTTAATATTAGTAATCAGCTTTATCGCCTTTTGCTTGGTTCGAGTGGCTCCGGGTGGTCCTTTTGATAAGGAACGTGCTCCTGCGTCACCTGACATTGAACGAAATCTAAAGGCTAAGTACCATCTGGATGATCCTTTATGGAAGCAGTATCTAAGGTTTGTTGGTATTGGATTTGAGGGGGGGCTTATTCGAGGTGATTTTGGTCCGTCTCTTAAGTATAGAAATCATTCAGTTAATGACATAATTGCACAAGGTCTACCGGTTTCATTATTGCTAGGAATGATCTCCTTTGGATTTTCTATAGGTGTTGGAATTCCTCTTGGCATTTGGACAGCGTTGCGGCGTGGTAGATGGGAGGATCACGTCGGGAGTTTTATTTCAATTTTGGCAGTATGTATTCCAGCTTTTGTCTTGGGTCCAATTTTGATTGTAATGCTTGGCATTAAGTGGCCGATTTTCCCGGTAGGTTTATGGAATGGACCATGGCATGTCATTCTGCCAGCAGTAACGCTTGGTACTTACTTTGCCGGGAAGGTTGCTCGTTTAACCCGGGAAGGAATGAGTCAGGCTATGCAACAAGATTTTATTGTTACGGCTAGGGCAAAGGGGGTCGGTGAAAAATCAATTGTTTTTCGGCATGCTTTACGCGAAGGGATTTTACCTGTTGTGACTTATAGTGGTCCATTATTGGCTGACCTTATGGTGGGCTCATTTGTGGTGGAAAATCTATTTCAAATTCCGGGCATAGGTGTGTTTTTAGTTAACAGCTCCATTAACCGTGACTATACAATGGTTGTTGGGTTGGTAATTTTATATTCTGTGCTTTTGTTAATATTAAATTTGTTGGTAGATGTGATTTACGGTCTGCTCGATAAGCGGGTTAAGTATGTCTGAGTTTTTATCAAATAATAATAGTCAAACTCTTGAATTGGGTGAATCACTCAACCGCCGTGCCTGGCTTCGGTTTCGAGAAAATCTCCCTGCTATAGTAGCGTCTATATTTCTGATAATTTTTATTATGCTCGCTTTGTTTTGGCCCCTAGTTTCCGATTTAGGTGATCAACATAGCGATGCCCAGTTTTATGCGCCAAGTGCTCAGTACTGGTTTGGTACTGATGTCCACGGCCGGGACTTATTTGGTCGAGTTCTTGCTGGGACTCGAATTTCGTTACTTGTTGGATTTGTTGGGGCACTTGTTAGTTTAGTAATTGGTGTCTTATGGGGAGCCACTGCAGGTTTACTTGGTGGGCGTTGGGATAACTGGATGATGAGAACTGTGGATGTACTTTATTCGTTGCCGTCTATCATCTTTGTCATTGTTATAATCACCACACTAGAGGGAGTGATTCAAAGTTGGATAGAGTCGGTGTTTGCTGGGGACGGTAGTGAGACTGCAAGGCATATTTTGCTCTATGCTGGTTTGGGGGCAGTATCATGGCTAACCATGGCACGAATTGTTCGTGGCCAAGTTCTGGCGCTACGTGAACAGCAATTTGTAGAGGCAGCCCGATCTTTAGGTCTTGGTACTTGGCCGATACTCTGGAGACATATACTACCTAATGTTTTTGGTGTGGTGATAGTATATTTGACGTTAACACTTCCTGCTGTTGTTCTTTACGAATCTTTTCTGAGCTATCTTGGTTTAGGCATACAACCTCCGCAAGCGAGTTTAGGTTCATTAATTGCCGAGGGTGCTGCACAGATTAATCCAGTTCGTGTCTATTGGTGGATGATATTATTTCCAGCTGTTGGATTGGCTGCATTACTCATGGCGTTAAATTTTATTGGTGACGGCTTGCGAGATGTTTTTGATCCTAAATCGGTTACTGAAAAATAGCTTATCGAATCAAGTTAAATAGAAGAGAGACTATTCTTTATTTTTTTTTGGCCAAGGCCAGTCACCTTTCTCGAATTTGATTGAATTGTTCTCGATAAAAAATTCACCTTCATCGTCTTTTTCATTGTAACCTGTTGAGTACAAAGAGAATGAATTATCTTCATTTACTCGGTATACCAAGCCTTTATCATGAAACAAATCACCGCGAATTATTGAAATAAAATCTGGCTTCAAATCGTTTAGATTACTCGGATACTTATTATTTTTCAGTCTATAAAGTTCGAGTGCGGCAACAATATTAGCTTGATTCAGGGACGTTTGCATTTGACTTACTCTAAGAAGGCATGAATCAAGAGCAGGCAATAACATGAGAACCAATGCGTAGCGGGAAGGCAGGAAGCTATTTTTCAATTCTAATATTTTTTCCTCTGCTATTTTTATTTGTTTTGTATCCAATTTGTGTTTTGAAATATCAATTCCGGGAAGAAAATCCTCGGTTATTATTTTGTTTATTTGATATTGGTTACTACTGAGAAAGTAGCGTATGTAAGAAGGTGTATCCATTCCTAGGATATCGTCAAATTCTCCGAGATTTCTTTTTTTTTGGTTAATATCTGCAAACCACTGATTTGCCATATTTCTTTCTAATTTAAGTGCTAATTCTATGCCTTTAAGTAAATCGATATCCTTAATTTTTTCCTGAAATTCTCTTAACTGTTCAGTAGACCATTGGCCATTTACTTGTCCTTCCCAAAAAGTTTGAATGGACATATCAAGAATAGCTATTCTAACAAGCTGGGAAATTAAAAATGGTTCTGATTGAAGCAACTCCCCTAGTTGTATTCCGTTAAGTGTATCTTGCATTGCTTCATTTGTATTTGCTCTAGCGAGTTTTTCACCAGCACGAAGTGAAAATAGAGTCGCTGCATTTTTTAATGTCGACAAATGTGGCAGGGTTGCTTCGTATCCATTTTGATATTGAATATCAAAACGACAATATGGGCGTTTAAGATCTGTTGCTAGTTTCGCTAGGTCAGATTCAAAAAAGGCACTTTCCCATGAAATAGAATCTCTTTGTTTCCCCTTTCGCCAATTATATCGAATTGAAGAAGGTTTCTTTATTTTAAAGCGTTCTTGTGCTTCTTTGAATTCAGGAGTCTCTATATCTTTTAAAAAAAATGGGGCAAAAAATTCTGTTTTTGCAAAATTTTCATTATCTGGAATTTTTTTTGGTATATTACTGGCGATATCAAAGTCTTCTCCTTTAGCTTGCCACTCTTTTTTCCAATTATTCCATTTTGCCTGACTTGCCCACTTTAGGCCAAAGGATATCAGTATGAAAAAAAAGACGGAAACCCCAATACCAATGGAAACTTTCTTAATCAGTTTATTTTGCATCGTAAGATTTATAATATGCTTTTGTTATCTTCATGGATTACTGGTTGGGCTTGTGTAATTATAACGAATCGAGCTGCCAACCGGAATGTACTTTGCTATTGGTGGAATCTGTTGGCAAATCGTTTTTTTATTCTGAATATTCTGAGCTAATTCATGTTTATATAGGTACAACCGTTGACCTGTGACGTTTTGGGGTATAAACATCCCCGTCCCAATGAATGAGAATATTCGCCAAGTGCTGATTCTTCAGGATCGAGACATGAAGTTTAGCCAGCTTGAGGATGAGCTGGAGTCTCTGGATCCAGAACGTCAGTCAACTAAGCGAGAGAGTCTGAATAGGCAACAAGTTTACGAGCAGGCAAAGCAGCATCTGGTTCAATTGGAAGTGCGTCGAAAGGATCTGGATAACGATGTAGAGACAAAGAAAACTCAGATACAAAAATATGCACAACAACAACTTGAAACGCGCAAAAACGAAGAATATACCGCATTGGGACGGGAGATTGAGCATGTAAAAGAGGCTATTTCCAAAATCGAGGATGAAGAGCTAGAATTGCTTGAAGAAATAGACGCTTACAAACCAAAGATTGAGGAAGCTAAAGGCATAGCTGAGGAGGCTAAGGCACATGAAGTAGCAACTCTTGCTGACTTTGATGAACGTGAGAAGAATATCGAGAAAGAGTTGGATGTGCTAGAGGATGAGCGTGATGCATTAATTGGGAAGTTGGATGCGAAATTGGTGCGTCATTATGAGAGGTTGCTGGAAACTAAAGGCGGTAAAGTTGTAGTTGGAGTTGATCATGGTAACTGCGGTGGTTGCCACATGAAGCTTCAAGCGCAGCCTTTGGTAGATGCAAAGAGTGGTCGTGATATGGTTACATGCCCTAACTGTGGTCGCTTACTCTATTACACTCGAGAAATGATTATGCCAGATGAACTCGACGATTAGTTAGCCACGAATGGTTAATTTATTGTTGGTGTTGGTTACAGCCAATTGTGTGTGAGAATGACGCAAAGGAGTTTGTAGGAGTGAGAATTTAGCCTTGGAATAGTCAAAATTCTGTTTGGCATCTAAGTTGCTTTTTCATTCTGGTTCAGTTTTTTGTTAGGAGTGGCATCAGGATATGCGATCATTTCTAACAGTTGATTTTTTAGAGAAATATTTAAGGGAATGCACTCCAATAATTTATTATTATATAAATTGCATCTAGTAAGATTTTGGATGTTGCTAGGTTGTTTATTTTTTTTATTCGGGCAATTCTCTAGGGCAGAAGAAGGTCCATGGCGATGGTCGAATCCTCGCCCTCACGGCAATCCGATCCGTGCCATGGCAAAGGGTGAGGATTTTTCGATTCAGGTTGGTGATAACGGGTCTATTCATACCAGCCAAAATTTAGTTCAATGGTTTCCTAGAAATACTGGTGTTGAGAATACATTTAGGGCAGTAGATTTTTTTGATGGCCAAGCAATAGTTGCTGGGGATGGAGGTGTTTTATTCTACAGCGAGAGTGAGGAATCTTTTGTGTCAGCAGAATTAAATCAGTCCACCAGCCGTTCGTTTTTTGCCTTGGCTGCTTCTAGTCGGACAATTGTAGCAGCTGGGGAAGGAGGATCACTTTACACGAGTGTAGATGGGCGAGCATGGAGGAAGCGCTCATTTCGTTATAGTAACAATATTAACTCCATAGTTTGGACAGGTCGATATTTTGTCATGGCTGGAGAGAATGGGTTTGTTGCTACTAGTAGAGATGGTTCTTCGTGGACTAAACGCCAGAGCCGAACCAATCGAGATCTCAACGCTCTTGCTTTTATAAATAAACGTCTTTGGGCAGTTGGTGAGGATGGTGTGGTTTTACTTAGTTATAATGATGGTCAGTCATGGCTTGCCGCTCGTTCTGGTACAAACAAAAATCTAAATACAGTAACTGGGACTGCTGATGAAGTTATTATTGCGGGGGAAAATGTTGTGCGTAAAGGAGTGCTAGGATTTTTTATGTACTGGGTCGATCTACTTAAAGAAGATGAGAGTAGTAATCCTGCACCTCCACCAGACTGGACTTATTATTGTTCTCTTGAAACTGAAGATAAATATTTACTCGGCGGTCGCACTGGTATGTTGGTTGATAGTGTTCGCGATGAGGTTGATGACGACTATCTTTACTGGTTTACGGGGGATGATTCTCTACGGAATTGGTTGTGGGATATTAGTAGTTCAAGTGAGTTACTTGTGGCTGTAGGAGATCATGCTACCATATTAACCAGTCGGGATGGTGCGTCATGGAATCTTGAAGTGGTGCCAGAGTCGATGACAGACGCAATTTTACTTGGAGTGGGAGGTGATACTAATCTACTCGTTGCTGCTGGGAATCGTGGTCACCTTATGACCAGCCATAATTCTTGGACAAATGTTGTGACCCTAGATGAAAAGGGCGTGTCGATCACTAACCGTGTCAACACGCTAGGTATAATCTGGGAAGCTGTTAACCCAAAAATTACTGAGAATGATCTTCAGGGGGTAACGGTGATGAATGGTAATTATGTAGTCACTGGTGGGAAAGGAACAGTTTTAACTTCTCTAGATGGTAAAGATTGGTCGAAGTATCAAGCTCCAACATCTGGGATTCTCACCAGTGTTGAGTCGTTCAAGAATCAGTTCGTAGCCGTAGGTGAGCAGGGTTTTATATTGAGTTCATCGTCTGGTGACGAATGGGTTAGGCATGCTTCTGGAACACAGAAATGGATTTACCGAGTACGCGCCTTTGGTAGTCAGCTAATTGCAGTTGGCCAAGATGGGGTAATACTTACGAGTGATAATGGTAAAAATTGGATTAAGCGTAAAAGTGGAACCAGTCAGTGGCTTAACGATGTGGCTAAAGTGGAGAATACTTGGGTTGCGGTTGGAGCAAACGGAACCATATTGATGAGTCCAGATTTAGATACGTGGGAATCTAATAGTTCTATCACTGGTTTATCTCTTTATGGAGCATTGGGTAATGATGGACAGTTGCTCAGTGTTGGCTTAGAGGGGATTATTTTGCGCAAACAGATTGTACCGCGTAGTTCGCCTATCTTAATGCGATGGGATCAAGTTTTGGGGAATGATGGCGGATATACAAATCAATTTGTTTTTAGGGGGTTTCCGGGCCAGCGCTTCACACTTGATCGCAGTACTGACTTAAAGCAGTGGGAAAATGGTCCGGCCATGGAGTTAATCGATGGCTCAGGTGTTTTGGAGTACTCCAATTCAACCAAGGAGGATAAGGAATTTTATCGAACCCGGTTGATTCGTTGATTATCCACCTATCTCAATGTTTGTGATCAGGATTTCCATTATTACTATCGAATGTGCTGGGACTTGAGCCAAATAATTCCCTTCTTTTCCGTATGCTTGTGAGGGAGGGATATATAGGACTGCATGCCCGCCTTTTTTCATTAGCATTAAACCTTCTGCTGCACCTGGGAGAATTTTCTTCAGTTCGGTTACGGATATCTCAAATGGAGGATTGATTGAATCAGCAAAAACTCTTCCGAAAGGATTTACGTCAGTGGGAAGTTCTGCGACGAATTTAAATGTAGCTATATCAGTAGAATTTACTTTTTTACCCGATCCTTCCTTTAACTCCTGAAAAATTAGACCAGATTCGGTAGGCTCTATTTTGAGTGTTTCATAAATATTTTTCATTCGTTTCTTGGCAATATTAATTAGCATTTGATTGATGGCGGCCTCATTAGTTTCAAATGATTTAGCTTCATCACCTTGCCTTATAATATTGATGGTTTTGATATTTATCAGTTTGTTGGGTTTATTATTTGTATCTGTCGAGACGTTGGCAATCTTGTCAATTGTATCTAGACCTTTGATGACTTTGCCAAATACAGAATGATTGCCAGCTCGACTGTCGGTAAAGTCGAGCCAAGGTGCTGCCTTGTGGGTTATAAAAAACTGACTGCCATTTGTGTGTTCTCCTGAGTTTGCCATCGATAGGATACCCGGTCCATCGTGCTTGAGATCTGGGTGAAATTGGTCAGGTAAAAAATAACTAGGATCCCCAGTTCCATTGCCATGGGGACAGCCTCCTTGAATCATGAAGTCTTTTATTACTCTGTGAAAAGACAATCCATCATAGAATGGCTTACCCTCTTGGTCTATAGGGTCTATGGTATTGTCTTTATTATAAAATTTGGTGCCTTCGGCTAGACCGATAAAGTTGGCGACAATTAATGGCACTTTTTTATATTCAAGTTCGGCTAATATTGTTCCATGAGTGGTAGTGATTTCTGCATAAATTCCATCTCTTAACGATTCATTCTGTTGATTAATCCTTGCGCGAAAAAAGTAAGATGAATGATCAAATGAGAACTTTTGTTCAAATTGAACCGGTTCTTGTTGGCCTGTTATTTGGCCAATTCTCTCCCAATTTATTAGATTGGTAGAGCCTTCAAGAATGATTGAGGAGTTGGGGGCTGTATTGCTGATGCTAAGCAAGATTGATTTGATGTTTTCATCGCCAGGATTTTTTTTCGATCCGATTAAATCAACTCTCGGCTCCAATGTTTGCCCAAGTGTTATATTGGCAAAAAGCCCAATAGTTAAAATGATTAATATCTGCAAAATAATTTTAGGCATTATTGTTGGACCTAGTGTTGCTGTTGCTGAGCCTTGGTGCGATCTTTTTCGTCTGGTCAATTTTGGTTGCCGTTATTTTGTCGCTGGGTAGCATTGAGCAAGTCGCCAGCTAGATATCCATGGCAGACTGTCGTTTGCATTTTTTCAGAAATGAGATTTATAAATATAAATTTTTTTTTGTTGCCTATAATGGCCTCAGGTTTGGCTCAAGTTGCTATTGCACATACACTTGAGGCAAAAATTGATAGAAATAACGGAACTATTACGATTCATCGTGATGGAATGGATGAGCCGTTAGTCACGCAGAATGCGGCTGCTAATCACCGGCCATATCTGCACCCAATCGTTGGCCCAGATGGTAAGGGTATATTTACCGAGTACAGTCCTGGGCATCACAAGCATCAAACCGGGATATATTGGGGTTTCACTAGGGTAAATGGACGTGATTATTTTCATCATCCTGAGAAAGAATATTGGAAGCGTAAGAGTGTGGAAGTTCTTGAAGCTAAGGGTGAGTCTGTGAAGTGGGAGACGATTTACGACCTACTTGATGCTGATGGTAATGCAGTGCTTACCGAGACTCAGCGTTGGGAAATGCGCTCTGAGAATGACCGGCATGTACTCAATCTAGAATGGCAAGGCACAGGTCAGACCGACGTATCAATTGGGAAATATCCTTACGGTGGGCTTTTTGTGCGTATGCCATGGAAGAAGGGAATAAAAGGGGAAGCAGTCAATGCAGCTCGTGATGTCAATCGCCGAGCAGAAGGTAAACGTGCAATGTGGCTTGATGTTGGCATGGAAATCAATGGTCGAGACGATTGGGGGCACATCGCTATTTTTGATCACCCTAAAAATCAGGGCTATCCACAGCCGTGGCGTGTGGATGGTCAATTGGGTGTTGGCCCGGTGCGGGCTCGGCTCGGGGACTGGAAGATTGCTAAGGGTAAGACCGAAACAATCCGACACCAGATTCAAGTTTATGGTGGAAAGCTTAATGACAAGGAATTAACTAACCGTTGGAAAGCCTATACCGGTCAACGGGGTACATATGCGCTTTGGCAATTGGCCAAACGTGCTGGACGTGAGGCGAAGTTTCTTTCACCACAGGAAGCGGTTGAAAATTCAACAATTGAGGATGGCTTCACGGTGAACTCGTGGGCGAATGAGCCAATGATCACGCAACCGATGGCATTTTGTTGGGATGACAAGGGGCGCATGTGGGTAGCCGAAAATCGTGACTATGAAACCCGTGGTCGAGGCTTCTCTGCCTCGGGTGATAGCCGCATTTTAATCTTAGAAGACACCGATCGGGATGGTGTTGCTGATAAACGTTCAGTATTTCTTGAAGGCATCCCTTTCCCTTCTGCAGTGGCGGTGGGGTTAGACGGGCTTTGGCTTGGTGCACCGCCGAACCTACTGTTTGTTCCGGATCGAAACAAAGACGACAAGGCTGACGTGGATGACATCGAAGTTCGCCTAACTGGTTGGGGTATTCGTGATCGTCATGAAGTACTCAACAGCCTGCATTGGGGCCCTGACGGTTGGATCTATGGCTGTCAGGGCGTATTCACACCGTCCATAGTAGGTAAACCCAAGGGTGCAGGTAAGATTTTCAAGCATGGTGAACCGTATCCGACGTCGGTTGAGTTCGAGGGCGAAGGCCAGAAGATCAATGGTGGAGTATGGCGTTATCATCCGACAAAGGATGTATTTGAAATTGTTGCACACGGGTTCAGTAATCCTTGGGGGATTGATTACGATGCAAAGGGACAACTATTTATCAGTGCCTGTGTGATTCCGCACTTGTGGCATGTTATTCCAGGTGGTGCTTACCACCGTCAAGCCGGTCGTCATTTCAATCCGTATGTTTACAGTGATATTCGAACTATTGCAGATCATCGTCACCGCTCGGCTCACGGCGGTGCGCGCGTTTACATGTCTGACGCCTACCCCAAGGAGTATCAGGGTAAAATCTTCATGGCCAACATCCATGAGCATGCTGTTCTTACAGATGAGTTGGTCCCAACTGGCTCTGGTTATGTCGGGAAGCATCATAAAGATTTCATGCATGCTAACAACGAGCAATGGATTGGATTCAGTATGGAGATTGGCCCGGCTGGAAATGTCTACGTTCTCGATTGGCACGATGGTGACATCTGTGGCAACGCCGTTCTGCAAAAACATACCGGCCGTATCTTCCGGCTCGCACCAAAGGATAGTTTAGCTCAAGACTGGAAAGGTCGCTATGATGATGTAGAAAAACTTAGCGATGCTAAGCTCGTTGAATATCAGTCTAGCGCAAGTTCATGGCATGCTCGTCGTGCCCGTGTTGTACTTCAGGGACGAGCCATTAACGACAAGCTGGCCAAGGACACACAACGTTTGCTGAAGCAAATGTTCCGTAAAAATAAAAATCCTGATCATCGCCTTCGCGCGCTTTGGTCGTTGCATGTTATTGGAGGCATTAAAGAATCTGATCACATCAATAATCTAAGTGACAACGATGAACATATTCGTGCTTGGACGATACAGTTTCTTTGTGAGGATAAAAATCCATCCAGTAAGGTGCTTAAAAAATTTGCTATAATGGCTCACAAGGATGCTTCACCAGTAGTTCGACTTTATTTAGCTTCAGCGATGCAACGATTGTCCCTTGATAAACGATGGGATATTGCCGCTGGTTTGGTTATTCGTGCTGAGGATGCTAATGACCATAATCTACCTAAGTTAATCTGGTACGGAATTGAACCGCTCGTTCCTGAGAATCCGACGCGAGCAATGAAACTTGCGCAAGCGAGTCGCCTTCCTTTGGTTACAGAATATATAGCAAGGCGAGCTGTTGATGCTCGTCAACTGGAGGAGCTTTCTCAGGTGCTTGGGCAATTGGAGCGTGAAGAGACAATAGTTCATATGTTGCGAGGTTTTAGTGCTGGGCTGAAGGGCTTGCGAGACGTCAAAGCGCCGACCAGTTGGGGGGCTACTTATGCTAAACTGCAGAATCAGCCTATAGCTACTCAAATTGCACAAATTCTTGGTGATGAGGGAGCTGTAACTGCTATGCTTGCGACATTAGACAATTCCAGAGTTAAGTTGTCTGAGCGGCAGACTGCACTACGTGGCCTTGCATCTCAGGAACATACAGAACTGAAGAGTCGACTTTTACCATTATTGGATGATGAGTCGCTTCGGATCGAGTCGATTCGTGCTATGGCTTCTTATGATGATAAGTCTTTTTCGAGGGAGTTTCTTAATCGCTACTCTAAGCTGAATGATGATGGCAAGCTAGCGGTGATTCAGACCCTTGCCTCGCGTCCTTCTTATGCCAAACGTTTGACTGATGCTATTGAATCGGGAGGAGTGCCCCGTCGTGATATGCCGGCTTATATTGTTCGTCAAATGCGTCGTGTTGCTGGGCCAAGTTTCGTAGATGTTTGGGGGAACATTGATTCACTATCAGCTGATAAGGAGACTGCCTTTGCAAAGTATCGTGGGCTACTTACAAGTGATGCTACGAGTAAAGGCAGTGCTATAAAAGGGCGCACAATCTATGAGCGTACATGCTCAGCTTGCCACAAGCTTTATGGTAAAGGTGGTGAGATTGGGCCGGATCTAACAGGTTCTAATCGTGCTAATCTTGATTACATTCTTGAAAATATTTTAAATCCTAGTGGAGATATTCCTGAAGGCTATCAAATGCTACTTGTTACTACCCGCGGGGGACAGACTTATGCTGGTACACTGGCTAGTGAAAACGAGCAGCAGTTGGTGTTGCGAGTCGTTGGTTTGCCGCCGGTTACCTTGGCTAAATCTGAAATACAATCTCGAGAAAAAATTCCTACATCGATGATGCCGGAAGGCCTTTTAGCGGGATTAAAGGATACTGAGATAATCGACCTTATTGTTTATCTTCGAACTACAAAAAATCCGGCAGATAAATAGAATTAAGGCATTTAAAGATTAGTGCAGTCGCTATTCATATATAAATTAATTTTGTTTAAGTATATATTCACTGGAATCTCTATCTGAAATTTATGATTCAAAGCTTTCTTTAGTGTTAGGCTAATGGATAACTCGATAAAGCAACATCATGCTTCTTTAGTGGAGGTAATTTGCCGGCATGACAGGGCTTATTATGTAGATGCGCAGCCGACAATAAGCGATCAAGATTACGATCAACTTTATCGTGAATTAATTGATATGGAGGCT
Source organism: Verrucomicrobiota bacterium (assembly GCA_036166355.1). Taxonomy (GTDB): domain Bacteria; phylum Verrucomicrobiota; class Verrucomicrobiia; order Limisphaerales; family UBA1096; genus UBA1096. The sequence goes on along the minus strand of JAYZHR010000189.1, from coordinate 10,721 downwards.
TTGTATCCAGAGCTTCGTACTTCTGACTCGCCAAGCCAACGTATAGGTGGAGAGCCAAGTGAAGGCTTCGAAACCGTTCAGCATGCAGTTCCTATGATGAGTCTCGATAATACTTACTCACAGGATGAGATTCGTGAATTTGTTGATCGTGTCCAGAAGACATTACCGGATGAATCGCTTGATTGGATTGTTGAGCCAAAGGCTGATGGAATTGCGATTAGTCTCAGGTATGAGGATGGCCAATTAACGGTAGGTGCCACACGGGGGGATGGGGTTTCAGGTGATGATGTGACCGCAAACCTTCGAACTATTCGGAGCATTCCGCTTAGGTTACAAACACTTAATAAAGGAGATATGCCTAGTATATTTGAGGCTCGAGGTGAAGTGATCATGAGTCGTTCAGGCTTCGAGAAACTCAATGCAATGCGTGCGAATGATGGTGAACCATTATTTGCTAATCCGCGAAACGCAACTGCTGGATCTCTTAAACAACTAGATCCCTCAATTGTTTCAAAGCGGCCGCTTGGCATTGTGCTTTACGGAAATGGTCAAATAGTTAATGGGCCGATGATTGAGTCACAATCTGAATTATTCAAAGTGCTTGATGAGTTAGGTTTCTGCACGCCGCAGCATATCTGGCGTTGTTCAAGTGTGGAAAAGGTTATTGAGGCGGTAGAGGAGCTAGATCGTGTTCGTTCGAGTTTTGATTATGATACTGATGGTGCAGTTATTAAGCTTAACCGTTTTGCATTGCGTGAACGTATGGGTGTGACTGCTAAAGCTCCTCGTTGGGCAATGGCTTACAAGTATGAGCCAGAACAGGCGCAGACTCGGCTTAATGCGATTACGATACAGGTAGGGCGGACAGGTACGCTAACGCCAGTAGCTGAACTTGAGCCTGTTTTTCTTGATGGTTCTACTATAAGTCGAGCCACCCTCCATAATGAGGAGGAGATATGCCGCAAAGATATACGTGTGGGGGACACTGTAATTATAGAGAAGCGAGGAGATGTAATTCCTGGTGTCATTTCCGTGCTTAAAGATATGAGGCTTACTGATACTGAGCCTTTCGATATGCTTACTGTTACGGATAGTAAGTGTCCGGACTGTGGATCTGAGATACATAAAGATGAAGAATTTGTTGCTTGGCGTTGCAAGAATCAAGCATGCCCAGCACAAGCGGCCCAGCGTCTTGAGCATTTTGCCTCACGTACTGCCCTTGATATTGAGTGTCTTGGCGATATTGTTTCGGATAAATTGATTGAGTGTAATTTGGTATGTGGACCGTTGGATTTGTTTAGCTTAACAATTGAGCAACTTGGGTCCCTAAACCTTGGAAATGTTGATGAACCAAGAATTTTTGGGGAGAAAAATGCCACTAAACTTATTGATTCAGTTCAACGGTCTCGCAGCATGGGTCTAGATAAGTGGCTTTTTGCATTGGCAATTCCAGAGCTTGGGCGAACCACCTCCAGCGTTCTTGCAAAGTATCATGAAAACTTCAATTCCATAGCAAATTCCGAGATACTGAAGATCGTTATAGAACTTGATGAATTATCTGAGGAGGTTGTGCGTGTTAATCCTCGTTCGCGCAAAAACCGACCTAGTTCGGCAGTCGAAAAAACTCAACGAGAGAATAATTATGTTCAGCTTGTGGGCCAAATCTCTAGTAAACTTGATTTGTTAGTGAAGCTTGGTTTTGCATCAATTACCAAGGATAATGGAATCCATCCACCCAATTATACCACTGAGGTTGGCCCCTCTGTTGCTCGATCTGTACTTGCTTGGTTTGAATCAGAAATTGGACGTCAGACATTAGAGGGCTTGGATAAGCTAGGCATTAATCCTCAAGGAACGATGTTATGCCAAGATGGTGATGATAAAGGTATATTCGCAGGTAAGACTTTCGTGATTACTGGCACATTATCCAGCCTGTCGAGAGAAGAGGCAAAAGTTAAAATCGAAGCCAACGGCGGTAAGGTTAACTCTAGTATAAGCAAGAATACAGACTATCTGCTTGCCGGTGAAAAAGCTGGTTCCAAACTGAAAAAGGCCGAATTGCTTGGCGTTCCGGTTCTTGATGAACTTTCTTTTCTAGGTCAGCTTGAAGGATGAGTCAGGCAAAGATGTCCTGAACGACGTTCCCGTGAACGTTTGTAAGGCGGCGTTCTATTCCATTATGGTAATAGGTTAATTTTTTGTGATCCATTCCCATGAGATGGAGGACTGTCGCGTGAAAGTCGTGCCAGTGTACTGGGTTCTCAACTGTCTTCCAACCGATCTCATCGGTTTGACCGTAGCTCATTCCGCCTTTTACTCCCCCTCCTGCTATCCAGCAGGAAAAGCCATATTTATTGTGGTCCCTCCCAGGGCCAACTTGATTGGCTTTGGATTGTGCGAATGGAGTTCGTCCAAACTCGGTAGTGAATAAAACCAAAGTATCATCAAGCATTCCACGTTGCTTTAAATCTCGCAGTAAACCGCCGATCGGCTTGTCGATTCGGCCAGCTTCAATAGAGTGATTTTCCTTAACATTTTCATGAGCATCCCAACTTGCTCGTGGTGAACCGCCAATTGGTCCGCCAGAGTATATCTGAACAAATCTCACGCCTCCTTCTAGCAGTCGTCGTGCCAGTAGGCAGCGTCGTCCTGCATCTTCTGTGCGGCTTTCATTTAATCCGTACATTCGTTTAATGTGTTCTGGTTCTCCGAGTATGTTACTCACTTGTGGTACGGACAGCTGCATTCTAGCTGCAAGTTCGTAGCTTCGCATTCGATTGCTTAAGATCGAATCTAAGCCGTTTTGCTCAGCGTGCTGAGCATTTAGTTTTTGTAGGAAGTTACGAGCTGCTTTGTCCGAACCTTTTGGTTGTTCAACAGCAGGGTATAGATCGCGTACCGGGGTCTTACCGGTGCGTAATTCTACTCCCTGATGTTGCGAAGGCAGAAAACCACTAGTCCAGTTGGAGGCTCCACCATTTGGGCCTCCTCGTTTGTCGCCTAAAACCACAAAAGCAGGCAATGTTTCAGATTCACAGCCCAACCCGTAAGACACCCAGCTACCGGCTGATGGAAAGCCGTTAAATTCAAATCCACTGTTAGCAAAAAATAAAGCTGGCGTATGATTAGCGGAGTCGGTGTTCATTGATCGAATGACGGTCATGTCATCCGCCATCTCGGCGATGTTTGGAAACATGTCTGAAAGCCAAAGGCCACTCTGGCCGCGTTGCTTGAATTTGAAATCGCTCCTGCGTAATTGGCCGACCTGACCAAAGAAAATATCTGGTTTTTCTTTCGAGCCAAGTGGTTTTCCATGGGCTTTGTCCAGATCTGGTTTGTAATCGTATGAGTCGACATGGCTCATTCCACCTACAAGACTGATGTGAATCGCCCTTTTTGCTCTAGGTGCAAAATTTGGAAACGACTTTTGTTTAAGCCCTGCATGGGTTTTGATGTTACTCGCGAGTAGGCTGGTAAATGCAGTGGCACCAATTCCTCGGATTCCCCAATTGAAAAAATCTCTTCGATTAATGTTACCAAAATCTGTCATGTTAGTTGATAATTACAAATTCGTTGCTGTTAAAGAGAGAACGACAGAGCGTAGTGAGTCCATAGTCTTGGATTAATCGTTTAGCTAAAAGCATTTCTTCAGAATTTGGATTTCGTTGAAAAGCGAATAGAAAAGCCTGTTCAACTTGCTTGTTCCGATTTCCATCTGATAGTGACTTAATGCGATTTGCCATATCTTCTGCTTTATCTAAAATGAATTTATTGTTCAAAAGTGCTAGCGCTTGTAATGGGGTAGTAGTTACGGCACGTCTTGGGGCGGTAGTAGAAGGGTCAGGACAGTCAAAGGTGTCAAGAATCGCGCTTCTTTCACCTCTTGGACTAAAACGATAAACGGTTCGCCGGTCGTATTCACTGCCTTTTGGATAAATCGGTTTGTAGTAGGTAGTGCCATTGTTTGGTATAACTGACACATCACGAAAGCCTGGACCTCCCATCTTAAGGTTAAGCTTTCCAGACGCACTTAGTACTGCGTCACGAAGTGATTCTGCGTCGAGCCTGACTGGAGATTTGCGCCAAAGTAAACGATTTTCGGAATCGATAGCTAGTCCATCTTTTCTAGGTTTAGCAGCCTGCTTGTAGGTGTTAGAGGTTACGATTAATCGGTGGAGTCCCTTGAGCCTTTGGCCTTTGGCTTTAAATTCTGTTGCTAGCCATTCTAGTAATTCTGGATGGCTCGGACGGCCCCCATTAAAACCAAAATCATTAGGGGTCTCGACAATCCCAATACCAAAGTGATAGTGCCAAATGCGGTTGACGATGACACGGGTAAATAATGGATTATTTGGATGTGTGAGCCAATGAGCCAATTGTTTGCGTCTTTCACTGTCAGAGGCATCAGCCTTTATCCCAAAGTCACTGCTAAACGTCCGTAGCGCAGCAACGGCTCCTGGCCGGACAATCTCTCCTTCGTCCATTGCATTACCTCTTTTAAGTAGTCTTACTGTTCCAGGGTTGTCCCGAGCAGCAACGGTATAAACCTTCCTTTTGGAGCCTTTGCCTAGTTCTTCTAAACGTTTATTCAGACCCGCCAATTGGTCCTTTAGTTCCTTTCTTTTATTTTGATCTGATTTTGTAAGAGCTGCTGATAGTTCTGACTCACCGATAAATGTTGATTCAACTCCGGCTGAAGCTGCAATCTGGTCTGGCTCAAGTGCTCTGGCATAAAGTTGAGCACGATGAATTTTCCCATTGAAATAATTATTACCGCCACCCTTATGTCTCATACCAAATATGATTTGAGAACCGCCTTTGGGGAATTCTTGTAGTTTAGTCTTGTATGGTTTTCCGTACGGTATCCCGTTTCGATAACCAATTATGGTTCCATCCTCTTGATATACAATTGCGATGTGTATTGGTTTTTGAACTGCTTCATTTTCCTCTGGGGCATTGAATGACTTGGTACGGCTGAGGTTGTTGCTTCCAGCCATCCAGCGACGTGTTTCAAGTTCAGCAAAAACAATGGTATCAAAAGTACTGCCATCAAGACTCTGAATACCAATCACACCTCCTCCTTTTTGATTTAAATCACCTAATTCAACCCAGGCTTCAATTGTTTTAGCTCGAAGCGATTCCTTAATTGGAACTGTTTCAACCCAAGCTGCATTTCCATCTACCAAAAGTGCTCCTCCAGAAATTCGGGCGGTTCCTTTGGCTTTTCCGTGCAGGTTACCAATATTATCTTTTAGTCCATTATCAAACTCCCATTGGGCTAATGGTTTTGGTGGTTTTGCTTTTGGTGATTTATCTCCTTGATTGCGTTTGGCTAGGGCAATTTTGCGGCCATGATTTTCAATTAATGAAAGTTCATTGCTGGAGATCTCAATCTGTTTTTTTAATGTCCTTCGTTGGTGCTCAAGTTCCGGATCTGAGATTTTACGTTCGCCATGAAATACACCAGCTATTGATGAGGTTAATTGGTAATATTCTTTCTGTTGAATAGGGTCGTATTTGTGGTTGTGGCAGCGAGCACAATTAATTGTTAATCCAACAAACGTTTGACCGACTGTGCCGATAATCTCCTCGAGTTCATCCTGGCGCGCCGTTTTTTTCATAAACTCACTTCCGCCTACAACCGTATTATGTAGTCCTGCGACCAGAAAACCCACAGACTTTTGTCCATCTGGATCACCTGGATTGAGAATGTCCCCGGCGATTTGCATGCGGACGAATTCGTCATAAGGCATATCATCATTAATTGCTTTGATGACCCAGTCTCGATAAGGCCAAAGATTATTTCGCGTGTTATTCCTTTCAAAACCGTCACTTTCACCGAACCGGGCAAGGTCTAGCCAGTGTCTTCCCCAGCGTTCGCCGTAACGTGGTGAGCTAAGAAGATCGTCAACTAACTTGCGATAGGCATCATCAGTTGGATCTTCAACGAATTTAGCGACTTCCTTTGCTGATGGGGGTAGGCCAATTATGTCGAAATATAGTCGCCGGATTAATGCTCTGGGATAAGCCGGTTTGCTTGGTTCCAATTTTGCGGTTTTAAGTTTGGCTAGTACAAATGCATCGATCGGATTAATGACCCATTTGGACGATTTCGAACTTATTGGTTGGTTTGGGCGTTTGAGTGGTTGTAGAGACCACCAATCGTAGCCACCACGTTTGGCTGTGGTGAATTGATAGGGATCGAGTTTTAAATTTCCTTCCCACTTTGCACCCTCAGTGATCCAGTTTATTAGCAGTGTCTTTTCTGCTTTGCTAAGTGGTTGATCAGGTGGCATTTCATTTTCGCTAACTTTTTCCCACAATAAACTTATTTCTGGTTTTCCCGGTACGATAGAAGCACCATTTTTACCTCCCTTGAAAGCCTCATCACGATGGGATAAGTCGAGTTTGCCTTTCAGATCAAATCCATTATGGCATTCTATGCAATTCCTAATTAGTAAAGGAGCTACATCTCGGTCAAAATCCACAGCCGAAACTGGAATGATGCCAATTACTAAAAGTAGATATAAAATAAATCTAGAAAGCAGATTATATGGACCATGCAAGTGCATAATATAAATATCACAAAGGCGTCTGCAAAAGTTGCCTGAATATTGCTTCTTCGCAAAGAGAAAATCTCATGTCGACGAACTATATTCGACAATTTAAATAGAGTTGGATTGGTTGAAATCCTGAAACTTTGTATTACTAAATAAGAATCAGCAAATGAAATAGAAGAAGTGGCGGAGAGAGAGGGATTCGAACCCTCGATAGGCGTTAACCTATACTCCCTTAGCAGGGGAGCGCTTTCGACCACTCAGCCATCTCTCCAAGTGGGCGGGGAGCTTGGCTAAGCAAGACTGGGAGGTCAAGCTGTCATTGGCTGGCAAAGAGATCAAGTTGAGGTGAAGGCTTAATTTTGGATAGTGTCTCTCTTTCAGCTGATTGCCTGGAGGCGTAACGAGTACTTCCATCGGGGGATAATTCGGTATCCTCTAAATTTTTTAGGATATCTTTAGCTCGCTCGATTACCGGTTTTGGAACTCCGGCTAGGCGGGCTACGTGAATGCCATAGCTTTTGTCTGCACCACCTTCGACAATTTTATGTAAGAAAACAATTTGTTCATTCCACTCGCGGACGGCGACATTAAAGTTTTGCAGCCGCGGTAGCCTTTCAGCAAGTTCGGTTAATTCATGGTAGTGTGTTGCAAAAAGGGTCTTTGCTCCAACTTGATTATGTAAATGTTCTAAAATGGACCATGCTAGACTAAGTCCGTCAAAAGTACTTGTTCCTCTTCCAACTTCATCTAGGACAACAAGACTGCGGTTTGTAGCGTTATTTAAAATGTTAGCAGTCTCACTCATTTCAACCATGAAGGTTGATTGGCCTCGTGATAGATCATCGCTAGCACCTATCCGGGTGAAGATACGATCAACTAGGTCTATTCGAGCTTTTTTTGCAGGGACAAACGCTCCAGTATGCGCAAGCAGAGTTAACAGAGCGACTTGTCTTATGTAAGTGCTCTTACCTGCCATATTTGGGCCAGTAATTACTGCGATCTGTTGTTGTTTTCCTTCTAATTCTGTGTCGTTAGGTACAAACGGATTACCAATCATAGATTGCTCTAAAACCGGATGACGACCATCATCAATATTTAAAACCCCATCGTCACATATATCTGGGCACACATGGCTGTGTAAACGGGCATTTTCCGCAAATCCAGCAAGTACATCCAGTTGCGCAAGTGCAGAGGAAATCTCTTGAATTTGAGGTAGCCACTTTAGCACCTGTTCACGCACACTCTGGAACAATTCATACTCGAGTTTTTGGCTGCGCTCCTCGGAGCCGAGGATTTTCCCTTCCATTTCCTTTAGTTCAGGGGTGATGAATCGTTCAGCATTAGCTAATGTCTGTTTACGGGTGTAATGTTCTGGTACTTTGTCGAGATTAGCTTTGGTTATCTCAATAAAATAACCAAAAACGGAATTAAAACGTACCTTGAGGGAGGTGATACCTGTTTTTTCCATCTCCTCTTTTTGGAGTTTTGCGATCCAGTTTTTTCCTTCTGTTGCCCCAATACGAAGCTCGTCTAGTGTGGAATTAAATCCTTCACGAATGATACCGCCTTCTTTCAGTGCTATTGGTGGTTCGTCGACAATGGATCGCGATACTAATTCTGTGACTTCTGGTAATTCATGGAGTTGACTGCCTAGGTGGTTTAGCAATAAAGGAGTTTCGTTGAGTTTGTCTTCTTTAAATATCTTGTCGTTTAAGGATGATGGTATTCCATCATCTATATTTTGCACTTCATCGATCATCCTTTTTAAGTTGGGTAACTGAAGTAATGCATGGTGTAGTTGTACGAGATCCCGTGCATTGCCAGATCCGATGCTGAGGCGGCTAATCATGCGTTCTAAATCCCGCACTTCTCTTAGGCTTTCGAAAAAGTTATCCAATATTGTGCTGTGATTTATAAATTTAGCTACAGCCTGTTGCCTTTTTCTTATTTTAGATATGGATGAAAGCGGTTGGGTCAGCCAGTCCCGAAGCCTTCTAGCTCCCATAGGTGTCGAGGTTCGGTTTAGTGCACTATATAGAGTTGCTGGCTTACTTGCCTCACGATGTAGAGGTTCAAGTATTTCTAGATGTTTAAGTGTTGCTGCGTCTAGTATAAGATAGTCTGCTACTTCATAAAAAGTTAGTTGAGTGAAGTGTGTCACATCTCGTCGAAGATGCTGACTCACATAATGTAATGCCCCTCCGGCAGCTCCGATTGCAGCTGTGTGGCCTTTGAGTCCAAATCCATCTAGGGCTGCTACCTTGAAGTGATCCTTAAGTGTAAAATCGGCAGTTTCCAATGCAAATACCCAGCCTTCGTAGGGGTTTAGTACGCTTACTTTTGGTTCAATTATATCAGCAAATCTTTTAGATTCCTCAGGATAAATCACTTCTCCTGGGTTTAGTCGTTCCAATTCAGCTAAGAGTGCGTTTTCATTATCTAATTCAGTTACTTTGAAATCTCCGGTAGTTAGATCGATTGCCGCTATACCTAACTGGTTTCCTGCAATCGACACAGCTACAAGGAAATTATTACGCTCAGCGTTAAGCATGCGTTCATCGAAGTGAGCACCTGGACTAATAATTTGAGTTATCTCTCTTTTAACTAATTGGCCAGGTCGTGCAGTCTCGATCTGATCACAAATTGCCACTTTTCGACCAGCTTCTAGTAGCTTGGCCATATAGTTGCCAGTTGCGTGATATGGAATTCCACACATTGGTGTTTCTCCCCGCTTGGTCAACGCAACATTGAGAATACCTGCGGCTTCTTTGGCATCCTCAAAAAACATCTCGTAAAAATCTCCAAGACGAAACAGTAGAATTGTCCCAGTAGGCAGTTGACTTTTGCATTGCCGATACTGGGCCATCATGGGAGTAAGTTTTACCTCCTTTGGCACCTCAGGAAAATTAAAGGTCATATCGGAATCGGTCGAGGGGAAGATATCCACAACTTTATTATTATGAAAAAATTGCTATGGATTGGGAATAACATTGTTGATAACAGTTGAGAAACTTATCAACTTCTCTAAGTTGCAAAAATTAGTAGTTTACGGTTTTCTTAGGTCGTGCCTGATGCAATTGAGACAGCCTATTCACCTTCGGCCGACTTAAAGAATACGCCACGCCGAAGGGAGGATCCACCGGTGATTCCATTGGGACGAACCCCTCCGCATGATCTAGCCGCTGAGCAGGGTGTTTTGGGATGCATTCTATTGGACATACGTCAGAACCTCCCTGATTGCATAGAAAAGGTAAAGGATGAGAGCGTGTTCTATGATCTTCGCCATCAGGCAATATATGCCACGATGGTGGAGATGTTTTCTCGTAATGACCCAATTGATATTCTTACTCTATCTCATCAACTTCGTGCTGCAGGAGAATTAGATAACATTGGTGGTGTGGCTTATCTCACCGAACTACAGGATAGCGTGCCATCAGCTGCAAACTTGGAATATTATTTTGATATTGTTAGGGACCGAGCACTCCTTCGTCGGATGATTCAAACATGTACGCAGGCCATATCTGATGCATATGAGGAATCGGGTGAAGTGGAGCGATTAATAGGTGAAGTGGAGCAGGCGGTCCTAGCAATCAACAATGATCACAATATTGCTGATTCGCCCGACATTAAAACTCATATTACAAAGGCAATTGAAACGATAGAGGAATATTTCAAGAATAAGGGAGCCAGTACAGGGATTGAGACTGGTTTTACTGATTTGGACAAGATGACCACTGGTCTGCATGCAGGTGAAATGATTGTGGTTGCTGCTCGGCCTAGTATGGGGAAAACATCGTTAGCGATGAATATTGTGGAGCACGTTGTTCTTAATGGGAATTTGCCTGTAGGGGTGTTTAGTTTGGAAATGTCAGCTGATTCTCTCGTAATGCGCATGCTTTGTTCTTTGGCCCGGATAAACCTGCGAGATTTAAGGGATGGATTTTTAAAGACTAGCGATTTTCCCCGTATTCATGAGGCTGCCAGCCGTTTGACTAAATCTGGTTTGCACATTGATGATACGGCTGGTCTTTCGATCGTTCAACTTAGTGCTCGAGCACGAAGAATGTGGCAGCAGCATGATATTAAGCTGTTTGTCATTGACTACATGCAACTGCTTCATTCTACTTCGCGGCGGGCAGGAGAGAATCGCCAACAGGAAAT
>JAYZHR010000188.1:0-6672 GCA_036166355.1 Verrucomicrobiota bacterium | reverse complement strand
CTGAAAGAAATGAAGCCGAACAAAAGACGGAAACTTATGCATATGTTAAAAACGCCGAAAACGACACTTTTGTTAAACAAATGATAGAAGTAGGAGTAAATGATCTAAATTACGCAGAAGTATTAAGAGGCTTAAAGATAGGCGATGTCGTTTCTTTAGAAAAACCCGATGATGAAAAAGTCACTGAAACAATAACTTTAGACGGGAAAAAGATAGCAGTTGAAGAAAAGAAAGAAGATCCATTGGCCAAATACGACACAAATGGAAACGGGAAATTAGATATGGAGGAGTTCAGAAACATAGATCGCGACAAATTGACCGATGAAGAAAAGACAGCCTTGAGGGAGCAAATGAGAAAAATGATGAGTGGGCGATCTGGTGGTAGTGGACGACCTGGTGGTAGTGGGCGACCTCGTGGTAGTGGGCGACCTTAAACAAAGTAATTTTAAACTATTTATATTCTCGATGCCTCTACTGGAACTAAGGGACATTCACAAAACTTACCACCTTGGCGGCGAAACAATTCGGGCTCTAGATGGTGTCTCATTAGACATAGATTCTGGTGAATTTATTTCAATCATCGGCCCGTCAGGAAGTGGGAAATCAACTCTAATGCATATAATCGGATGCTTGGATTCCCCTACTTCAGGAACTATTAGTTTAGACGGAATAATGATCCATGATGCTTCAGCAAGACAATTAGCATCTATTCGTAATAAGAAAATTGGATTTGTTTTTCAGTTTTTCAATTTGCTTCCCAAGCTAACAGTTCGACAAAATGTTGAACTTCCAATGATATATAGTGGATTAAGCAGTAAGGAACGAAGAGAAAGAGCTATGAGCGCATTGGAATCCGTAGACATGGAAGATCGAAGCAAACATAGACCATCACAACTTTCTGGCGGACAACAACAGCGAACTGCAATAGCCAGAGCTTTAGTCAACGATCCAAAAATAATTTTCGCGGATGAACCAACGGGAAATCTAGATTCAAATACTGGAGAAAAAATTCTTCAAATGTTTGATAAACTCCACACTGAAGGAAGAACTGTCATGCTTGTTACACATGATCCAGAAATAGCAGCAGTAACTCCAAGGCGTATTGAAATTAGAGATGGGAAAATTGCAAATGAAGTAGACCCGAAACTTTCAGGTCAAACCCCCAGATTCAACCTTGGTTAATCTATGTTTTGAAAAACCATTAAATGAATTTACTTTCTGTCATTGCAAGCGGTTTTAGAGAAGTTGGAGCCCACTGGTTTCGCTCAGCTCTAACAATGTTTGGAGTAATATGTGGTGTTGCTAGCCTTGTAACAATGGCTGCATTTGTGAAAGGAAAAGAAAATTTATTAAAAGAATCACTTGCCGAATCTGGAGGATTAGAGCGTATAACAATTGAATCAGAAGATGACCTGCCTGATTACCAAAAACATCTAGAAGATGAAATAAGAGGAATTACACTGAAAGACGTATATGCATTAAAAAATAATGCTCCTCTCGTTTATAACGTCACACCCATAGTAAAGAAAATGAGCTTCAGAAGTGATTTAAAAATCACTCGAAAAGGAAAAAGTACCCGTTTCACATTGCTCCAGGGAACCTGGCCGGAAGCATTGGATATTATGGAACATGAAATCGAGCACGGAAGAATGTTTACCGAAATAGATGATTATTTCGCTAACAATGTATGTGTAATAGGCACAGAAGTAAGAAACGCACTTTTTGGTGAATATGATGAAAACGGAGAAACTATTATACCAATTAACGAAAATATTTTTATTAATTATAAACCATTTAAAATAGTTGGCATGTTCAAGGAATACATGACCGAAGAAGACCGCAAGAAAAAAGAGGAAGCCAAAAAAAACAATCAAAGTGTTAGCCAAGCTGATCGTTGGAGTCGCTTTAGATATAGCGATAGCAATAGCCAAAGAACAATGCGAGTTTACGGCTCAAAGAATAGCACGATACTATTACCACTGAACACCTTAGTCTCCAAACTAGACTCAAGTTTTGAAAGCGGAAGCAAGATGGACAGAAGCTTATCTGAACTAACAATGAAAATTAAAGATGTTTCATTATTAGAAAAATCCCTACAACAAGTTCGAAATGTACTTTTAAGAACTCATAACGGACTCGAAGACTTTGAATTTGAAACTCAAGAAGCGTTTTCAGAAGACATAACGCTTGCAATTTATAACGAAAGAACAAGCGGAATGTTTATTGCAGGCATTTGCCTTTTAGTTGGGGGTATAGGCATCGTGAATATAATGCTATCAAGTATATCTGAAAGGGTACGGGAGATTGGCATTCGAAAATCAATCGGTGCTACAAATCTCGATATTTTTTCTCAAATAATCACTGAAAGTATTGTTTTAGCAGTATCTGGGGGATTAATAGGACTCGCTATTTCACCTGTTCTAATTGACACACTAGCAAGCTATGCCCCTGACACTACGCCTCCAATAATGACAGCAGCCTCCATGATAGTAGGTTTTTCTTTTAGCGTAATCACTGGAAGCCTTGCTGGTTTAATCCCAGCAATAAAGGCAGCAAAGCTAGATCCAATAGAGGCTCTCAGATACGATTAATCTGCATGTTTATTTTCAATACACTAATAATTGGTTTACGGGAAATCTTTTCCCACTGGTTTCGTTCTTTCCTCACAATTATTGGTGTTGTTCTAGGGATTATGAGCCTTGTTACCATGTCTGCAATTGTTCAGGGCATGGAAAACGCAATGAAAGAACAGATGGCAACATTTGGCGGTGCAGATAAAATTAACATCGATGATGAAGAGCCTCCTAGCTATCAAGACCATAAAAAGGATTATTCCCCAGGAATAACAGTAAAAGATGCTTATGCTTTTAAGGAAGGTTCTACCCTACTAAAATGCATATCACCTGAGATGTCCTTGCGTCGAGCTCGTGCCACATATCAGGACAAAAGAGCTTACATCTCAGAATTCAGTGGCGTTTGGGAAGACATAATGGAGATGAATTCCTACGAAATAGAAACAGGTAGATTTTTCACACCATTTGAAGATTATGCAGCAAAGAATGTTTGTGTTCTTGGATCAGATATTAGTGCTACTCTCTTTGGAGAAGATCCAGATACCGGGCAGCCAACTAATCCAATTGGAAAAATTATAAATATTAATTACGTCCCATTCTCTGTAATAGGTGTATACAAAAGGCTTGAAACTGAAGCGGAAAAAAAGAAGAGAGAAGCTCAATTACAACGGTCACTGAATCAAAGTGGACCCAAAAGAACCAGTAGTTTTGGATTTAGGAGAGGAAGCCGATTTCAACACAGAAACAATACTATTCATATCCCACTAAATACAATGTGGATGAAGTTCAAAATGTCATCCTCCAGCTCGTCATCTAGCTCATTTCAAAGCAGATTCTCTACGGCATCTGCCGAACCTGAAGTTTTTGTTCCAGATCCAACTTTAAGCGACCTTGATGTAAAAGTGTCAAACATGGACTACCTGGAAAAAGCCATGGACCAAATGAGAAATATTATGATTCGAACTCATAACGGAATTGAAGATTTCTCATTCCGCACACAAGAGAACGTGATTGCAACAATAAGTGAAAAATTGAATAGTGCTAAAATTATTCGAGGTATTATTGCCGCAATGAGCTTACTTGTAGGCGGAATAGGCATTATGAATATAATGCTGGCAAGTATTAATGAACGAATAAGAGAAATCGGAACTTTCAAAGCTATGGGGGCAACCGGGTTTATAGTTTTTATTCAAATAATAATGGAAAGCTTAGTTCTCGCACTTTTAGGAGGCATATTGGGTATTCCGGCTTCGTACGGTTCCGTGTGGGTCCTAACACAACTAGTCCCAGCAGAGAATACTCCTGTTATTACCAGTGAAGCGTTATTAATCGGAGTAGCCTTCAGTGCATTCGTAGGATTAATGGCCGGACTATTTCCAGCCATAAAGGCCTCAAGGCTAGATCCCATCGAAGCACTTCGCTACGAGTAGCACACATAATAACGCATTATTAGATAACCATATCAATGCCAAACGGTGAGCGAAGAAACCACCATTAATACTGATATAAGCCCCAATCAGTTTAAGCAGCTTTATCTGGTCAGCAAAGTTATCCACTCCACACTCGACCAACAAGAAGCCTTAAACCTAATAATAAAGGAAGCAGTCCGCTTAGTAAAAGCTACAAGCGGATCACTTGTTTTAATTAATCCAATTAATGGATTTTTAGAAATTCAAGCAGCTCACGGACTTCCTGAAGGAACAAAATTACAACTACAAGTAGGCGAAGGCATCACCGGCTGGGTAGCACAACAAGGCAAACCAACCGTCGTAGCAGATGTAAAAAAGGACAAACGTTATGTTCAAGTTCATAAACACACACAATCCGAGCTTGCAGTACCATTGGAGATTAATTGAATATTAAGCGGGGTTGTCAATGTAGACTCTGATAAATTAAATGCCTTCAACAAAAATGATCTAGCATTACTAACCGAGCTTGCCAGCCAAGCAGCTCTCGTTATTCATAATGCATTTCTTTACGAACAATCTCAAATAAGAGCAAACCTCTTCGAGTCCCTGATAACTGTAGGGCAAGCGATAAACTCAACACTAGATCTTGAAGAAGCCCTCAGTTCAATAACTCGTGAGACATCAACTCTTATGAAGGCTCCGACTTGCGCATTACAACTACTTGATGAAACAGACAGCAAACTGAGCCTAGTTGCCTCATTTGGAGCCGGAGAATCCTATCTAAACAAACCGGATGTAAATATATCTGAAAGTTTTTCAGGATCAGTTGTCAGACTTAAAAAACCACTACAAATTGAAAATGTTCAAACATCTAATACCTATCAGCAACAAGATATAGCTCGCAAGGAAGGCCTCGTTGCAATGCTGAGCATTCCTCTAGTATTTGGTTCAAAGGCAATTGGCACATTAAACGTATATAAGAAAGAATCGTACGTTTTCTCTAATGAAGAAATCCATATAGCAATGGCATTAGCTGAATTTTCTGCAATGGCCATTGAAAAAGCACGACTTCTTGAACGCATTGTAGAGTCGGAAGAATTACTGAGACAAAATGAAAAACTTTCCGCTCTCGGACTACTTGCAGGAGAGGTGGCTCACGAGATTCGCAATCCGTTAACTGTTCTAAAGATGCTTTATCATTCACTTGAACTAAAGTTCCCAAAAAATGATCCACGCGAAGAAGATGTAAGAATTATGGGTGAGAAAATGGATCATCTAAATAATATAGTAGAACAAATTCTAACATTTGCTCGCAATGCAGAACCTCAATTCAAACCTAGTGATATCAATAAAACAATAGATGATCTTCGAATTCTGGTACGCCAAAAGATTGCGCAACAGAATGTTCAACTTGATGTACAATTATCCGATAATCTACCTAAAGTAAAAGCTGACGACCAACAATTGAGTCAAGTTTTCCTAAACCTAACTCTCAATGCTCTCGAGGCTATGCCGAATGGAGGAAAACTAACAATCAAATCAGACTCAATTAAACTGTCAGAGAACGATAAAAACCCAACACATGTTCGTATTGAATTTTCCGATACCGGATCGGGCATGGACCCTGAATCACGTAAAAAGGCATTTACCTCGCTACTAAACACCAATAAACCTGGCGGCACAGGGATAGGTTTAGCTATTGTAAATCGAATTATCGAATCTCATAGCGGGCAGATCAAAATCAAATCAAATGCTATAGGAACCACTTTTAGCATTCATATCCCGATACAAAATTAGACATTATCAGGATCCGGATGAACCCAAGGGGCTCTATAAGGACGATTTAACAACTTGTTTGCTTCAGCATCATCTAATACTTGATGCGTTTTAGGATCCCATCGTAGCGAACGACCTCCTAGCTTCTGAGAAATATTTGCTAAAATACAACTCACTGTAGAAATATGACCCTCTTCAATATCAGCCACAGGCTTACTTCTATTGGCAACAGAATTTAGAAAATCAAGCATGTGTGTTCTAACCGCTGGGGCAACATGTCTTTCGAGATCCTTTTCAGTTTTATCCTCAGGGTACTTCTCAAGCTCCATAACACAATCACGATGTATTGACTGTTTCTGTTTGTTGCGAGGAATAAAATCAAAACTATTAACACTCAACTTAAGAGTTCCTTTATCTCCATAAAGAAAAGCAGCCCATGGATATTTAGGATCAGGTGAATGGCCCCACGCACGATGCTGCAAAACAACTTGTAAATCATCGAAATCAAAACAAGCGGTCTGTGTATCGGTTGTATTTGCCTTAGCATCCTTATCAACTAAAACACCGCCCTGCGAAACAATACTCGTTGGCCAACCAAGTCCCAGCATCCATCGAACCGTATCAAGCATATGGATACACATATCGCCCACTATACCATTACTATATTCCATAAAAGCTCTCCAGCCACGAGGATGACAAAGCTCATTATAAGGCCGCATGGGTGCTGGCCCTGTCCACATTTGATAATCAAGACTGGCAGGTGGCTGGCTGTCAGAAGGATTTTGTCGATTTCGCATATGGTAATAGCAACAAACCTCTGCATGGGCTATCGTACCTAACAATCCAGCATCAACAATATTCTCTTTAGCCTCCATCAAATGAGGAGTACTCCGTCGCTGAGTACCAACCTGTAC
>JAYZHR010000187.1:0-9195 GCA_036166355.1 Verrucomicrobiota bacterium | reverse complement strand
CCACAGAACGAATCTGTGAAGCTTGAGGTTATCGTTTCAAGTAGAGCTTAGTAATTGCGTCCCGCTGACTGACGACCAGATCCAATTTTTTATCTCCGTTAAAGTCGGCAGCTATGGATTCGCGTTGTTCGCCATAGATTATGATGCCGCTCTCTTTACTCTTTAAAGGCTTAAAATTTCCTTTTCCATCACCAGCTAATAACAAGCCTCGACCACTATCATAACGAGAATAACGTGATGGAGTACCAAAGTTATTTTGCGCAAGAAACACATCAATTAAATTATCTCCGTTGAAGTCTTGCGCACAAATTCCGAATGCAGGAGCCAGTTGTGCTTCGGTCGGCAATGGGATGAATTTGAACTCTTCTCCGTTGTTTAGGAATATTCCACTTTCACGAGTATTAAATTCGACCGATTTCATTTGAGAAATAATAGAGCCAAGAATGCGGGGAGCACTTGAGTTGGCGAATAATTGATTGCGTGAGTAGGTGGCTCGAACTTGTGGGAAAGTTTTGGACAAAACATCGAGTTTTCGGATAGGCCTCCAACTATTCAGTAACGGATCGAAGAAAATTTCGGCAAGCTCTAATATGTCATCTGCATCGGTATCGCCATACAGCAGTTTGATTGGCATGGGGTGAAGCTCATATGATGAGTTAAGGCCAATATTGGATGCAATTATATCGAGTGTTCCATTGCCGTCTAAATCTGCAAGTTTAGCATCATTCCATAAACCCTTATATGTTTCTAGGCCAAACGATTTTCCTGCTTCATGGAATTGACCATTATTGTTTAGCAATAGCGCAATACTATTCCATTCCCTTGCGAGGATAAGATCTAGATCACCATCGTTATCGATATCCCCTGCTTCAATGCTTTTGACTAAACCAATTTCGGGAAAAGATTTTATAATATATCTTCCATTTTCGTTGATAAAGAGTGCACATGGATCCGCTATCGGGAATTTTCCAGGAGAGGTGGTCCCGCTGATAAAAAAGTCCATGTCTCCATCACCTTCGACATCCAATGCTACTGCATCACTGGGATTACCTTGGTAAGCTAATTGTGAGTCTAGTTGCAATTCTCCTTTTGAAAATGTGAATATTTTGGGGGGAGTAGAAAGATGTAGAATTTTCTGAGTTTTATCTTCAGTGAATATAACTGTACCGTTGCTAGTAGTTCGTAGCGAGTTGGGCAATTGAGTGAATTGACCTTTGCCGTTATTGAGAAGAATAGAAAATTTGGGATCATTGGAGTCGGTTATGAGTAAATCGATGTCTCCATCTTTGTCGATGTCTTCAGCTGACAAGAAAGGGCCTGTGTGGTTAAGGCTATGCGGCAGACCGGGTTGGAGTGTGAAATCATCCCTATATGTTGCTCTATGAGCATGATTTAATTTTGCGCTTGAATCGATGAATAGAGCTAATTCAGAATCTAGTATTGGCGGGGTAGTCTTTGTGTTTTGCTGTCGAATTTCATAAAGCCGACCTGATGTGGCGTCGTTGATAATTGTCTGTGTGCTGTCAAGCCAATCGACTTCGATTCGGAATATTTCTCCATCTTTAACAGCGAAGGTTCGGCGGGCTTGGTCTCCACTGACATATCTACCGCCCGCCATTATTTCTTGTGACTGTTGTCCTCGCCCCATTGAGTTTATAACGCGAATACGTGCCCCGATTCCTTCTGTATTTTTGCCCTTTCCGGACAAGCGTACTGCTACTCGTGGAGAAGATGCATTATTTTTGTATAGCAATGCCGGTCCCTTAAGACAGTTAATGACTACATCCAGGTCACCGTCGTTATCCAGGTCACCCAGCGCCATTCCATTTCCATCGTGCTTGTCATTAAAACCCCATTTGGTCCCAACTTCTTCAAACCGGCCATCACCTAGGTTTCTAAATGCGACATTAGGTGTGTCGAGTGGAGGGAATAGAAAGATGGTTTTGCGTTTTTGTGCGACAGGGATTTTGCCAAGACGACTGATTTTGTTTTGGGTATCCAAATCGTCGGTATCGAATTCAAAGCCGTTGGTTACAAGGAGATCTTCCCACCCATCAAGATCTACATCTAAAAAAATACTGCTCCAAGACCATTCGGTAGCTGCCAAACCAGAATAATAAGCAGTTTCAGTATAGGTCCCATCGCCGCGGTTTATATAAAGGCAGTTACGACGACTTTGTGGTTGTTCCGTGAAGTTGCCGGGAGGAATTGGATTGCTAGGAATAGTACCTTGCTGAGTGAGGCGTTTGCTGTGGTTGCGACTTAGCATTTCCACAACGAAAAAGTCATCATGGCCGTCTCGGTTGATGTCGGCAAAATCCACGCCCATGGCAGAGAAGCTTAGTTGCCTTATGGCAAGAGGTGAAATTTCTTGGAAATAGCCCTTTCCGTCATTGATCCAGCAGCGATCCTTCGTAAAGCCATCGTTTGCGACGAACAGATCTGGTATTCGATCCCCGTTAATGTCCCGAAAGATTGCACTCAAACCCTGATCTCGATATGGCTCATCAAGAGGATTGCCTTTGTGAGTAGAAAAGCGGTCACTCGTCCATTCCAGTCTAGTAAATTTTCCTTTGCCATCGTTTAAATAAAATTCATCAGGTTCCCCGTACTCAAACATTTGATTATCAATGAACTTGATTCTGCTAGCAAATGGGCCTCTTACCGATAGTATGCCGTTGATATTAACGATGTCTATTTTTCCTCCATCTTTCAGAACCGATTTGGCACCATAGTTTACAACGTATAAATCTAGATCGTTATCACCGTCGATGTCGGCGAGGGCAATTGAGCTACTACCAAAGCGAGTTCCGATTCCGGAAATATCAGTAATATCTTCAAATTTTCCGTTGCCTTGATTTTGGAAGAGGCGATTTGGTTGCCCCATTGCGGTTACAATTAGATCCTGATCTCGGTCACCATCAATATCTGCAAAGGTAGCCCCAGTAGAAAATTGGGATGGACATGCTGTGCCAGATGTTTTGGTAACATCCTCAAACTTCCATCCTCCGAGATTACGATAGAGAACATTATTCCCGTCAAGTCGACAAAGATAAATGTCACATAGCCCATCGTTATCATAATCACCCATCGCCACGCCTGAACCGTTTAGGAGATTTTTATTTGAAATGAGAATTACAGTGGAGAGTGTATTTGTAAATTCTACTCCGGTTTCAACAGGATCCATAAGAGTAAATCCTGGCTGCCCTGACCCAGCATCGTTAAGACTTGTCCACCGATGTTCCCCTGCTTGCTGCCAATCGAGTGCATTTACCTTTGCCAAGTTCGTCAAAGCCATAAGTAAAAGTGCTATTCGGGGAGTTAACATTGTCTTGATGATAGAGGCGCTTAACCAAGCTAGATTTTTTGGCGTGAAAAAAAAAGCGAAAGCCTCATCTCTTTTTCTTTAATTGCCATAGATTCATCAATTCCTTGCCTTGCCGATTTTCATATGAGCGAGGTGTCCAGCGTTTAATTAAATCGAATGAGGGCAGGAATCGTTCGTCCAATTCTTCTGAGTTAGTACTAAATGGGGGTTCGCCATCGTCGTCAGTAATAATGTAATTCACGGCAAGATATGTGCCCTTGGGTTTCAGCCAATGCTCAGTGGCTTGCACATAGTCCTTTCTTCGGTTTGGGTTAATTGCACAAAATAAGGTGTGTTCGAATATCAGGTCGAATTGGTTTTTAGGATTTTTATTGAGATAGTCTCCCACTTGGAAATCTATATCCAGTTTGTCTTTTACTGCAAGTTGTTGTGCTATTGGAATTGAACTAGGAGCAATATCCAGTCCTGTTACACTCCAACCTGATTTTGCCAATGCTCGGGCGTCATGCCCCATGCCGCAGCCTGGGACAAGGGCTTGGCCAATGGGTATTTTATTGGTTGTTGAAGCTAAAAAATCAACCAATCCAGGCGAAGCTTCTCCATGGTCCCAAAATATTTCGTTCGCCTGATATAGCGATTCCCAGTTCCTTTCCTTGCTGTTTTGCATTGACCCTGTGTGCTGAGGGGTTAGGAATTTGGCCGATATTTTATGAAGAATCAAATCCTAGCTGGGCTCGTTTTGAGTATTGTGGTTACGGTTCCGGTTTCCGGGGCAAAGAATAAAGTCGTTAAAATTGGAGAACGGCCAGAAAGTGTTACTAAAGGTTTTGGCGGTAAGTATTATATTACGGTGATGAACTCTGCCGATAAGGATGGTGATGCGGTGATTAAGATGCTTGATGGTGACAAAGCCTCGGTTTTTGCAAAAGGGTTAAATGAGCCAAAGGGGATTGCCTTTACAGGTAATTATCTTGTCACAGCAGATCAGACCCGTGTCGTGAAAATTGATCGTGAAGGTAAAGTAAGTATTCTGGCTGATAAGAAGAGCTTTCCGCGGGAGGTTAGTTTTCTAAATGATGTTGCTGTTTCTCATGATCGTAAGAGTGTGTTTGTCACGGATATGGGTGCTATCAGTAAGATGTTCGATCCAGACAAAGAACGCACTCTATGGCCACTTGACAGTAAGCAGGCAAAGGAACTGCCTGCCTTGGGATGTGTATACCAGATAACGCTCGACGGTAAGATTACAGATGCTGTTAGTTCTGGTGAGAAGCTTGTTCCTGGTCCGAATGGGGTAGGTCGATCTGGTAAGAATGGTTTATTGCTCGGTGATTTTTTCACCGGGAACATTGTTCGTAAGACGGCAAAGGGTAAGTTGAGGGTTATCGCTAAAGGTCTTCGTGGTGCGGATGCAGTTGATCCAGATGGCAAGGGAGGAATCTATGTATCGAGTTGGACTCAGGGCAAGGTCTGGAAATTGACTGAGAATGGGAAAAAACAGGAGTTGATACTTGATGGGCTCAAATCCGCTGCTGATTTTTATGTTGATCGTAAGGCTGGAAAATTAATTGTTCCGGACATGCTCGCTGGCACATTAATTTTTGTTGATATTAAGTAGGAGAAATCCTTTTGATTAGTGATTCTGGATAGATTGGCAATTTGCCAATCGTTTGGACCTTTCAATAAATGATTATATTATCAGGAATTCAACCATCAGGCACATTACATGTCGGGAATTATTTTGGCATGATGTGCCCTGCGATTGAACTGCAAGATCAGGGGGAGTCATATTATTTTATTGCTGACTACCATTCCATGACCTCGCTGTACGATGCTGAAGAGAGGCGTAAAAACACCCTAGATGTTGCTCTGGATTTCTTGGCATGCGGGCTTGATCCATCTAAGGCAGTATTCTTTCGTCAAAGTGATGTGCCTGAGGTTTGTGAGTTAACTTGGTTATTATCTACACTTACTCCGATGGGATTGCTTGAAAGATGTCATAGTTACAAAGACAAAATGGCAAAAGGAATCACTCCAAACCATGGTTTGTTTGCATATCCAGTTCTGATGGCCGCTGACATTTTAATTTACGATTCAAACATTGTCCCGGTCGGCCGCGACCAGAAGCAGCATGTTGAAGTTACTCGTGATATTGCCATCAAGTTCAATCAGACTTATGGAGAAACATTTGTTATCCCAGAACCACAGATTCGAGATTCAGTTGCGGTTGTCCCGGGCACCGATGGGCAAAAAATGTCCAAGAGCTACGATAATACTATAGAGATTTTTGGTGATGAAAAACCCATTCGTAAAACAATAATGCGTTTAGTAATGGACAGTCGACCTCCTGAGGAGCCAAAATCAGATGCCGACCAGAACATAGCAGTACAACTTCTGCGTCTTGTGGCTTCTGAAGATGTCGCTAAGGATTGGGAGGAGCGCTTACGAGCTGGGGGGCTGGGTTATGGTGATTTAAAAAAAGCGCTGTTTGAAGAGTACTGGGAATTTTTTTCCGAGGCCCGTGCCAAGCGAAGTGAGTTAGAAGTTAATCTGGATTATGTTAATCAGGTGTTAAGCGATGGTGCAAACAGAGCTAGAGAGAGAGCTTCTAAGGTGCTTGATAGGGCTCGTAAAAACTGTGGTTTAGTTTGAATTGCTGCATCCAAGCTTAATCACGGAGTCTCTATGACTGGTGATCAAATTCCGATTGCTTTAAGTAGATAAAAAATTGCTCCGCTCGTGGTAGCAAAAATTATAATTCCCTCCACGATTAGCCATGTTACGGGATGGATTGCAGCTGATCCATTTACGCTTTGAACGGCGTTTTTTCCCGTGCGGTTCAGTGTCCCGAGCATCAGGCCTCCTGTCATGATGACAATTTGCGTGCAAACAAAAACCATTAGCCAGGCAAAGGCTTTATCCATGAAGCCGTATGAGTGTAGCCCAATACCAAGCATGTTTGTTCCGAAGAAGGACCATGCGGTAATTACATTTCCAAAAATTGCTGCAGCAACCATTCCGCGTTCACGAATTATACCTCCCCAGCGCGAATGTAGTATTGCTGCATTCCAAATTACTATCATTAGAGCTCCATTTTCCTTCGGGTCCCAGCCCCAGAATCGCCCCCAAGATTGATCGGCCCATATGCCGCCTAGAACTGTTCCTACAAAGCTAAATAGCGTAGCAAAGCAGATGATCCCGTATATCATCTTTGTTAGTCCTGTGCGGTTTGTTTTATCAAAGGAAACTTTATTGGAAATGAAGTCTCGAATTACGTATACGATAGCAAGAAATCCAGCAACAAAGGTAGCTGAATATCCAATAGTTATAATTACCACATGCGTCGCGAGCCAGAAGTTGGTGTCGAGTACTGCTTGTAGCATCTCCATAGTATCACCACTTAAGGATAATCCCCCGGCAACGAGAAGTGTGACAAACCCAACAGAGCTAGCTACTACATTTCCAATGCCATCCTTGTATATGCGCTCCAGAATTAATCCAAGAATCACAGCGCCCCATCCGACAAATACGGCTGCTGAATATAGATTGGTAACGGGGGGACGGCCTTCGAGCCACATGCGAAAAATTAATCCGGCTGTCTGAATTACAGCGGCCAAGGCGATCAGGTAATATGCTGTTTGGTTTGGCCACTTGGAAACAGTAAGCCAACCTCCGCAAGCAAGAAGAAAGGCGAGTACATAAATAATTTCGCATTTATAAAATGGATCAAAATTATTGAAGGCAAACTCGTTACTGCTTTTATTGAGGGATCTAACTAATCCCTCATTTTGTTTTAGGTAATCGCGATAAGTTGCCAAGTGTGCATTAAATGTAGAGGCGTCGTCATTGGAATAAGCGGATATCATGCCTGCATATGATTTTAATGCAGGATGAAAATCTACTTTCCAATTGCTTTGTGCCATCGCTCCAGATGTTATACTGCCAAGAATATTGGTGCTGAGCGATTGCCATTGTGATTGGCTGCCGTAGCTGACAGGGATGATGCGGGGCCAGAACATGACTCCACTTTTGTCTCCCTCCTGCATACTTGGATCGATCATAATTTCTAATAGCCGAGTAAAATTTTGATGTTCATCTTCATTATGTTCGGCACCTGTTTCATGTGCCCGCGCTGCTGCCATACCAGTCGGGAAAATATTGCTTAATTCATTTAATTCCTGTTGGAAGTTTAGTGAATTTTGAGGCCGAAAACTTTTGCTTAAGCGTTGATATATCATCAAAGCATCAGCTACAGATTTAAGTGATTTCTCATAAGGAGTTCGGAGTTCAGCTTTCTTGGAGTGTATGCGCGCTCCTTCTTTGGCCAATCGAGCGAAATTGTCACCGGCAGTAATCTGTTCCACGGAAAAATGTTTCTCCCCCTTGTCTAAGCCCAGATTGTCTTTAACTTCTTCATTATCGATACGAAAAACTGGACGTTTTTTGGCCATGGATGGTTTTGCGGCTAATTCAATAAGCCATTCTACTGCTGGAATAGTTTTTTCATCTTCACCTTCGGTTCTGGCATAGCGGCCGGTTGACTTATGCCGAATAACTCTCATGGCATTTCTTGCTGTGGAGTCAATTGGCTGAATTCTGCCATCAAGAAGCACCGGTAGTTTAGCAAAACCAAAAATATCAGGTTTTGTGGTTTCCGAATTGGGCAAAAACAAAAGGCTTACTATTGACCAGATAGTCATTATTGAGACGATAATAGCAGGGATAAACTTTTTCATGCCATGGCCTTTCTCTTTTTGGTAAAATTAAACAGGTGCATCAAAAATTGTATCAACATTCCTAACCCGACCATTGCACAGGAAATATAAGGTGTAACCCATCCTGGATTTCGAACTACCTGTAGTACTGTTGCCTTGTCGTTTTCGGGATCAAAACTGGCTTGGAAATAAGTTTTACCGTGTGTGCGTAATGGATGATTCATTTTGATGTGGACCTTGCGCTCGGCACCGCTATCGCGTTCACGAACAATCACATCGCTCGAAAAATTACGTGCTTTTTCTGTGCCCTGGAACTTATCGTGCCTGAAGTCAACAAGTTCGATGTCGTAGTCTTCATAGTAGCGTTTGAAACGTAGAGCTAATACGTACTCGTTGCCTTCATATTCAAAGCTTTGTTCAGGGATTGGAGTGCGTAAGGCTCCAAATAAGGCAGATACTAGCCAGGTTCCGATCTCTTTGTTTTTTCCATCGGTGGATTTGAGCGATATATAGGCACTTGGGAAATTTACTTCGTCCAATGAAGTAACTGAGTCGGTTTGTGTTGCCATAAGGGTTAATCCTTTTCCAGCGGTTGCAGGGGATTTGCTATTTGTATCGCGCTGAGTCAGATCTGAATTTTCATAGTAATCTTCTACTGTTACTTCGAAAGGCAGTTTTCCCATTTGAAATTTCTTACCTCTGGATAACGCCTCGGATTGAATTGAGGCATAAACATCCTTATTTGCATCCTTTTTGTCGATGATGACCAATTCGCAGAGTTCTCGGCTAATCGAGTGGTTTTTACTCTGTCCTTCCTCAAGTCGCATGTTGCTTTCTACTTGGAACTGGTCAGTTACAATTTGTCCGAGAAGCATTAAGATTAATCCTGCATGAGTTAGAAAGATTCCTATCTTATTTTTGTTAAAGGAAAATCTCTGAAAATGAGCAGCCAATAAATTAATCAATAGTACTACTGCAACGAGATAGCCTCCAACAAATGGGAATTTAAACATAGTTGGATAGTTGGTTGAGAGTACGAAGTTTTTAAAATTTTCTTTTTCTTTGTCTACAACATCAGAGTCGCCGGTTATTTTATAAAACCATGTTTCATGAGGTTTACGGAAATGCAGTTCATGTATGACCCCAAGTGTT
>JAYZHR010000186.1:0-9497 GCA_036166355.1 Verrucomicrobiota bacterium | reverse complement strand
CACTCCCTTTCAAATCAATTCCCGCTTCTCCTGCTTTCCAGACAGCAATGCGACTTGAATCAACTCGACTCATCTGACCTGCTCCCACTCCTAAGGTACGATCCTTAGCTGAATAAAGTATTGCGTTTGATTTCAAATGTTTCACTGCTCGCCAGCCAAATAGCATCGCATTTAGTTCATCTTCCGTTGGATGCCTTTCAGTGACAATCTGCAAATCAGAAGAAGCCGTACTCTTTAGATCTCTCTCCTGAAGAAGAAATGAATCTGCCCCGACGGATCTCAAATCCCAAGGAGAAGCTTTGACGGGATCTAATTTTAATTTAACTAAACGAAGATTCTTCTTTTTCTGTAACAATTCCAAAGCTTCCTCAGCAAAATTCGGAGCAATGATAACCTCTGTAAAGATTTCGCTGATTTGTTCCGCTGTACTTAAATCCAATTCTGTATTACAGGCAATAATCCCACCAAAAGGAGCCTGTCTATCTGTTTCAAATGCCTTTTCCCAAGCTTCAGAAAGCTTATCACTCTGCCCGAGGCCACAAGGATTCGTATGCTTGAGTATCGCTAACGTCGGGGCATCTAAATTGTATTCTGCAATCAATTGCGCTGCTGCTGTAAGATCTAGAATATTATTGTAAGAAAGCGCCTTGCCATGGATCTGTTCATAAAAATCCCCAAACCTTCCATAAAGCGCAGCTCGCTGATGAGGGTTCTCACCATAACGTAAATCCTGTGTCTTTGGAGTACGCAAAACGAGTTCGTCGGGCACTTCCAACTTCGACTCTTCTTCGTTATAAACATTATCTAAATACTGGGCTATCGCACCGTCATATGCCGATGTCCGAGCATAAACTTTCACCGCCAGCTTACGTCGTAATTCTGTAGTAGTATTTCCTTCTGCTGATATCTGCTTTGAAACCATATCATAATCTGCAGGATCGACTATAACAGTAACACTTTGATGATTTTTTGCTGCACTCCGCAGCATTGAAGGCCCTCCAATATCTATATTCTCTATGGCATCCTCTAGGGCAACATCTGGATTGGCCACTGTTTGCTCAAAAGGATAGAGATTCACAACAACAAGATCGATCGGCTTAATCCCATGTGCTTCTGTTGTGGAAATATGATCATTATTCTCACGCAGGTAAAGCAACCCACCGTGGACCATTGGATGTAGTGTTTTCACTCGTCCGTCTAACATTTCAGGAAACCCGGTGTAATCACTTATATCTAATACCTCAATACCGGCTTCTCGTAGCACCTTAGCTGTGCCTCCTGTTGAAAGAATTTCTACTCCAGCGCGGTATAACACTTCCGCAAATGGGATAAGATCTGTCTTGTCAGAAACTGAAATAAGTGCACGTTCGATTTTTGGCATATTAATTGGCTATATATGTTATAATTTCGATTAATCTCGGACTACTTTATTACTAAAGTCTTGTTATGGTTAAAACTCATAGCCCAGCATTTGATTATTGTGGAGAGGAAGGGCTGGGTTGAGGAGGATCAGGAACTGTTACTGGCTTTGGAGATGCTGGAAATGCATTAGAACTCGAAGGACTCAATCCCTTGGGGGCCCTTACAGGAGCCGGCAAACCACTCTCAGGCTTTTCATAGGTAATAAAAGATCCATCTTCATCAATTAATGTGGCGGTGACAAAAATTAAAAGGTATCGAGGCCTATCCAATGTAGCTCGCTTCCGAAATAACGCCCCTAGCCCTGGAATATTCCCAAGAATCGGTACTGATTCCACAACAGTCCGTTGCTCCCGCTGAAGCACTCCTCCCATCATTATACTTTGTCCAGATCCTACAACAACCCGCGTTGACAATTCCTGCGTACGCCACTTAGGCAGAAAGATCTGCATTTGATTATTAGCCTTTTCATCAAGCTGATCGACTGTCTGGCCATCAAGCGAAACATAACTGACATTCTGGTTTACTACAGGGTGCAGTGCCAACAAAATGCTTTGGCCATCGCCTCCTATACTTGCAACTACATCAAGTGAAACTCCTGCCGTGATCTTGCTTGGCTTGCCTGTAGGAACCAGTCGAGCTGAAGTACTAAAATTATTATCATTCCCCAAAAATTTTTCCTCTATAGCAAATTGTTCATAATAATAGTTAACTTCGCCATCACTTATTTTGCCCGGCCTATTGTTAAGTAAAGTCAATCTTGGGGAACTCAATAATTGGCTTTCTCCACTCTGCTCAAGCGCACTAAGCACAGCAGTTAAATCGGCATTCTCAAGAATACTGTCATTATCAAAAACATTTTTTAACGTGATCCGAGTAATCATTCCTTCTTGCCCTCCAATAGACCCCTGACTTATTCCTGTCTGATCTTTTACTACTCCATTTGCAATACTAGATGCCCAACGGAAACCAAGATCAAGAAACGCTGCCTCAGAAATGGTAATAAATCTTGCCTCAATTAGTACTTGCTGAATAGGGCGATCGAACTCGGCAATTATTTTTTCGAGTAATTCAAACTGGGAAGGAGTCCCGGTAGCGACAATTAAATTACGTTCATAATCTATCATGAACTCCCCTTTAAAGAATTTTTCCATCGCCTCTGAAATCGACGGATTCTGGGATTTACTATCGTTTACAAATTTGTTGTACGTAGCGGTTTCTCTCGTGACAGATGGCCCTTCAGCCGGCTTGGTAGTAACAGAAACAATCTCGTCTGGCCCAAATTGTGCCGGAACAATAAATCCTTTCCGCAACCTGTAGAACCGTGTTTCTTCTATTAACTCCTTCGATGCTTTGCCATCTATAACCCAAATCAATTCCTCGCCTACTTGAAATTTTACTCCTGTATTTCGCGAAATATATTCCAGTAATTCATTAAGAGGCACATTATCAAGTTTAAGCGTCAATTTCTGTTGCAATGGCTTCATTTCTTGATCAGCCACAAAATTAATGCCTTCCTTTTTGCCGAGATCAAAAAGGATTTGCTGAATCGGCAAGTTCTCAGCTTCGACAGAGACCTTAGCTTTTAATAGCTCAGACATTCGCCCCTTCTCACTTTGTGAATCAAAAAGAAACCCTTTTTTTGTGACTTTCTTCCCAAAAGTATCCGGCACATAAGGAGTTGCTTCAATCATCTCCAATGCATCACGAAGATCTTTACGAGGAGGTAAACCGCGATCCTTACTTTCTGTCCATAATTCTTTTAGCGTAGGGTTCATCCCCGTTTGCCTAGCGTTCACACTACGAATTCTATCCTCAACAGCCTGTTGGCGAAGTAGCGTTTTTTGAGTTTTTACCCATTCGGATATTCGCTGCAAAGTAGGGTCGTCCTTATGTTTTTCTAGTAGCAGTCCTATCTCGGCTTCAGCCTCTTCCCACTTCCCTTTTTCTGAGAGATTGAAAATAGATTCTAGTTCCCTGTCATAGGCAGCGTTATACGTAACTCGGTCGTTAAGGCTGAAAGTATTGCTGCTTTTTTTTGGAGACCGACACCCTGTAGAAATCAACAAAGCGAACACTAGACCTGAACACAGAAAGCTACTGACCAAATAATTAAAACTGCCCGTATTATTTATTGATTTCAAATTCATCATGCTGCTACTGCTCGGCTTTCAACCAAGCGGTACCAATTATCGCGTTGTCTTGCCTTATATCCAATATCTTCGATAAGTCGCTTCATATCATTTTCATCCATGCAAAATGTCGTGCCAGCCTCTGAGACAACATTCTCTTCAATCATAATGCTCCCTAAATCATTCGCTCCATAATTAAGAGCCACCTGCCCAACCTCAAGGCCCTGAGTCACCCAAGAACTCTGGATATTAGGAATATTATCTAAATAAATCCTACTTAATGCTTGCATACGCAGATATTCGTTTGCCCCGACTGCCGGCGCCCTTAACTTAGTATGATCCGGCTGAAAGGTCCATGCGATGAAAGCCGTAAATCCTCCTGTCTCATCTTGCTGCCGCCTAACTCGTTCAAGATGCTCAACACGCTGTTCCATGCTCTCCACATGCCCAAACATCATTGTCGCAGAGGAAGCCATATTAAGGTTATGTGCGATCTCCATTACCTCAAGCCAATCATCCGTCATGGCCTTTAATGGAGCTATGCGATTGCGAACTTCATCCACCAGAATCTCTCCTCCCCCTCCTGGGATAGATCCCAATCCAGCCTCTCTAAAATCTCGAATTAAAATTTCGAGAGGTTCATCAAAGATATCTCGAAAATGGATAAACTCACTGGGACTAAAAGCATGAATGTTAATTTGTGGATACTTATCTCGGATATGACCAAGTAAATCCAGATACCATTGCTTACTTAATTTAGGATGATGCCCTCCCTGCATAAGAATCTGCGTTCCTCCAAGCGCAATTGTCTCCTCAATTTTTTTATCAATCTCATCATGTGAAATGACATAAGCCTCATCTTGTTTTTCTGTTCTCCAAAAAGCACAAAACTTGCAATAAACATTACAGATGTTGGTATAGTTTATATTGCGATCAAGGATATATGTAACAATGCTGTTTCCTTTTCCCCCATAGGCATCGGCTTTGGCCAATCTGCGTCTGCGATCTGATAACACCCCCAATTGTTGTAAAGGCAGTCCGTACAATTCAGCCGCCTCCGCCTCGGTGATGCGCTCGCCGTTCCAAACTTTTTGACAAAGGTCGTCCATATTGGCTTCGAACCCTACAGAGGGAGTCTAATGTTTCGCCGGCAAAAGGCAACGTAGTTGCCTGAACAGCCGACTAATAATCATGCCTTATTTTGTTGCTTAGCCCACCCGTCACGCAAAGTTACTGTCCTATTGAACACGGGATTGTTCTCCTTCGAATCTTTTAAATCTGCAGAAAAGTAACCTAATCGCTCAAACTGAAACGTTTCGCCTGGTTTCGCGGAAGCCAGACTAGGCTCTAGCCTTGCATGGGGAATCAGCTCTAATGATTCTGGGTTTAGATGGTCGAGAAACGTTTTACCCTCATCTTCCCTATTTGGGTCTTCTGACGTAAAAAGGCGATCGTATAGCCGAACTTCGGTTTGGAACGACTCAGCAGCAGAAACCCAATGAATCGTACCCTTGACCTTGCGCCCATCTGGAGCGTTCCCTCCTCGTGTTTCTGGGTCGTATGTACATTTTAATTCTATGATCTCTCCAGAATCATTTTTTATTATCTCCTGACAAGTAATAAAATAAGCAAACCGAAGTCTGACCTCTCTTCCCGGGCCAAGGCGAAAAAATTTCTTTGGCGGATCCTCCAAGAAATCATCACGCTCTATATAAATCTCCCTCGTAAAAGGCATCATTCTAGTTCCTGCCTCCGGATTTTTCGGGTTATTGACAGCTTCAAGCTCCTCAACCTTCCCTTCCGGAAAATTCGTGATTACGACTTTTATCGGTCTTAACACCGCCAGACGACGTGGTGCTATTTCGTTCAAGTCCTGTCTAATACTATGCTCAAGCAGAGCTACATCCGTCAGGCTGTTAAACTTAGTCAATCCTATGGCGCGGCAAAACGACCTGATACTATCCGGAGTATAACCACGGCGACGCAAACCGGAAACAGTTGGCATGCGAGGGTCGTCCCATCCACTAACGTGCCCCTCTTGGACAAGTACTAGCAATTTACGTTTGCTCAAAACCGTGTAGGTCAAATTCAAACGAGCAAATTCTATCTGGCGTGGATGACAAACGACCCTGAGGGCATCCAAAACCCAGTCGTAAAGCGGCCGATGCACTTCAAACTCTAGAGTGCATAGTGAATGGGTTACTCCCTCGATAGAATCTGATAGACAGTGAGTAAAATCGTACATTGGATAAATACACCATTTATCAGCTGTTCTGTGATGCGTTGTTTTTCGAATTCGATATAAAACCGGATCACGCATATGTAAATTCGGAGATCCCATGTCAATCTTGGCTCGAAGTACTTTCGCTCCATCATCGAACTCACCATTTCGCATGCGTTCGAATAAATCCATATTTTCAGCCGGTGAACGGTCTCGATAAGGACTGTTTTTCCCTGGGGTTTTTGGGGCTCCTCGATGTTCGGCGATCTCTTCAAGCGTTAAATCACAGACAAATGCTTTACCTTCTTTGATCAATTGCCGTGCAAACTCATATAACTTATCAAAATAGTCTGATGCAAAAAAAAGGTTTTCCCCCCATTCGAATCCCAGCCAGCCCACATCTTGCTTTATTGAATCAACATACTCCATGTCCTCCTTTACAGGGTTTGTATCGTCAAACCGCAAGTGGCAAACTCCACCTTTATTCTCCTTAGAAATCCCAAAGTTAAGGCAGATAGACTTAGCATGGCCAATATGAATGTAGCCATTCGGCTCGGGAGGAAACCGCGTAATTGTGGTATTATGCTTCCCGCTGGACAAATCATTGGCAATGATCTCCCTGATAAAATCAAGCGCCTCAGGCTTGGAGTCTTCGTGGCTTTCTTCCAAAATATTGTTTTGATTCCCCATTTGTTCCTTGGCGGCCCAAAGCACAGCCAAACCACGAGCCTAAATCAGCTCTCATACTTGGCCAAGCGCATTAACCCTTCAGACTCTAGGCTTCACAGGTTTGATTTTCTGCTTTTGACTGTCGCAGGACTTAACATTCCATCATCTTACGAATAATGCCCAAAAGTTTGCCATTTATTGTTGATCTTCATTTAGACCTTTCTATGAACGCAATGGAATGGAACCGAGATCTAACACAGCCACTCGACAAAATACGCACCTTTGAACTCGGTCAAACTGATAAGCCCGATCGCGCCAAGGGAACAGTATGTCTTCCTGAAATGCGTACGGGGAATATTGGGCTCTGTGTTGCTACCCAAATTGCGCGTTTCACCAAGGAAAAAAACCCGCTTCCGGGTTGGCACTCCCCCGCCCAAGCGTGGGCACAGACACAAGGCCAATTAGCTTGGTACAATCAATTGGAACAGCAAGGTGAACTTACCCAGATTACCAACATTAAACAACTTGATGCCCACTTGGATAAATGGAGAGGGGCTCCTCCCCTCCATCTGCCTATTGGTTATGTGCTAAGCCTAGAGGGAGCGGACTCTATGATAACTCTGAAACATTTAGAGAAGGCATACGAAAGTGGATTGAGAGCGATCGGCCCGGCACATTACGGGCCCGGCACATATGCTCCAGGGACAGGTGAAAGTGGCCCTCTAGGAACTACTGGCCCTGACCTGCTTCGAGAAATGGAGCGCTTGGATATTATTTTAGATGTCACACATCTTAGCGACGAATCACTAGATCAGGCTATGGATATTTTTAACGGGACAGTTTGGGCAAGCCACTGCAATTGCCGCAAATTGGTCCCAGGCGAGCGACAGCTTAGCGATGAACAACTCAAGCGAGTCATAGAACGTGAAGGAGTTATTGGTGCAGCATTTGATGCGTGGATGCTTATTCCAAACTGGCAACGCGGTGTAACGACACCCCAATCCTCAGGCGTGATTCTGTCACATGTAGTCGATAACATAGACCATGTTTGCCAGCTCGCAGGCAATACCAAGCACGCCTGTATCGGAACTGATTTGGATGGGGGCTTTGGCCTTGAGCAATCTCCTGGAGACATGAACTCGATTGCCGATCTACAAAAAATACCACCGATGCTTTCTAAACGTGGTTATGCTGAGGAAGACATCGCCAACATAATGGGAAACAACGCCATCGAAATGC
This sequence comes from Verrucomicrobiota bacterium, assembly GCA_036166355.1. GTDB lineage: Bacteria > Verrucomicrobiota > Verrucomicrobiia > Limisphaerales > UBA1096 > UBA1096. Next base: position 1,817 of record JAYZHR010000186.1, on the reverse strand, counting down.
TCCGTCGCGCTTGGAGAAAGTAGGGTTTTCTCGCCGTTTTACATCAGCACGGTTATGCTGTCCTGCAGCTGAGCGATGAGCGAGCCTGAGAGTCAAAATAAAGCCCCACAACCCAGCGTGATGGATGAAATCTCGCGCTGCTGGACCGGATTTCCGGATAAACTACTGTTTCTCACGCTGCTGGGTTCATGGCTGGTTTTTTTTCAATTCCTCGGCAACTCCACCTTCGGCTACGTCGACACCCATTCGCTTTACGCTTGGATGAACTACGCTTACAGCACCTCCAAGGACGACGAACTGGGCTATATTATCCCGCTGATCGTGCTGGGCCTATGCTACTGGAAACGAGACGAGTTACTTGCTGTCCCAAAACGAAACTGGTGGCCGGCCCTGCTGTTGGTGGCCTTGGCTCTAGCCATTCATCTTACCGGTTATGTGATCCAACAAAGTCGCGTCTCAATCCTTGGATTTTATTTTGGTATTTACGCGCTCTCCGGGTTGATCTGGGGGCCTAGTTGGCTTAAAGCCAGTTTTTTCCCCTGCCTACTTTTCGCATTCGGCATCCCCGTAGGCACGATGGCAGAAACGGTCACCGTTCCTCTAAGCCATCTCGCATCGGATATCACCGGTTGGATTTGCGGAACGTTATTGGGCATCGATATCTTCCAGCAGGGCGTGCAAATCTGGGACGATCAAGGAAAATACAAGTACGCGATTGCCGCTGCATGTAGTGGTTTACGGAGCCTCATTGTGACCCTCGCGTTTTTCACTATCTACGGGTTCGTGTCATTTTCGAAAAAATGGAAAACCGCTCTCATCGTTTTTTCCGCATTTCCACTCGCAGTCGCCGGGAACGTATTTCGCCTAACGCTGATCATCTTAGCTGCCGAGATAGTCGAATCTGCCAAACCAGGAAGCGGGCAGGCGGCGGGCGATTTTGTTCACGACAACGGAATCCTTAGCCTACTACCATACTTTCCCGCTTTTGTTGGAGTGCTAATCCTTGGCAGGATTATCAAGGAGGACGATCGCCCCAAAAACCACGAGGAAACGCCGGCTTCGCGCTGGAAGCTTAGTGAAGATTTGGCCCGGATTATCCATAACGCCAAAAAACTTGGTATTCTAATCGCTCATTTCATTCTACTAGGGGGAACCGCAGCTTTTATAATGCTACTCAATTCCGCCGGGCAAACTTTGGGAAAACCGGGAGTACAGCTAGCCGCAATGGAAATCCTCAATGAGACAAACAAAGTCGTGCGGACAAACGGGGTCGCCCTGCCAATCAATATTATGCAGTGCACCTCCAAACCAACACCGGTAACCACTTTGGAACTTGATTGGCTGCCCCCAGACACAACTTACGGTCGGCGGAGATACACATTCCCTGACAAAACATGGATCGAAAACAGCGTGGTCTTAATGGGACAGGATCGAACTTCTATTCACAAACCAGAGTACTGTCTGCCGGGACAGGGCTTTACGATCAACCGCCGTGAAGTCACCAATATTCCCATGACACTGCCGCATACATACAATCTTCCGGTGATGAAATTGACCACCTCGAAAACTTTCAGAGACAGAAGCGGAAACGACATCAAGCTCAGCGGCATTTATGTTTACTGGTTCGTGGCCGACGGAAAACTCGCCACTGATCACTTCGAACGCATGTGGATGATGACCAAGGGGCTGCTATCTGAAGGCGAATTGCAACGTTGGGCATACGTTACATACTTCGCTATATGTGCTCCAGGTACAGAAGATAAGACCTTTGAGAAAATTTCTGAATTTATACGCGAATCTGTCCCTAAATTCCAACT
>JAYZHR010000185.1:0-6249 GCA_036166355.1 Verrucomicrobiota bacterium | reverse complement strand
AGATGGGTTGGAATAGAATCGCTACTGAAAGCATCAACAAGAATAATATCGTAGGAGTGATTCGGTGCTTTTTCGAGTTGTAATCGAGCATCTCCCAAAACCATTTTTTTTGTTGCGGGAGAATCTTTGAGATAAGTGAACAAATTTTGGGCGATGTTCACAACAGCCTCATCCAGTTCATAAAAGGTAACCGTTTCGCCTTTCTTAAAATAGGCAGCACATGTGCCTACACCTAAGCCGATGATTGCCGCGTTGCGTGGTGTATTTCCTCTATCGAGTAAATCACCCAGTGGCCCTGAACGATGGTAGTATGTCGTGGGCTCGCTTTTCATTGATGGATATAACACTTGGGTTCCGTGTATAGTTGAACCGTGTTCCAAATCCCGTTTACCTAAAAGTTTCCGTTCGTCGTCGGTTAGATCTTTATGTTTTTCTGCGCTAAGGGGATTGTTGACGACACGGTAGATGCCGTAATAGCTGCGATACTGGTATAACACCTCTCGTCCGGTTATCGGTTCATCAGGTTTAATTGCAAGAAGAGGAATAATTATAAGGCACAATGACGCAATACTCTGGATTGAATGTTGACGAAGGACCTTAAGTATATCACTGCGGCGAAGAGTCATAATAACTAATATGGAAATAACTAAAACCAGAGGGTATTCTGTAAGACTGTTAAATAAAACAGGTGCAATCAGACTGACCGTGATGCTCCCTAACCAACCGCCGAGCGCAATAGCTAAATAGAAAACAGTCAGTTGCCCAGGAGGCGGGCGTAGCCGGTACAGTTCTCCATGGCAAACCATGGCCAAGATGAATAATCCTGCTGCATGAGCTGCGAATATCCAAAGGGAACCTCCAGTCGAGAAGTAAAATAAACATGCCCCGCAAACTGCTATTACTGGCCAAAGAAAGTATAATACTTTTGCTGGTATCCACTGCTTTTTCCTGAAAGTTAGAATATAAGTGAGTATGTATATTACTAGCGGCAGTACCCAGACCAATGGCACAGAGCCTAGTTCGAGGGTGAAGACGTTTGAGGCGGCTAACATAAATGCAGAGGGTAAAGCGCTCAAAACAAGCCAGTACATTACGGAGGAGCCTTTTAGATTTGTCGCTATGTGTTCTTGAGGAGAGGAGGTTGTATTCTTTTGATGAGTTACACACCAGCATCTCCAGGCAAGGACCACATACCCTGCGTAACAGGCGAACCAAATTATTTTCTGTATTTTCAAGCCAAACAACGGCTCGCAAATAATGATGTAGCCCAGCAATCCAAGCAGTGAGCCAATATTTGAACTGGAATACAGCGGGTACGGTGACCCATGAGCTGTGCTGCTCCGAGTGAACCATGATTGAGCAATGACGCTAGTAGTGGCCAGTACTCCGAATGGTAATGCAATGTGTAGTGTCAATTGACTCAGTAATTCCCAAGCTGGATCCCCTTCACTTGGTAAGGTTAAACTAAAGCTGTTGGTAACGGGTAACCAAATCAAAGGTGAAGCCACTAGTAACAAATGCCATCTGCCTAATCGGCTTGCCAAAAAATGACAGTACACATACCCGAGGAATAAGATGCCTTGAAAGAAGGTAAGCGTAGTTGTCCAAACATGAAATGATCCCCCGTGGATTGGCAACAATACACGTGCAACAAGAGGTTCCATTGTAAAAAGAAGAAAAGCCCCAAGAAAAACGAATAGGTGAAGTTGGATATTTAGCCGCATTTCATTAATCAGACTCGACGCTAACCGTATTAGGATGACTAACTATCATCTAGGTAAACCGGTATACCAATGGATTGAGCCCATGTACTTCTCAGCATTATCTGTCTTCGGAATGCTGTCTACATGACCATCCCCCCAAAGCGTGTTGTTTTTGCCATGCCGGAACCATTCCTGTGCAATCTCATACTCTTTATAGTAGAGACCCCACCGGCCGTTTAACCTCCATTCACTGAGATTCTGTTTAACCCCTGGGTTGCAACCAAGCGCGTCATTAGTTGAGCCTGTGCCATCAGCCTCTAGCCGAGTTTCAGCAGCGTCCTGCACGATAATAGTCTCTGCGGGCAAGTCTAATTCTATTCGACGGCGAGGTCGTACTGCGGCGGCTGTTTGTCGTCGTACAGCTGTAAAAAACTGCCCATTGATTCCATATGAACCGTCTAGCCAAAAATCAGATGGAAACTTGTAGTCCCAACGCCACTCATCAACAACTCTTGCAGCTGGATCACGCCAAAGGCGAACCTGTTTACCAACATATGCGTAATAGGCAACACCCCAGTATGCATCTGGACTGTTTGGATCACTGATCACACGCTTCGCCATTTTCTCTCGAGGGCTCATATACCACTTGCCGTGATTAGGAGGCAGTCCAGCTGGGCTGTGATGAAGCCAGCCATCGTTATCGTCTTCGTAAAGTTTCATCGCAATGTCTATCTGGCGCAAACTGTTGATACAATAAGCTGATTTGCCTTGCTCCTTTGCACGGGACAATGCGGGCAGCAGCAAGGAGGCAAGGATTGCAATGATAGCAATAACTACCAGTAATTCGATTAATGTGAATGCCCTAGCTCGCTCTGCCTGAAATTGAATAATCATTCCGAAATACTTAAAAGCTACTGGAATCTAACTGGAAAAAATGTGTAAGAGCGTGTAGTGCTTTGCAAGCACTTTAAGGCCTTAGTCTTATCTGAAAAATGAAATACATAATTCAAGCTAATATTTCAGAATTCATCCGGAGTTTATTTTGCATCGGTTTTTTTTCCTCTGTCACATATATGCCATTTGCAGCCGACTTTACCTCCGATAATTTTTATGACCGTGAGCAAGTTCAGGAGATCCACTTGACAATTGACATGCTAAATTTAAATAAAATGAAAGAGGCATTGCCTGAACGTAAATATGTTCCTGCTTCACTACGCTGGAAAAATATACGATTAGAAAATGTTGGAGTTCGCTATAAAGGGAACAGTTCTTCTCGACCAAACCAAAAACATAAACGTGGTTATTTAATAAAGGTAAATGAATTTAATAAAGAAACCCGTTTTCTTAAACTTCGACGCATTGCCCTAGATAATGGCATTCAATTTGGAAGCCTTTTCAGCGAACCTATCATAACAGACATTCTGAGAGATTTGAATGTCCCTTCTTCTCGCTATAACTATGCTAAACTTTTTATTAATGGCGATTATCAGGGTGTTTATGGGAATGTTGAAAGGATTGATGAGTCATTTATTGAGCGGAACTTTGAATCAAAAAGAGGACCTCTGTTCAAGGTGCATATGCCTGGTCCGGGGGCAAATTTTGCTTATGTAGGTAATAATATAAGCCAATACAAAAAAGGATTTGAGGCAAAAAATAAAGTTGCCGAAGAATCATATAATGAACTAATCGATCTAATCCGAGAAATAGATAAAGGTGAAAAAACTAAATACGAGAAAACGGTTAATAAGTATTTAATTCTCGATCATTTTCTAAAAACGACTGCCGTAATGCTTTTTGCTGGTTGTTTTGATCAGCTCACAGGATGGAACCCACATAACTATTATCTTTACCGGAACCCTAAAACAGATCAATGGAGCTACATCCCTTGGGACTTAGACGTCGGATTTGCTGACCGCGCTTTTGGCCGGATACCCGTAATCGATGGTTGGCATGCCGCTTGGCCAATTCCAGGTGGCCCTCCTAAGCCAATACTTGAAAACATAGTTGCAAATCCAAATCTCCTGAAAAAATACAGAGAAACAGCTTCTTCAATACTAGATAAGTATTTCAAGCCCGAGAGACTTCATCAACGGTTTGACTCATTGTATTCACTTATCAATCATGATCTTAAAAGAGACCCCTTTCCTAATCGGCGCGTCACCAATCCTAATGATAAGGGTTATGATGACATACTTAATAAACTTAAGAAGTTCAGTGATCGGCGCTATAAGCTAGCGCGTAGCCAGTTAGACAAACCAGGCTTACGCCCTAAGCCTCATCCAGGTTACAAACCAAATGCCCACCGAGATCCGGCTCCAGGAAACAGATCGAACGGCCCTAATGAACTCCGCATAATCTCAGTCACTCATAATACCGTTAAATTACAATGGAAAAATAATGCGCAGAAAGAAGCTGGTCACATCGTGCAGCGTGCAAGTAATGAAACAGACTGGGAATTCCGCAATCACATCCCCCGACCAGGACTAAGTAAAATACAAGCAATAGATGATCGGGTTACACCTGGGCAAGTATATAGGTATCGTGTTTATGCTGTGTTTCAATCTCCGCAGGGTATGGTTGGGTCACTTCCATCTAATATTGTTAGGATTACCACAAAAACAAGTAAATGATCATCCTTCATTACAAAATTATATTAGAAAGTAGTCAGGATTGAATACTTATCAAACCATTAGAGCTCGTGCATTAACAGTAACTATTTCGCTGTGCATGACATTTCTTGGAATTTCAGAAGAATCTACTAGGAGCAATTCTCCAGTTTTCAAAAAACTTCATAAGGGTATTAATATCGATACATCTCATCGCGACATCGGAGTATGGCCTAAAATTCAACATAATGCCTCCAATTTTAAAGCGGCCGCCGATGCTGGTTTCGATTCGATCCGTGTATTCCTGCCGGTTCACGCGAATTACGCATCTACTGAACAGCAGATAAAAGATGCATTGTCTAATAATCTGGCAATAGTGGTCTGTATTTGGGGTTCCTCTAATTGGATAGATGATTTTAAATCGGCCGAGCAGCAGCTAGCGAACAAGTGGGAAATACTAGCAAAAGCATGGAAGAAATACCCAAATAATCTTGTTTTCGAAATACTTAATGAACCAGAGGGTATTGGTTTCGTAAAGGCTGAAGGAGCTTCTAAAGTAATGCGCCTTTATAATGCTGCAGTTCAAGCGATTCGAAATGTTGATCCTGATCGGCCCATCTTAATAGGAGCGCCTGGTTACAACGATTCTGAATTCCTAGATCCTTATGTAACTGAACAATACCTGACATATACATTTGAAGGAGGCAAAGGATTCTACGACGATGTCAATACTGGTGTGTCCATTCATTTTTATACTCCAAAACACAAGGATGGTCTTAATTTTGCTATGTGGACCATGCCCCTTGGAAAGGATGAATTGAAATGGAAGGATCCGATCACGGAACAAATAATAAATGCTGTGAATTGGAGAAACATGACCGGTAAAGATATCCCAATTATTACTACTGAATGGGGATGCTGGTTGTTTCCAAACAGATCTACCAAAGACTTAAGCAAATGGCTAGACCATCACATTGATCTTTTTAAGGCTCACAATATTGGCAGCATGTGGTACACGGGTATACAAAACAACCAGAGAGCATTCGGCATATTTAATTCTGAAACAGGCTGGAACCAAGCGGTATTAGACAAGTTGACAGGAGTTAAACCAATACTACTACCGAAAATATCTCAGATTATTAATGGTGAGTTCCATAATCCGGATCATGCATGGAGACTGACTTCGAAAAAGATAATAAGAGAATATATATATGGAAAGATGGCTTTCAGTGGGGCTAGCATGCTCAAGTTGACTGTTCCTGCCGATACGGAAGGCCAGCTATACCTTCAAACTTATAAAGATAAGCATGGTTATATGGGGGCTCCGGGCAGAACATTGCTTCACCTCATCAAAGGCCAGACCTACAAAATTAGTTTTATGGCAGCTAGTAAAGATGGAGATGGCCGAATTAAGATTGGCCTAAAGAACGCTAAAAATATGAATTCCATTTACGACAGCTCTGAAATTGATGGGAGCTGGTTAAAAATAGGCAAAGAGCCACGCACATACACAAAACTCTATAAACATATAACTAAAACTGAAATGGATGTCCGCCTTGAACTCGACGTAGGTTTCAAGAAACAAGTACTCTATTTAGACAAGGTAGACCTTATTAGGAATTAATAGCTTTGAGTAAGTATAGACCAATAGGCTTGAGTCATGTATTCTGCACACCGGAATACTAATCACCTAAAACCAGATTGATTATTGGTAAAGTCCCCCAACAAATGCTTAAGATAATTATAAGCTCAGCCCTGCTATCTCTGAGCACTACTATCTGTTTCGCTCAATTAAAAATCGAAATAAACGAAAAGGGCCATAGGAAAATAATTCTTCAGGGAAAATTTGATAAAGATAATTGGATGATAGAATCAAGTTTCGACTTTAAGAACTGGAAAAAACTTAGACTGATTAAGAATAATTCAATTATTGATTCCAG
>JAYZHR010000184.1:0-17737 GCA_036166355.1 Verrucomicrobiota bacterium | reverse complement strand
CGATTACTTCAGGGAGATGTTGGTTCAGGTAAAACTGTGGTGGCTGCCTGTGCAGCAGTTCGAACTGTTGAGAGCGGATTTAGTGTTGTGTTCCTTGCCCCTACAGAAATTTTAGCTGAACAGCATTATCGTGTATTGACTAAATGGTTTGAGCCTTTGGGCATAGTTGTTCATCTTCATACTGGCAGTAAAAAAACATTGAATAGTACAAATTCTAAAAAGTGCGAATTAGGTGTTACAGGTGAATCTTTGCAACCTGTAGTTGTAGGTACCCATGCATTGGTGGAGGATAATTTTTCACTTGATAACATTGGTTTAGCAATTATTGATGAGCAGCATAAGTTTGGAGTTGAACAACGAAAGAAGTTAGTTCGTAAAGGGCGCTATCCTCATGTTCTAGTAATGACAGCTACGCCGATTCCACGTACTTTAGGATTAACTGTTTATGGAGATCTAGATTGTTCAGTCATTGATGAAGTGCCCCCGGGGCGGGGAAGTATTCGAACGTTCGTAAGAACTCCTGCCAGTCTTCCGAAAGTATGGGAATTTATTAAAGAAAAAATCTGTGAAGGTCGGCAGGCATATATTGTGTATCCGCGAGTGGACGACCAAGGAGGCAATGGTCATATTAAGGCGGTTAATCAAGAATTAGAATACGTAAGAGAACATCTAGCACCTCACGCTGTCGGTTTGATTCATGGTCGCCTGAAGTCGTCTGAAAAGGAAGCGGTTATAGAAGGTTTTTTATGCGGGGAAATAAAAGCGTTACTTTCAACTAGTGTGATTGAAGTGGGGGTTGATATTCCTAATTCTACAATTATGTTAATAGAAAATGCTGATCGTTTCGGGCTTGCACAGTTACATCAGCTTCGAGGCCGTATTGGGCGTGGTTCACATGACTCATACTGTATTTTGGTTGCTAATGAAGTTACAGAGGAGGGGCAAAGGAGATTAGATGTAATGGAAAAGAGTAGTGATGGTTTTGTTTTAGCAGAAGAAGACTTGCGTCAGCGAGGGCCAGGTGAACTTTTAGGTAAAGTTCAGAGCGGTTTACCGGATTTTAATTTCGGTGATCTAGTGAAAGATTGGATTTTGATTAAGAAGGCTCGTGCTTTGGTGAATCGTAATTATAAGAATTAACTGCCAAAAATTCTTAGGAAATTATCTTCTACAAGATTAGCAAATTCATTGAGGTCAATGCCGATTGTCTCTGCTGCTGTCTTGTATGTATTCTTAATATTTGCCGGGTGATTTAGGTTGTTTTCAAGGGCGTGGGAAATAAGATTTAGTGGCATGGTTTGATAAGGGGCATCGGTTTCAACTAGTATGCGGTCGATTGGTATTTTGCAGAATTTATTTCGTTGCTTAATCTTCTTGTTGCTTGCAAAGGATCCAGGGAAGCTAAAATAGGCACCGAGTTTTGTTAGAGGTTCAATTATTTCTTCAGGCCCAGTGAATCCGTGTAGTAGGAAGCCTCGTTCAGGGAGCTGATTGTCTCTTAGTAAATTGTATAGTTGCTCCCAAGCTTTAATACAATGGATGCTGACTGGGAGATTTCGTTCTGTAGACAATTTGAGTTGGCAGAGAAAAACTTCTTCTTGCTCCTTGTATTGGCCTTTATTTTTGTATCGATCCAGACCGATTTCTCCAACTGCTCTAGGGCTATTGTTTAGTTGGTTTTCTAGTGACTTAAGCCAATTTGGTGATCGGTCTGTTATGAACCAGGGATGAAGACCAAAGCTTGGAATTATTTGTTTATAGTTTTTGGCTAGTGCTGCGACTTTTTCCCAATCAGTTTCATTTGTGCCATTTGTCACCATTTGAACTAAGCCAACTTCTTCACATTCGGAAATAATATGGTTTCTATTATTATCGAATTTGGCATCTTGAAAGTGATTATGGGCATCGAATAGTCGCATTGCGCGTTTTCTTAATCGATGGATCAAAGTCGGGAAAATTTATTTTGTTCCAATTCAACTTTTACAGGGAAGTTTATTTTTTTGTTTTTGCTGGGCACTAAGCTTAATGGTGATTCATTAGATAGAAATGCATTGATGGTGAGTTGATCTTTAGTTTCTATAATGTTCAACCGTATTGATGAGGTTTGTTTGCGGTTTTTGGAATATTTTCCGTCAGGCAGCCTCAAGGGTATTAAGTATTTTGGATTAGTTAGAATATTAAAAACGTCTTTGTCGTTCGTACGTAGTTTTGCCGGCGTATTGAGCTTCCATTCATGCTGTATATTTTGTTTGCGTCCCTTGAAATTTTGTCCATTCATTAAACTTGTTACAGCCCAGTAAATATATTCTGTAACTTGACATCCGTAATCACATGTTTGGTCGTCATATGAATACCAAGCGCGAGATGGGTATTTTCGAGGAACGTTTCTGAAATATCCCCCCCGTGCCTTATCCATTGCTTTAGCGAGGTCGGATCCTTTTTTTTCACCAAAAACTTTTGGGTAAACTCCGGCATATCCAACTGATGTTATGATGTGCAAGATTTCCTCAATTGATGCATCAAATTTTGACGAATTTTGATTATGAGGACCTCCTTCGGGAAGCGTTTCCGTGGCAAATAAACCCTGTAGTGAGTAAACGATGAACAGGTCTTTAAATTGGTCGTGAAGTTTTTCCAATTCACGTTCGTTATAGGCCATTACAATGGCTGATTTCTTTTTCCAGAGTTCATCATTAATAGCTTTATTGTCAGGTATTCCATCTCGGTTATTATCGAGAAAATCTGCAGCTATATTTGCAGCATGAAGAAGTTTGGACTGTGGCACTCGTTTAGTTGCTTGAATGAATAATCCAAAAACTTGGATATAATTTGGAAGAGCTGTTTTGAGTTTAGGGAGCCGGTCGTTTTTTTTATGGTGAATTTCGAAGTTTGGATGTGTGTTCTGGTCCGCTGAGGCAGGGTTTGGTGACGATAAAAAAAACAGGGCCGTGCCAAATATGGCGCCGACCCTTAAAATATATTTTTTAGCTAGACTCATGAAGTCTTGTCGAAACACCTTGCCAGATTGTTAATTGATTTTCTCTGTGGTAAATGGTGAAGCTGGTAATCCGGCGGCGTTGACTAAGTTCGGTTCAGCTTCTTGATTGTAACCAAAACGGACGTACTTGGGTTTTTCGATTGTATCATTCGTGACAATAACAGAGCTACCTTTAATTATTGCTTGAGCAGAAACAAACTTTCCGTCTTCGCCTGCAATTTCCCAGTGGGATAAAGGTTGATCGTTATTTGATTTTAATCCTCTACCGTGGGAAAAGCGGACGATTGCAGATCCTTTTCTGATTAATGATGGGAATTTTACTGACTTAAACAAAGGGCCAGAATAGTCAATATTAGTTTTTCCGTAATCTTTACTTAATGCCCAAAGCGCAAGTCGTCGACCAACCTCCTGTTTATTTTTTGGATGGATGTCTCTTGTATTTCCAATATCTGTTGTTACTGCCATTCCTGTATATGGTACATCCAATGTACTTAATTGAGCCTGCCAAATGCCTGCAAGATCAAGAGGATTTCGGTTGCCGTATTTAAATGGTGCTAACTGTACAAAATAAAATGGTAGCTTTTTGTTATTCCAAACTTTTCGCCATCCATTGATGAGGGCTTTTTTCTTTTCATGGTAAAGCATTCCTTCTCCATTGTTTGATTCACCCTGATACCAAAGTGCACCACGAATGCCGTAAGGTTTGAGAGGGGAGATCATGCCGTTGTAGAGAGCTAAAGCTGATTGATGCTGTATATTTCCGTTATTTCCTCTCTTTGGGAAGTCCTTTAGATTTTCAGCAATATTCTTAAGGGTCGGTACGGATTTGAATCCAGCTGGTGGGGTCCACGGTTCGATACGAGTTCCACCCCAGTTTGAGCCTAGAAGGCCGATTGGCACATCAAGTTCGCTTTTTAAATGCCGGGCGAAATAGTAGCCTACAGCAGTAAAATTCGCGACTGTATCTGGGCTGCATACTTGCCATCCGCCACCCACTGGAGTTACATCTTGCTCGGGTTTATCGGATGGGCGATGTGGAATTTTAATATGTCGAATAAGCGGGTGTTTGCCGTTGGCGATTTCTTCTTTTGGATTAGCCGATCGGGACACAGTCCATTCCATATTTGACTGGCCGGAACAAAGCCAAACCTCCCCCACAAGGACATCTTTATATTCAATCAAGTTATTCCCCTTTACTGCAAATCGAATAGGCGTTTTGCTTGCCTTCATGGGGCTGAGGTAAATCTTCCAAGAACCATTCTTGTCGGCTTTAGTGGATTTGCTTTGTCCAGCCACAGAAATAGTTACAGCTTCACCTGGTTCCGCCCAGCCCCAGATCGGAAGTTGTTGACCTTGTTGTAGTACCATATGGTCACCAAAGACTGATGGCAATTTTGCATCTGCATGGCAGATACTTTGGCTAATTACCAGCGCGATGGCTGCGAATAAGATTTTTGGTAAAGGAGATATAATGTTCGCCATGCAGCGATTGAGCAGACAAGTAGGTTATGCGTCAACTGATTTTATTCCCCTAGAATATGGATGTGAATTCTGCGATTGTGCGGATGAGTACGGTGTTCCCATAGGTAAATACCTTGCCAAGTACCAAGTGCCATTGATCCATTAGAGATTGGTATGCTTAGATTTACGTTGGTTAAAGCGGTTCGGATATGAGCAGCCATGTCGTCATCGCCTTCGTAGTTATGTTCATAAACTGGATCAGCGTCAGGTGCTAGCCGGGAAAAAATTGACTCGAAATCTGTTCTTACACTTGGATCAGCGTTTTCTTGAATCAGAAGAGATGCAGATGTGTGTTTAACGTGAAGTGTGATTAAGCCTGTTTGAAAACCAGATTTTGACACATGACTATCAACCTCGTTTGTGATCTCATAAAATTTCCGCCCTTGGGTTGAGACACTAATTTCATGGGCGTATTGCCCGAGCATTTCTAATTTTTGGTATTGATGGTTTTCTCTAACTCAGGATTTCTTTTATGGCCGGCTTTTATAGCTTTTTCATAATGAAATTTTGCCAATGCTAAAAAGGGCGGTTTTTGAGTGGCATATACTACTGCAAGATTATAGTGGGATTTAGGGTTGCCAGGTTCGATTTGAACTGCTTTGCGTAAAGCTGTTTCAGCTGCCTTTTGTTGCCCTAAATTATTTAGAGCAGATCCAAGGAAGTGTTGAGCGGTGGCGTCATTTGGGTTGATTTTAATGGAGCGCGCTAGGTAGTCCCTAGCTGGTTCATATTTTTTCTGCCTAAAGCTAAGTATTCCCATTCCCATTAGAGCATAGGAGTCATCTGAATTTTGTTTTAATGCTTTATCAAGACTTGATTGAGCATCCTTGTAGTTGCCTTGTTCCATTTGAGCCATAGCCAGACTTCCAAGTGTAAATGGGTTATTTTCGTCTAGCTTAAGAACGTGCATGAATTTTTTCTCAGCTTCTGCATATTGGTAGTCTTGAAAAAGAGCAGCATGACCGGCTTTAAAGTCTTCGGCTCCTTCAGCTGGTAGGGTGGAGATCATTACATCTAGTGTGTTTTTTGAGGTAGTTGCTACCTCAGGTTCGGTTAGCATGTTTTTCTCTTCATCGGTCAATGGTATCTTTTCAGCATCAAGAATCTCTAACCTTGCGCGAAGAGTTTTAATTTGATTTTGAAGCTCTGTAATTTGTGCGTTTTCGGCACGCTTGTTTCCACGGAAACTAAACATATTCTTAAAACTGCGGTTAGTCTTATTATTGGCTGATGCTTTTGCATTTGATTGTTCTGCTTTGGCTAATCTCTTTTCAATTGATTTGATATAGTCTTGCAACTCATTTTCCTTAGAGCCTTTTTTAAGACTTTTTATTTCCTTTTGAAGGTCGGAATTACTTGAAGAAATACTGTTTAGCTTTGAAGTGACATTTATTAGATCACTTTGGCTTTTTGCTAAGTCTTTTTGAAGTTTTTCTGTTTCCTTGGCGCTTTCCTTGGAGTTCTTTTGGAGTTTGTTTACTTGATTTTCCAAGTCAGAATTAATTGATGCTGACTTATTAAGTTTTGAGGTGGTTTCTTTTAAGGCAATTTCACTTTTTGAAAGTTCCTGTTCGAGGGAGTTGTTGCGTTTTTCGAGATACTTTTCAATGGTGCCTTTTTCATAGGAGTTAACTGATTTTTCAAGCGAAGCAATCGTGGATTTTGCTGCGGATAAATTATTAGAAGCGACCTCTAGATCTCTTTGTTTTTTTGCGAGTTCTTTTTGGAGTTGTTCTGTTTGCTTACTGCTGTCCTGAGAGTTTTTTTGAAGAACTTTTAGTTGTTTCTCGAGATTAGAATTGGCTAATTTTACATCTTTTAAATTTTCAGATGTGTTATTAAATTGATCTCGACTTTTTGCGAGTTCTTTTTGAAGACGCTGTGTCTCTTTGGAGTTTGCGTTTGTGGAAGCTGCCTTAATGCGTGTTTGAGCTTCAGCTAGCTCAAGTTTGGCTTCATCGGCCTTTGCTTTGGCTTTTGCTAATTCTATCGAAGTTTTGTCAGCTTCCGTTTGTGCCTTTATCATTCCGGCTTTGGCTTCTTTTAGTTCGTCCGTAGCTTTGTTTATAGAGGATTTAAGGTTTGTGTTTTCTTCTTTGTATAAGACTAATTCGCTTTCCATTTTTGCAAGTCGTTTGGTTTCATCTGGACTAGGTATCGCAGAGAGTGCCTCTTTTAGTTTGGCGTCTTTCAGAATGAGATTGTTCTCAAGCGACTCAACTCTTCGTTTCAGATTGTCGATGGTTAGTTGGGCTGAAGTTGTGTTTAGTTCTAATGGCTTATCTATCGCTTTGCTGACAGTCGGCTTGTTAGAATTGTTTGCTGAAAGAGCTTTAAGCTTTTTATCCACATAGCTGATCCGAAAATTGATGACGCCATTTTTCCAGTTCGGATTACTGGCTTTGAGGGCTTTAAGTGTGTTGAGTGCTTGGTTGTATTTTTGAATAGCTGATTGATTCTGTTCAGACTTCGCGAGATTATCACCCTCTGAGATTAAGATGTAGGCACGAATAAATTCGTCATCAGGCCCTGCAGCTTTCGGGGCTATGACGATGCTCAGTGCAAAAAATATCAATGCTAGGAAAGAAAACGGTTTCACGGCGGAGAGTTTAGCCAAAGCGAATTCCACTTGGCAATCACGGAAAAGATTTACAGGTTGGACTTTAGGTTTTTATTAAGAAGGCTTCATTTCAACCACATCGTGTGGTGCGGCTTCCCGCTGGCCAGCTGGACTTACTCTAATATAACGGGCTCTTTCCCTGAGTTGAGGCAGGTTGGTTGCCCCTAAATAGCCCATTCCGGCTTGGATACCCCCAATTAATTGGGCTAGAGTTTGATCTAGATTGTCTGATACCTCTTTAAGAGCTTCGATTCCTTCCGCTGCTATCTTTCGGCTGCTATCTTCTTTGGCGTGACCATATCGCGCTGCAGAGCCTGATTTCATAGCTTCTATACTGCCCATTCCTCTGTACTGTTTGTAAAGTTTCCCGCTAATTTCCATAACTTTTCCTGGGGCTTCAGGGCAACCTGCTAAAAGGCCTCCGCAGACGACGCCATTAGCCAAAGTTAATGCTTTTACGATATCTCCAGATTTAGTAATTCCACCGTCTGCAAGAAGGCTTACCCCTTTGTTTTTTGCAGCTTGGCTGGCTACATATAACGCAGTCATTTGAGGAATTCCGACTCCAGCCACCAAGCGAGTAGTGCATATTGATCCGGGCCCCTGTCCAATTTTGATTATATTTGCTCCTTGGTCTGCTAGGAATTCGACACCTTCTGCTGTAGTTACATTCCCAGCGATAATAGGGATGTTCGGATATGCAGTACGGATTAACTTAACCGTTTCTCCTACGCCTTTTGTGTGACCATGAGCCGTGGATACAGCCACGACATCTACACCTCGGCTTATTAGATTGCCTACATGTGTTTCAATTTGATCTTTATCTAGTGTTCCATCCGGTTTTCGAGGAGTGGATATGGCTGCCCCACAGATTAGTCTAAACTGGTTGTCGCGTGATGGGCGGAAAAGTGCCTGTTTTTCAGAGGTAATCCTTTCTATATCACTTAATGTAAAAAGACCACGGAGATGATCTTCTTCGTCTACAACCAAAAGCTTATTTATCCCTGGGTTTTCAGTAAAAAAGTGATCGGCTATTGCTATGGGATCGGATCCGAGTTCTTTTTCTTTAATTGTTTGTACCTGATCGCGAGGGACGAGCGCTTCAGAGATTGGTTTTGAAGTATATCTAGCTTTGATTACATTTCCTGATAGTAAGCCAGCTAATTTATGGTCGTCGTCTACAACCGGAAATGTGCTGAAGGAGTAGTTTTTGGAATCTATTCGTTCAAGTACTTCACCGACAGTCTGATTTGGAGAAACAGTAATTGGTTCCTGAATTAGTCCATGGATATGATTTTTGACTCGGCTTACTTCTTTAAGTTGTTGCTTGTAAGGCATATTATAGTGAATTAGTCCAAGTCCACCATTTAATGCCATGCCGATAGCCATGTGAGATTCGGTGACGGTATCCATATCTGCCGAAATTAGTGGGATATGTAGATTTAATCCGTTTGTTAACTCTGAATCTAATGCTGCATTGCAGGGCAATACTTCCGAGTATAGGGTGGCTAGAGTGAGGTCGTCATAAGTTAATGCCATCCCTATTTGATTAGGGAAAAATATATTCGCTTCCTGATAAAATTTGGAGTCTAGGGATTGCGCGTTCTGCTCTTCCGCCATCTCCAAGTTTCCATGATTCGGGAAGTTATGACAAGTGGTTTCGTTTTTTTCTTATGAAGAGGACAAATGCAGGGATATTGGTGGCTTCTGTAAAATAATCATTGAGTGAGAATCTTTCAATAGGCTCGACGAGCCTTCTATTAATGGAGACAATTTGTTGTGGCTGTTACTGAAATAGTATTAGGTGATCTAGAGGGTGCTATCCGTAATGTAGCGGATTTTCCAAAGGAAGGTATTCAATTTAAAGACATTACCCCAGTGTTAAGAGATGCACGATTACTTGATGGCGCCATCAATCACATGATTGGAAATCATTCAATGGATACTGTGGATATGGTTGCAGGTATTGACGCTCGAGGGTTTATTTTTGGCGCAGCTATGGCGAGGGAGCTGTCTGTAGGGTTTGTGCCTATCCGGAAAAAAGGCAAATTGCCTTGGGATACCTACGAAGAAAGTTATGATTTAGAATATGGGAGTAATACTATAGCTATGCATAAGGATGCGGTGTCGATTGGGCAACGTGTGCTTTTGGTGGATGATCTATTAGCTACTGGTGGCACTGCAGCCGCAGCTGTTAGTCTGTTGAAGAGGGCTGGAGCAAGTGTGGTTGAGTCAGTATTCTTCATTGAATTAGCTTTTCTTAATGGTCGTTCAAAATTAGGGGATGTGCCAATTAGGGCATTGCTCAAGTATTGAATTAAACTGGCTAAGTGCATAGGGTGTCCGCCCTTTTGGAATGCCTAGTGTATTCATTAAAACATATGGGTGCCAAATGAATGAGCGTGACTCAGATGCTGTTGCGGCTCAATTGGTAGCTAAGGGTTATAGTATGGCATCAGATCCTCTTAAGGCTGATGTGGTGCTATTGAATACCTGTAGCGTACGCGATTCAGCAGAGCAAAAGGCTATAGGTAAAATGAGTCATGTTGCTTCTCAATTGAAATCACGCAACAAAAAAGCAGTACTAGGTTTTATGGGGTGCATGGCTCAAAGTCGGGGTAAAGAACTAATTGATAAATTGCCAGATGTAGATCTTGTTATTGGGACACAGAAATTCCATCGCGCTGCTGATCATATTGGTGAAGCTTTGTCAGGAAGAGCTGCTGCTGTTGTTGACATAGAAGAGGAAGAGGGTAGCGAGGCTACTATTCGAGAACATTTACTTGATGGTGTTGGGGTAAATAAGTCGATTACTTCATTTGTTAGTATTATGCAGGGTTGTAATCAATTTTGTACTTTTTGTATAGTTCCGTATACTCGTGGCAGAGAACGAAGTCGGTCAATTGAAGATATTGTTGGTGAATGCCGAGATTTAGTTAATCATGGTATTAGGGAAGTAACATTATTAGGACAGATTGTGACGAGTTATGGCAGGCGAGAGATTGGAATGAAAGATGGTAAGAGTGCTTTTGTTCAGCTGATTGAAGCAGTTCATCAAATCGATGGCTTGGAACGTATTAGGTTTACATCGCCTCATCCTAAAGGATACGGCGAAGATTTAGTTCAAGCTTACGATCGTTTACCTAAGCTTTGCGAGAGTGCACATATTCCAGTTCAAAGTGGGAGTAATTCAATGCTCAAACGTATGCACAGGGGCTACACTCGAGAGCGTTTTCTTGATATTATACATAAGTTACGCTCGGTTCGACCCAACATGGGAATCACTACAGATATTATTGTTGGGTTTCCGGGGGAAACTGAAGAGGAGTTTGAATCAACTTTATCACTGTATCGTGAAGTTGAGTTCGATAATGCGTATGTTTTTAAATATTCTACTCGACGAAATACCCCTGCATCAGAACTTGAGAATCAATTGCCTAAAGAGTTAATTGAGGAACGTCATGCAAGGTTGCTTGATGAGGTTAACCGAATTGGTGCTATGAGGTATAAAAAACATGTCGGAAAGAGAATGCAGGTTTTAGTCGAAGGGCCAAGTCGAAGGAACAAAGAGCGAATGGAAGGGCGTACGAGATGTAATAGAATTGTAGTGTTTGAAGGTGGGGAAAGGTTCCGTGGCCAGTTAGTTGATTTAGATATTATACGGACTGGTTCATTTACTCTGTATGGTGACCCTGTTGTTTTGAGTTAATATGACTGAGTCAGAAAAAGAATCTCCCGCTGCAATACCGATTTTTTCTCTATTTTTGGTTTTTGTTAGTTTTTTTCTTTATATTGCATTTAAACAAAGTAATCAGATAAGTATTGCTAACCTATCGCTTTTGTTTGGAGTTTTTTTTGCGGTTATTTCTTCTTATGCTATTGCTAAGCCAAAAGATATAGGTCGAGTTCTTGTTGCGTTTCCTCGTGCCAACGCACCTGGATATCTTTTTATGTTAGCATCTACGCTTTGGTTTCTTTGGAATATCAAAAATGAGAACATGGCGGATTATCGGGATATCAAGCACTGGTTTTATTTGGGATTTGGAGTTGTGGGTATTGGATCTTGCTTTTATTTGAAGGATTTTCTGGCTGTGCGAGGATTGGCTGTATTTATGCTGCTAGTTGCTAAGCTAGTATTGGATACTCAGCGAGTATACATGTTTTCAACACCTGAAGAACTAGTTTCAGAGTGGCGCTTGATATTCCCTGTATTTAGTTATTCAGTTATAGTCATGGCAATGTGGATGGTGATTTCACCTTGGCGAATGCGTAATGTGATTAATTGGATCGTATCTGATCCTTCGCGTATTTCTGCTAATAGCATTTTTTTTCTACTTTTGGGTGTTCTCTTAATTGTTCTTAGTTTTACAGTGTTTTAATTTTTTATTATGCGACTTTGTTAATGCTGAGGCATGAGGGAAGAACTTCTTTAATACTTTTGGTCGGAAAGCGATCGCGCACCTGATCTTCGCAAAATCAATTTTTGATTATTGTTATTAGGATTATCCGTTTGATTTAAAGTGACTTAGAGTCTATTTGGATAAAAATTGCTGATTAACCGTTTTCTTAACAATAGGGCAAAAATTAGGTGTTTACTCTATTTTCTGCTTGTCAATTGAGGAACGGCTTGTTACTCAGCCTGTAAGATGGCAGCAATCGGTCGTTTCCAGAAAGGGGATGATATCTTCTACGCCAAAGTAGAGGATGGAGCCTTGTATAAGCTTAAGGGTGATGTTTTTGGTGCTCCTTCCTATGTAAAGAAGCCAATTCCTAAAAAAGGATTCCGTACATTGGTGCCGGTTCAGCCTTCCAAAATCATTTGTGTTGGGTTGAATTATGCTGATCATGCGGCTGAGTCTGGTTTAGAAGTTCCAAAAACACCTCTGTTTTGGTTGAAATCACCAGAGTCTTTATTACCGGACGGAGGCAAGATTGATATCCCATTTCCTGATCATCGCGTTGATTTTGAAGCGGAATTAGCTGTTATTATAGGTCGTCGAATAAGAAATGTAACTCCGAAAGCTGCCAGCCGTTACATTTTAGGTTATACCACAGCTCAAGATATTAGTGATCGAACCATACAGAATTCTGAGAGCCAATGGTCTAGAGCTAAATCATTTGATACTTTTACTCCCTTGGGGCCATACATTGAAACCAAGATCGATCCTGATTGCCTGACTATTCAATTGTTTAAAAATGGTCAGTTATGTCAGAATTCTTCCACAGCTCAAATGATTTTTAAATGTTCTGATTTAGTAAGTTTTATTTCGACGAACATGACGCTGCTTCCTGGTGATATTATCCTCACGGGTACGCCTTCTGGTATTGGGCCTATTGAATCTGATGATACACTTGAAGTTAGGATCCAAGGTCTCGCTCCTTTGGTTAATTCAGTTAAATAATCAGAACTCTTTCAATTCGACTTCTTATTTTTTTGTTCGCTTGCTAAAGCGCCGTTTTATTAGCGATTTTTAAGACAAATGCGTTGGTCACAGACTTTTATTCCTACAATGAAGGAGTCGCCTGCAGAGGCGGAGATAATTTCACATAAACTATTGCTGCGTGCTGGCTTGGTTCGCAAGTTGACTGGTGGGTTGTATACATTTCTGCCCGTTGGACTTCGCGCATTAAAGAAAGTAGAGAAAATTGTGCGTGAAGAGATGGATCGGGCTGGGGCTTTAGAGGTGTTAATGCCAGCGTTACAACCGACTGATATTTGGGAGAAGAGTGGTCGTCTTCAGAGCGCGCAGGATGTGTTATTTCATGTCAATGATCGTTCAAAAAAGGATTGGGTCCTTGGGCCAACTCATGAAGAAGTGATTACAACGCTGGTTGCTAGTGAGTTAAATTCCTATAGGCAACTTCCTGTTAACTTTTATCAAGTTCAAACTAAGTTTCGTGATGAAATTCGTCCTCGTTTTGGTTTAATGCGAGCAAAGGAGTTCATCATGAAGGATGCTTATAGTTTTGATATTGAGGATGATTCCGCTAATGCTAGTTACAAGCGAATGTACGATGCTTATGGTCGAATATTTGCGCGTTGTGGTTTACAGGCGTTTCCTGTTCAAGCAGATACTGGAGTAATGGGTGGTGCGCATTCGCATGAATTTATGGTTCCTGCCGAGACAGGTGAAAATGAAGTAGTATACTGCGAGGCAGGTAATTATGCAGCGAACATGGAAAAAGCTACTAGTCAAGGGCCAGAGATAAGAACTCCTCAGGAGGCTTGTGGTGATTTAGAGAAATTTGAAACATCTAACGTTAAGACGATTGCTGAGTTGACTGATAAGTTTGATGTTGTTGCAGAGCGACAGATAAAGACGCTCGTTTATGTTGCAGATGACAAACCTGTTCTTTTGCTTCTTCGTGGGGATGACCAACTGGAAGAGGCTAAATTAACTACTGTGTTTAGTAGCGGGGCATTTCGTCCAGCAACAGACACTGAAATTTATGAAGTGCTTTCAACACGTCCAGGAAGCCTTGGGGCAGTGGGTGTTAAAGATATCCGAGTTATAGCTGATAAAGCTTTGGTTGGAGCCTCAGGAATGGTTACTGGCGCGAATATAGATGGATTCCACTTAAGAAATGTTAATATTGAAAGAGATATTTCGATTGATAATTGGTGTGATCTTCGAAAAGTGAAAGCAGGTGAATTGTGTATAGAGTCTGGGAGGGCTCTGAAAATTCGCCGTGCTATTGAGGTTGGTCATGTTTTCAAGTTAGGGACTAAGTATAGCGAGGCGATTGGGGCAACAGTTCTCGATGAACAAGGCAAGAGCGTTCCCTGCATTATGGGTTGTTATGGAATTGGTGTGACACGGACATTGCAGGCAATAATCGAGCAATGTTTTGACGAAAATGGTATTAATTGGCCAACTTCGGTAGCTCCATATCAGATTTGTATTACAGCGCTGGATGTTGAACCTGAATCTGAGGTTATGAAGTTGGCTTTAAAGATATATGAAGATTTGAAGGCTGAGGGGATTGATGTGATTCTTGATGATCGTTCTGCTAGGCCTGGAATAAAATTTAAAGATTCCGAGTTGGTAGGTTTCCCGTTGAGAATAGGTATTGGTGAGCGATCTTTGGCTAAGGGTAATATTGAATTAAAGCCTAGAGCGGGAGAGGTGATTTTGTGTAGTCCTGATGAAGCTGTTGTTCAGGCTCTCAATTGGCTTGATGCTAATAAGGTGCAATAAAAATTATTTGCTAACTAATTTAGCGCTCTTCGAAGATTGAAGTTTTTACCTGGGCATGCAGTTGGCTTAGGGTTTATATCTCGATGAGAACGAACTTCTTTGTAGGAAATGCCAGTCCGTTGTCGCAGTTGAGACACCAAGGCCTTTAGGCTTGATCGTTGCCTTAATGTTGGTGTTCTTTTATTAAAGTTACCTACAAGGCAAATTCCAATTGCTATTTCATTTAAAGCGGTACTGGCGACATGTCCACCGCGAATTTGACGGCTCCAACGGTCTCCTACATATATTTTTCCATCCCCGGTATTCACCCCGTTTCCAATTACAAAATGATAAGCTAAACCGTTTTCCATTCGTCGCACTCGACGATGATAATGTTCCATGCCTTTGATGCTATTGGTGTTATCTCCACTATGATGGATAACAATGTGTTTCCATCGTCCGCGTCTTATTCTGGGTCTGTTGATTTTAGCAAGAATATCTTTTGTGATAGAAGATGTTTTTGGTTTGGTGCTCCTTATAGTGGAACGACCTTTGGTAATTATTAGTTTTTGGCCGGGTTTAAGTTTTCGTGGGTCAGAAATTTTGTTTGTTCTTGCTATGGCGTTAGATGTGGTTTGGTGCTTTTTCGCTATACTACTAAGAGTGTCGCCAGATTTAACAGTGTAGCTAATGTTAAATGACTTTTCTGGTATATCGATTTTTTGTCCTGCTTTTAAGCGGTTGGGATTACGGATGCCGTTATGGTTGGCTAGCTCCGAAATTGTGAAATTATATTTTTTAGCAATAGTTCCAAGGGTTTCTCCTTTTGCTACAATATGGCTTTTTGCATGGCAATATATCTGGCCAAGGCAAAGAAATATGGTAACCACCAGTGAGTGAGAAATGATGGTCTTTAGTTTGCGCTTAACCAATTTGATCAGCATAAAGCTGGATTTATACCTCCTAAATCAGAGGTTTCTAATATCCAAGGGACTGTTTTACCAGCTATAGTTTGGCATAAATATTTGGTTGGAATCAATTCTTTGGATAATTTATGGAATTTCGGGGTTGCGGCTGTAGGCGGTTTTGTTACAGTGCGCGCCCTTTTTTGGCGTCTTGGATCTTTATGCCCAGATTTCGTCAATTAACCGAACGTCTTTAAAAATTCACCTTGAGCATGGTTGCTCTTAGGAGGCAATAACAACAATAAACCGAATCCTGTTTTTTCCGCGGGACGACTGTTCGTGAAACAGTTGGCAACAAATGGAAAATAAATAATGAGTAACGTAAAAGAATTATTGGACGCAGGTGTGCACTTTGGACACCAAAAGCGTAAGTGGAACCCGAAGATGAAAGAATACATCTTTGAGGCTCGAAATGGAATTCATATCATTGATCTTGTTCAGACGGTTTCGCAGATTCAATCTGCGGCTGACTTTCTTAAGGGGATTGTGGGTAAAGGCGGTAAAGTTCTTTTTGTAGGGACAAAAAAACAAGCTCAGGTTTCAATTAAAGAAACTGCGGAGAGTACTGGTCAGCCTTACGTGTGTGAACGATGGCTGGGAGGTATGATGACTAATTTGAATACCATTCGAAAATCCATAAAAAGGATGATTGAGCTAGAATCAATGGAGTCGGATGGGCGTATGTCTGAATATGTTAAGCAAGAGCAATCAATGCTTCGTCGTGAGTTAAATCGTTTACATATTCGTCTTAATGGCATACGTGATCTAAATACTAAACCGGATGCCATGTTTATTGTGGATATTAAGCGTGAGCATAATGCCATTGCTGAGGCGCGTAGATTAAGGGTGCCGATTGTTGCAATTGTTGACACTAATACTGATCCGACCTTGGTCGATTATCCTATTGCAGGTAATGATGATGCTATACGTTCTGTTAAAGTGATTTTGGATGCTGTAGCTCAACCTATTATTGAGGCTCGTGCTGCTTATGACGCAGCTTCAGATAAATTAAAGGCGGATGTTGATAAGAAGTCCGAATCGCCCGAAATTAAAGAATCCAATTCAGTTGATAATGAAACTCAAGAAGAGACTGAGGAATCATCAGATGAGAAAACTGAATCGGCTATCGAATCCTAAGTTGAATAACATTATAAGCATTCTATTAATATTAGGATTAGTTGATTATTAAGTAAAAATATTATGGCAGAAGTAACAGCGAAAATGGTTGCGGAGCTCCGCAAAATGACAAGTGCAGGGCTTATGGATTGCAAAAAAGCTCTCACTGAGACCGATGGTGATATAGAAAAGGCAGTTGATGTTCTTCGTGCGCAAGGCACCATCAAGGCGGCAAAAAAAGCTGACCGAGAGGCTAATGAAGGTATTGTTTCTCACTTCATTCAGCCAGATTCAAAGGCAGGAATTCTAGTTGAGATCAACTGTGAAACAGACTTTGTTGCAAAGAATGAGACATTTGTTGAATTTGCAGCTGAAATTGCTCGCCTTAAACTAAATGAGCCTGACACTGACTTTGAAGAGTTTCGTACAGCTCAAGTTGCCAAAATAGGTGAAAATATTCAATTCTCTCGTGATTCAAAATTAGAAGTAGATGGTGTAGGTTTGATCGCTGCTTATATTCATACTGGGGGGAAAGTTGGTGTCTTATTGCAAGTTGGAACAGGAAAAGATGAAACATTAGCTAATGACGATTTTAAGTCATTGGTGAAGGATATTACTTTGCATATTGCTGCTTCAGCACCTGTTTCTGTCAGTCGCGAAGAAGTTGATTCTGAGTTGGTTGAAAAGGAAAAGGCTATCGCTGAGGAGCAAGCTCAAGGTAAGCCTCCGCAAGCTGTGGAAAACATAGTTAATGGTAAAATAAATAAATTCTATGCAACAAATTGTTTGGTTGAACAGGGTTTTGTGAAAAATCCAGATGTGAGTATTAAGGATCATATCGCGTCTGTTGCTCGAGATTTAGATGATGAAATTACAATAGTTAAATTTCTTCGCTTTCAGGTGGGAGAAAGTTTCTAGATTGTAAATTATGGATTTGGTAGCGGGAGCCGTTTTTTGGCTCCCGTTTTTTATTTATGCTTCGCCAAAAGCTCTCTAATTGACTAGCTTAAATCCCCGGAGATTTGGAGTGTGAAAAATGCAAGAAAAAAAAGCTGAAAATAATGGTGACGTAATGAATGCTGATTCTGAGAATATTAATCAAAATTTTGATTCTCTTCGCGATCTTTTGATGTCGCTTAAGAGGTATTTTATTGATTGGGGAATAGGGGATTTTTGGTCTGGTATTCTTGTTAATTTTTTGGGTGCTCTAGTGCTGTTTATCGTCAGTTGGTTGGCGTATTTATTGGTAAGACGAGTTGTTCTTCGAGCGATTCGTTTTTTACTAATTAAGTCAGATAACGACTGGGGTAATGTTCTGATTGAAAACAAAGTATTCTCA
>JAYZHR010000183.1:0-4425 GCA_036166355.1 Verrucomicrobiota bacterium | reverse complement strand
ACATGATCATACCAACAATAATGGTGTAAAGGTAGCAAGAATCATCTTGGATAATGGTGCGAATATCGAATTAAAAAAAAACAGGGAAGGGTTAACTCCCTTGCATAGAGCTGTAGATCATTCAACGGTTGCGATGATAGAGTTACTAATCAAATATGGGGCGAATATAGATGCGAAGAATAATGATGGACTTACACCTTTGGATTCTGCGATACGAATGGCCAATAGTGCCTCAGCGGCGATTAGGGTGAGCACCGAGCCTCGGCAACAAGTCGTCAACC
This sequence comes from Verrucomicrobiota bacterium, assembly GCA_036166355.1. GTDB lineage: Bacteria > Verrucomicrobiota > Verrucomicrobiia > Limisphaerales > UBA1096 > UBA1096. Next base: position 4,144 of record JAYZHR010000183.1, on the reverse strand, counting down.
TCCTACGTAAAAATGGGGCCAAGACAGCTGAAGAATTAAAAGCTGAAGTAAAATAGGACATATTCTTATTAAAACTCCAAAAAACTTTAAGTTTTTTGTTTTTTTTACTTGTCTTTAAGTCCTCTTCACGTGTTCCTTTCTTTGCAACTGATATACGCATGATGGCAACATGCCAGCACTAGAAGGTTTAGTTGTGGATGATTTGCCTTACCCAAATGAAAAAGTTATTCAAAGTATCTCCCTTAAAAGTTAGTAACTTTAAGCAAGGCTTCACGTTGATTGAGTTATTGGTGGTGATTGCGATCATTGCCATCCTAGCTGGGTTGCTGCTGCCTACTTTGGCCAAGGCAAAGCAGAAGGGCCAAGCAACGATTTGTCTAAACGAACTGAAACAGGCCGGGTTGGCCATGCTGATGTTTGCCAATGAGAATGACGACATGAGCCCACGTGGCACTGTTGGCAATTCACCACGTTGGTGGCTGGAGTTCATGCAATATGTGCCAGATGAAGTAGCCGAGAAGAACTATAGCAACATCAAGATTTTCACTTGTCCAAGCTATCCCATCCCAAGAAATACACCAAACAAAGGGCAGGCGATTACATATGTAGTGAACTCGTGGGATTTGAATTCAGCCAACTCCTGTTCAACCGTCAATAAGCAAACAGGCTTGAGCAAGATTACTAATTTCAACTCGCCATCTGACTCAGCGTATCTATTGGATAATGAGGATGGTATTGAAAATCAGGAAATCAATAGGCCGATCATTTCTAGCTTACAAGATATAACAACAGATCTGAACTATGTGTGGCTTCCCACTCATTTACCATATGGTTTGGGAGGTAAGCGTCTCAGTAGTGATAGGCGAATCGCTGCTAAGCGGCATAACAATGGATCAAATATACTGTTTATCGACGGTCATGCTGGTTTTCGTAACGCCAAGCTGATCGATATTGATTTGTTTAGGGAAAAGAAACTTTAGATTTGTATTATTCGATATAACAAATATCGATATTAGATAGAAAGATTGAGTCTAACCTAAGTCTTTATTCCCAATATTTTAAAGGCAGAGTTGATTTTCCACAGGCAGTGCTGCAGGGATTTTGATGGGTTCACTAATCTTGAGGAATGCATCAACCGTCTGACTCAGGAATAAATTAGATACCGATCAATAAAAGCTAAAGGTAAATGGAAAGACCTCCTTACATTGCTGGTTTTTGTTTATGCGGAATGTTTTCTTTGATGGGTTTTGTCGTTTGTCAGGAACAATTTCATTTATTAAATAGTGGGCGTGGAGGAATGGATGGATTAGATGACCTGATTGGATTTCTTGCTTCAGGAGGATTCTGGCTTGGATGCGGCGCAATAGCTTGGCACTGCCTGTTCAAGCTGATTGGACGGCTGTTTAAAAATAAAAGTTAATTAGTTATAAAAGGCAACTAATTCAACTTTCTGACCCAATCACAAGTGAGGTAAAAAAATTGAGAGTGAAGAAATAAGGTAAAATTCTAGCTTAATATTTTTAGTTCGATTAGATGCATATAATTATATAAAATGGATATTATATTAATAGTATTAACTTGTTCTTTTGGGGAATTTAGACAAAAATTAATGCATGGATTCAAATAACCCTAAATATGAGATTATTGAGAAGCAGGGACTTAAAATGATTAAGGTTACGCTTGTTGATCAAACTGTGAGAGCCGAATCCGGTGCTTTGCATTACATGAAAGGTGATGTTGAATTGCAGTCTAAGATGCCCGGGGCTGGCAGTCTTCTGAAATCACTTGTCACAAAAGAAAATGTTTTTCGTCCGACTTACACTGGAACAGGTGAAGTTTTTTTTGGGCCTCCGATATTTGGGGAGTATGGTTCACTTGCTTTAGATGGAGATTCTTGGATTCTTGATCAAGGTTCATATGTTTGTTCTGACATGTCGGTGGAAATTGGAGTAGTAAGAAATAAACTCCTTACTGGATTAAAAGGTGGGGAGGGGATGTTTCAGACATCTGTTTCAGGACATGGAACAGTTATTTTTCAGTCGCCAGGTCCGGTAGAGTTAATTGAGTTAAATAACGAAACTTTGACTGTAGATGGTAATTTTGCTGTAGCTAGGCAGGCTCACTTGGATTTTAAAATGACGAAGGCGGCAAAGGGCTGGATAGCCTCTGCAACATCTGGTGAAGGTTTTGTTAATGTTATTAAGGGTACGGGCCAAGTTTATATTGCTCCTGTTCCCACCATTTATCAAAGCCTAGTTGAATCTTTCCCAAGGCCTGTATCTAAATAATCTTATTATTTGTTATATTGTTGTTTTTAAAGGGGGAATTACTCTTTTGGAAAATCAGGCTTGAAATATCCTTATTTTAATGCAGCTTGGTCCCATGAAGGCTTTAGTATCAATTTTTGTAATAGGGGTATTTTCAGTTGCTGGTACAGGTTTGTACGCAATCACTTCTGAATCTGAAACCGCCTATGATCTTCGTGCCCTCTTTGGTTTGAACGAATATAAAACCGATGAGTGTCTGCCGTTAACCGATGAGTGCGGTATTAATGAGCCTTGTGACTCAGCTTCTAAACCTAGTTGTGATTCCAAGCCGTGTTGTGACGAAGTGAAAACAATTAAAGATCAAAATCCTACTTGATTAGTCTTAAGTCTCTGCATGTGGGTTGACTTAGAGATTTTATGAATTAGTCATCCGCTTTGGAGCTGTTTGCGGTTACACTTGGGTATAGAAAATCCCTTTTTCACGGTAATTAGCATATGGGTAATGTTTTTTTGTACGATTTAATTTGTTCATTGCTACAGGTTGGTTGGTTAATTGCAATTTTCTCTACTCATTTAATCTTACATTTTTTATTTGATGCTAAATATAAAAAAATTCTGTCTTCTATTTCTGGATATGTCTTCGGGTTAATTAGTGTTTATATATATTGGTGGTTTTCAGCTGAGTATGCTCCAACTAATGAAATTAGAGGCGAGATTTACAGCAAAGATGGAGCTCCGCTTATTTTCGCGCCGTTTGTCATGCCCTTTTATGTATTATTTGGATACATATTATTATCTCCATTCTTGTGGTTGATTTGTCGTTTGAAGAAAACTATTCTAGTATTGGATCCGAAGTAATATTGATAGGCTATCGTTATGTTTTGTTCCTCTAAACAAACATGACACAAAGATGTTTAAAGCATTAAAAGTTAAAGGAAAATGAAACACATAATTACTTTTTGTTTCTTGCTAGCGAACATTTCTTCACTGCTAGGTGTAAATAAATTTCCCTTAGAAATGGTGAACACCCCTGCAGATAAAAACTCTTTAGCTCCTAATCTATGTAAATTAGGGGATTACTTTTTGCTGAGTTGGATTGAGAGAGATGGCAATGGTGTCGCACAGGTGCAGATAGCGAGTTGGGATGGCACCAACTTTTCCCATAAAAGCTTAGTTGCTGAGTCCAAGCAGATGTTTGTGAATTGGGCTGACATTCCATCTGTTATTGAGGCGCCATCGGGTGATCTCTATGCGCATTGGCTGGATCGGATTAGCAGTAAAAATTATGCATATGGTGCTCGAATTGCTCGCTCAATAAATCAGGGAAAAAGTTGGAAGTCTATTGGCTGGTTACATAAAGATCTAAGCGAGACGGAGCACGGTTTTGTATCCCTAATTGCTGATAATTTCCATGTGCGGGCTTTCTGGTTAGATGGTCGAATGATGACTAAACCAAATGGCAAGATGATGTTGCGTACTGCTATAATCGATGGGGATAAGATCAAGGACGAACATATGCTCGATAACGATGTCTGTACTTGTTGTCCCACCTCAGCCGTTCAGATGTCAACAGGCCCGATCGTTGTTTATCGTGATCGTTCACCTCGAGAGATACGTGATATTGGTTTTGTTCTTCAAAGAGATGATGCGTGGTCTGAACCGGCGATAATTCAAGCGGACAATTGGCTTATGCCTGGTTGTCCAGTTAACGGTGCTAGTATCGCCGCCAACGCAGATTTTGTTGCGATCAGTCGCTTTACTGTTGTTCATAATAAAGCAAAGGTAATTCTAAGGTTGTTTAAAGAAGGAAAAGTAAAATCTGGAACAGAAATTGTGTTAGATGAAGATGCTCCTATTGGGAGATGTGCTACAGTCTG
>JAYZHR010000182.1:0-13794 GCA_036166355.1 Verrucomicrobiota bacterium | reverse complement strand
CGGATTCAAGGCGCTTTCTGGCGTGGTGGCGGCATTGCACCGGGCTACAAACACATTGATGTCCTTCCAGTCATTCGGGATAAATCAGTAGAATTCATTCGTAAATCTGCCAAATTAGATAAACCATTCTTTCTATATACAGCTCTACCAGCCCCACACACTCCTTGGCTTCCAACGAAGCGTTTTGAAGGAAAATCGCCAGTGAAGGATTATGGAGACTTTGTTTTGATGGTCGATGACGTCGTTGGAAGCTTATTAGATGCACTTGATAATACTAACGCTTCCAATAATACACTTTTTATATTTACCAGCGATAACGGTCCCGTCTGGTATCCACAGGATGTAAAAAAATACAAACACAGTAGTGTTGGACCTCTTCGAGGAATGAAAGGCGATGCTTGGGAAGGAGGACATCGCATGCCATTTATCGCACGCTGGCCAAGCCATATACCAGCCAACAGCGAATCATCTCAAATTATCTGTCACACCGACATGATTGCAACTTTCGCTGCAATCACCGCACAAAAACTACCAACCAACGCTGGTGAAGATAGCTATAATATATTACCCGCACTAACAGGAAAAGCATCCAAACCCATCCGAGAGGCAACCGTCCACCAATCTTCACGCAAATACCTTGCCGTTCGACAGGGCCAATGGAAACTTATACCGGGACTAGGTAGCGGTGGCTTTTCAAAGCCATCCACAGTGAAGCCCAAGAAAGATGGAATTGAAGGACAATTGTACAATCTGGAAAAAGATCTCGGTGAAAAAAACAACCTCTATTCTAAACATCCAGAAATAGTTAAACGACTCAACTCTCTTTTGGAAAAATACAAAAACGAAGGACGTAGTACCCCTCTAAATTAAAGAAGAAATCTATCCGGAAAAGCCGTACGATATTCATCCCCATACTTCTCCATTTCCTTTTTAATCTCCCGGTTTTCCTCACGAAGTTGATTTAGTTGTTTAGAATTAAAAATAAGTTTCATTTCCTCTTTTAACGATCGGAAAACCTCACTGGCATTCAACCAATAATGAAAAGAAAATACGCCCAAAAATGGCATTAAAAGAACCATCATCGCTACCTTATAGTCATAATAATGTTTCAACAAAAACCAAGCCAAAAAATACCAACAACCATAAATCGGCAAACCAAAAATTAACCGATAAAACGAAACAGTCGCCTTGCCAGGAAGCTGAAATCTAGGACTAGTAATACGCACCAGTAAAAAAGGAATTAGATGAATTAAAGTTCCAATAAGTGCCGGCAAGCCAAAGCATAACCTGAATATTTTAAAGCCTTGCCGCAAAGCCAGAGCCATTCCTGAATACCTCAAAAGAGGCGACTTAATTCTAATTCCTTCTTGTTCAAGAGCCTTGTGGTGGTCTGCCACTTTATGCGTTATTGACTCTACTTGACTTGGATCCTTGGACTCAAAATAATTGATTGCATCGGCAATATTCTTACGCCGCTGAACACTCGAAACAATCGCAACTTTTTCTTTATCCTTATAATCAGGTGCAAGCCATTCGAGCTTATCAAGCAATGGTTCCCAACGCGGATCATCCAGATGAACAATCACGGACTTAAGCCGCTCATCAAGCATATTTGTAAGCTCTCGCATCGCCTGCTTTTCATTTCCTTCATGTTCCTTAAACCAAGCTGTTGCATCAACCGCCTCAGCAACTGAAACCCATATTCGACTTCGGAAACGAGTCTTGTCTTCAAAATTCAAACCTAACGGGACAACCCAAACTGGCATATTTCCACCACTCAATTCAACAGCTCGCTGAGCAATTCGTGCTGCTCCGGTTTTAACCTGTTCCATATGAACTAGGTCATGGCTTTTCCCTTCTGGAAAAATCCCCATAGGCAAACCCTTGGCTAAATTTTCACCGGCAACATTAAGTGACTCAACATTACGTCTGACCGATGAGGACGACTTGTCATCCTGCCCTCTATATGCCGGGATCATTCCGATCGCTTTCATCACAGCCCCCAACACCGGAACTTTAAACAAGGGAGCCTTTGCCAAGAAACGAACAGGGCGATTAGCTGTAATACCAATAACAACTGGATCAATTAGGGAGTTTGAATGATTAGCAATGTAAAGAGTTGCACCTTCTTTCGGTAACCGCTCTGGATGAGTAACATGAATTACTGGATAATATATGCGAATAAATCGTCGAACGATTTTACGTATAATCAACCCCAGAAAAGAAGCCTGATCCGACATGACGAGAGTAATAGTAACGAATTAAAGAAGGATTTAAGATAAAATAAAATTATATTTCCAATATTTCTCCATAATACTCGCTATTCAAGAAATTCCCAACCAATGGTTGTGATAAATCCGCTTGGGATTGCTGCCAACTTGACATGATTCCTTCGCGAGTAACCAATGTAGAGACATAACGACTACAACCTGTTCCGTTCGGGGAAACAAATAATGGAAAATCTACTGACAAACGTTGTATTTTGGGAAACTCTGAATCCCAACCCCAAGCCAAACCACCAATTTCTTCACAGGAAAAACCTCGCGGCCGGTTTATTGCCTTGGCATTTTCATCAAGCACTCGCAAACACTCTGCACCATCATAAAAATAGAGAGACAAAGCCGGCAAATCAACAAGACAACCGACCCTTGGAACCGGCAATCGATCAGTGATTCGGGTGCAAGCAACATCCCACGTTGTTCCTCGTTCAAGAATAGTCTGGGCATATAATTCAAACACATCTGAGCCCTGTGAACAGATGGCCAATCCCGTGTTGGAACTCGACCAAGTAAATGGATGATTACAATAAACAAGAGCTGTCTCGTTGTTTGGTGACTTGAACACAACTGGATCTTTTATGTGTAATGTTGCGCCATCACTAGAAGATTGAATTTCCTCCAAATTCGAACTATCCAGCTCTTCAATAGTCTCACCCATAATCCGATCAATTGACCATACCCCAGTACCCGGCTTTTGATAATTCAACAACTCCTTCGGATATTCTATAGCCTTCTCGGTTGAAACGATCATCTCCAAACCTTTTGGTCCAAGAAAAAGTTTTCCTCCTTCAATTGAAACCACAGGCACTTCTGGCCTAGACAAATCTTCTTTTGAAAAAGAACGAATTTTACTGAATGGACCTAGAGGTGATGCTCCTTTAAAAATCGCAAACTCCAAGCCACGCGCACCTGAACCAGTACCAGTTCGGGAATCACCATGATTTCGATAACGCCCACATAACAAATAACAGTCAGGATTAACTTCAATAATATTGCCCGAACCAAACCAGAAACCATCAGCATTCCGCTGGGGCTCAACCAAGACCTTCGCATTATCCTGATCAACAAGAGCCTCAGCTAACCTTATCAGTACATTTTTAACTCTAGAATTTAACTCAGACATCTACTAAAGGGCACGGAATCGAAACCGAGAAACAAAAAAAATCAAGCTGAACCTTCAAGTTGCTTCTCCATTTTGCTGTGAGGAATTTCACCAAACAAAAGATAACTACTGCCAGTAACCTCATAGCCATTATGTAAATAAAAGCCAACTGCATGCTCTCTGGCATCAAGAAAAATGTCTGTCATTCCCTGTTTCTTGGCCTGTTTTTCCAACTCTAAAAGTATCAACTGACCCACACCCTGCTTCCGAAAAACCGGTTCCACAGCCATATAGCGTACTTGGCCTAGCGTTCCCTCTACTAACTGTAATCGACCCACACCAACAAGATTTTTTGAATCATTGAAGGCCGCTATATGGGTCGCTGTCCGGTCATATTCGTCATACTCCGTGCCTCGAGCCTCACCCCATGGTTTACGTAACACACGCCAGCGCAACTCGTAATAAGCTTCAAATTCTATATCGTTATGTGGGGAGCGAATATCCACGTACAAAGAGTCGCCTGCCCCGACAGAACGGCCAATCATTTTTTACAATAAATTTTCAGAGACAAAACTTGCTGTGATTACGAAAACATTCAAGTAACGTCGCCGCGTGAAGATCACCTCTGTCAAGACACGTCATGCAAATCGCTCTATCTGGGGACATTTAGCCGAACGTGAAAAAACACTCCCACTCGTGACACCACTGGATATATATCCTCAATTCGAGGAAACTCGAGGTTCATGGTTTTGGGACTCAGGTATGGCTGTGGTCGAAATCGAAACCGAGGATGGCCTTACCGGTGTAGGCTGGTGTGAGGATGGCTGTAGTGCAATACCGCTTATTATTGAAAACCACATGAGCCGATTGTTGATTGAGCAAGATGCGAAGGAAATTGAGGCTCTCTGGGATCGTCTATTTCGCGCCACCTTACCCTACGGCCGCAAGGGGGTGGCTCTTCATGCCTTGAGCGCAATTGACCTTGCACTATGGGACTTGGCTGGCAAGGCCGCAAACAAGCCAGTATATCAATTGCTTGGCGGCCCAGTGCAGCCTGACATTCCTGTTTATGCTTCAGCACTACATCCAGTTGGAACGGAAAAGGTGAAGGCCGAAGCTAAGGCCTACGTTACCGAGGGCTACAAGGCAATGAAGATGCGTTTTCCTTACGGCCCAGGTCACGGCATTGAAGGAATGCGGGCTAATGAAGAACATACAGCAAACGTTCGAGACGCTGTTGGTGATGATATCGAAATCATGGCTGATGCCTACATGGGCTGGGATTTTCTTTATGCAAAAAAAATGGTGAAGCGACTTGAACCCTACCGACTTGCATGGATTGAAGAAGCATTCCTTCCTGACGATCTTAATAGCTATGCAAAATTAAGGCAGGAAACCTCTATCCCTGTCTCTGGTGGCGAACATGAATACACACGCTTCGGATACGAACAAATTATTGAGAAACAGGCTATGGATATCATTCAACCAGATCTTCGACGTTGCGGCGGATTATCGGAGGGACGTCGTATTTGCTCACTTGCACTGGCCGCAGGCGTCACGGTTATACCACACGCTTATGGTCCAACACATATCCACTTCGCGCTCGCTGAAACTGCCATACCGATGATCGAATACTTCCCACTACCATGCTGGGATTCTTTACCTAAGGTAGAAGTCGAACCAATTTTCCGTGATGAACCTCAACCAATAAACGGACGAGTAAAACCCACCGAAAAACCAGGACTCGGTGTTACTGTAAACGAAAATATTTTCAATGACTGACATTTTGCCAAGCGTACTCAAACCATGAGCAGCATCGACTGGATCATAGTGCTAGCTCTAAACGGGCCAGTCATTCTCTATGCCCTTCTTAAAAGCGGTGAAACAAAGAATAGTAAGGATTGGTTTCTTGCCGGACGCACATTGCCTTGGTGGATTGTCGGTCTTTCATTATACGCCACACTCGTTGACTCCACAGATCTAGTCGTAGACTCAGGTGCAACCTATGGTGGAGGTGTTAAATTTTACCTAATTAACTGGGTTGGATGCATTGGCGGATGGTTACTTCTTGCACACGGAATCATCCTCCCAATGTACCGATCAGGAATGTACACTAATGCCGAGTATCTCGAGTCACGCTTCGGGTTATCTGCAAGAATTATAAGTGTTCTTGTTCAGGTTTTATATAGAACGGTCATTTTAGGCATGATCAGCACCACCAATTTCCTTACTCTAAAGATAGTCTGTGGATGGGATGATTCCACAGCATGGTCGCTGGTGGCTCTAATCGCTATATTAGCAACATTTTACACCACTGCAGGTGGACTAAAAATGGTTGCGATTACTGATTCGATTCAGTCAATCGTCATGATACTCGCAACCGTGGTTTTATTCTTCATTGTATCCAAAGAAGTTGGAGGTTGGACTGGATTAAGCAATAAACTCTCAGCTCAATCTATAGAGCTTGAAAAACAAATATTGCACACAGGTAATGACGTAATTAGTCGAACGGATGCATCAACACTGAACCAATCTGAAATAGAAAAAAAACTACTACTGGGAGGAACATATGATGAAGGTTCAAAACAAATTATAAGTCGTAGCCCTGCATGGTTGGCCTGCTTAAGTCTCATCATTGCCGGCTTAGCCTACTCCATTGTCAATCACACTCAATCGATGCGCTTGCTGGGAGCTCGAAACGAACGTCACCTCAAGCAATCTGTAGTCTTTGCCGGAGTGGTCTTGATCGGCGCAACATTCCTTGCACAGGGACTCGGCCTTTTTGGGCGCGCACTTTTCCCGGAAATATCTGATTTACCTGTTGAAGACTCAGTGCTTTCAAAGGATGCTATTTTTCCGGTTATGGTCCGCGACTTAACGTCAACCGGCTTTAAAGGATTAATTGTCGCCGGCGTAATGGCAGCTGCTTTTTCCACATACGACTCAATTGGTTCCACTTTATCTGCACTAATTACGCGCGATGTTTACCAACGACTAATCGCTCCAAATCGCAAGGATGAACATTATCTCAAAATTGGACGTTGGATGACACCAGTAATAATCTTTGGTTCGTTTATTTACATTCCCGCATTGCGTTCAGGGGGGATGATCGATTTTTATCTTAAAGTAGTAGGAAGCTTTGTTGTTCCACTATTGGCAGTCTATCTACTTGGGTCCTTCACACGCGTGCATCGCACATCCGCACTGGTCGGACTTACTGCTGGAGTAGGATATGGAGTTTATGCATTTATCGCTAAATCACTTGCCTCATCTCAAGGTATAGCGCTACTGCCCCCTGCCCTGCTTAATGGAGATACAACCGGCCCAATTACATTATTCATCACAGCATTGGCTATGGGGATCATCACTCTCATTAAAGGAAGAGAACCAAGCCCGCTATTTTGGCAGAACAAAACGTCAATCGAAAAAGCTGAATCAACCGGACTGTTGCCACTCATACTTGGACTAGCCGTACTAGCACTTGGACTATTCCTTGGTTTCGTAATCTTTATTTAATTAACAATAAAACAAACTATGAATCGCCGAAAATTCATCACCACTACATCAGGTGCCATCGCAGCATCTGGCTGTTCTTCATTAACCCAGCAAACAATCAAATCAATACCTATCGTTGACACACATCAACACCTATGGAACCTAAACCGATTTAAACTTGCATGGCTCAATGGAGCGCCACCAATTCTCAATCGTAGTTTTCGATTAGCTGACTACCTTGCAGCAACAAAAGGATTAAACATAGTGAAAGCCATTTACCTCGAAGTGGACGTAATTCCAGAGCAGCAAAAAGATGAGGCAAAGTTCGTCACGGAAATTTCTAAGAATCCAAAATATCCTACTGAAGGTGGCGTCATCTCTGGGCGCCCAGAAAAAGAAAGCTTTGCTGATTATATAGCCTCCTACCGTGATAATCCGTATATCAAAGGTGTGCGACGTCTTATGGAAACAACACCCGACGGCTTCTGTTTGCAAAAAACATTCATCAAGTCAGTCCAGCTACTTGGAAAAATAGAGAAGCATTTTGAAATTACAATTCAGCCTACCCAATTGACAGATGCACTAGAACTTGTGAAGAGTTGCCCGGATACTAGATTTGTAATCGATCACTGTGGCACAGCTGATCCTAAGGCATATTTGCCGGATGCCCAACTCGACGGATCTAGACCAATGCACGAATCTAAACCTTGGGAAGAGGCAATGTCACAACTTGCGGATCAACCAAACACATTTTGCAAAATATCGGGTATCGTCGCTCATACCACCAGGGACTGGAATACAGAACAACTAGCTCCAATCATTGATCACTGTCTCGATCAATTTGGACCAGATCGAGTTATGTTTGGAGGTGACTGGCCTGTTTGCCTTCTTGGCGCAAATTACGATCAATGGGTAAATGCACTTAAAGAAATTGTCTCAAATCGACCGACTCTTCACCAAAGAAAACTATTCCACGATAACGCAATTAGCTTTTATCAATTGGCTTGAACCAATTGCGGAATCCCCCAAGATAAGCGCAACGGTTGGGTGCCGGAGTGGTCGAACGGGGCGCTCTCGAAAAGCGTTGAAGCGCAAGCTTCCGGGGGTTCGAATCCCTCTCCAACCGCCATCAAAACGAAGTAAATGCGTGCTTTTAAAATTTGCCTAGGGATCTTTATCGGTTTCATTGCAGGTATTATAGGCTTCACTCTGCTAGGAAGTGTTCTTTCATCTTTTTCAATACAAAAACCTACTGAGATATATCGTTATTCAGCTGAAAAATCTCTAATTGGATATTTCCTAATCTTTTATCCTGTTGCATTCATGGGTTTTGGCTCAATAGCAGGAGGGTGCTTAACAATATATCTTACAAGGCGAAAACCTAAATCTAAGTGAACAATAAAAAAACAAGGCAAGTACAGAATTAAAAGCTGAATCAAAAATGAAACACAACACAATCATAAGAAAGTTATTAGTGTATTGTAAGACAAGTATGTTAATTCACGATCCTTGCACCAACCGGGTAGATCGATATATTTCTTTGAGTATGAAACGCTTTGCCTATCTTTTACTCGGTTTTACAACCGCTTTTTCTAATGTCTACACAGACCAGAAGTCTCCAGGAATTAAGGAAAAAGCGCATCCATCGATCTCTCCCCAAGTACGACTCTCCTCTTGGTGGATCGCAAGGCATGCGGAAAACATAGCGGCCATCGAAGCCGCTAATGACCCGAAAAAAGGACAAAAAATTGAACTACTCATGGTAGGGGATTCTATCACGCACAATTTCGATAAGGGCGGCCCCGGTGAGGAGGTTTGGAAGAAACACTTTATTCCTCTGAATGCGCTCAACTTGGGATTTGGAGGTGATCGAACCAACCATGTCTTGTGGCGACTTAATCATCTCCCCAAACTTAAGACTCCTCCAAAAGTAGCCTCCCTTATGATCGGCACGAACAATATTTGTTGGGGAAGCGATCAGCCCAAACAAGCCGCTGACGGTGTACAAGTAATCGCAAAAAAACTCAACGAAATGTATCCCGAAATGAAGATACTCGTTCTCGGTGTTTTTCCAAGACGCCGTACTCTAGACCACCCACATCGGAAGGAAATCATCGAACTTAACTCTTATTTACCCGAACTGCTCAAGGAAATCCCTAATGTCAACTATTTGGATATTGGACAAAAGTTTCTGGATGCAAATGGTTTTCTATCCGAAGAAATGATGCCTGACACCACTCATCCGAGCAAAAAAGGACATGAAATTTGGGCCGAATCTATAATGCCTACACTCAAAAAGTTGATGGAAAGTTAATCAGTGAGTCTGACATTCATTCAGCAATCAAATATCTGTAATGATTAGATTTATCACTACACTTTTTTTTATTAGCACTTCGGTTTCCTCTTTCACAGAGGGCAATCCTATACTGGGTGATGCCAATTTCCCAAGCCCATCACCAAGTGCTCGCCATGATAAAAAGGTACTAGCAATCAAAAACAATCAATACGATCTAGTACTGATTGGAGATTCAATTACTCACACTATTGGAGAGTTAGATGGAAAATATAAACCCTTTAAATCGGTCTGGAAGAAATATTACGCACCTCATAATGCAATCAATCTAGGCTACAATGGTTACCGAACAGAACAAATCCTATGGAATCTTCAGAATGGAGAACTTGATTTCAAGATATCACCTAAAGTTGTGATGTTACTGATTGGAACCAATAACAGCGATGATCGCCACTTCAAAAAAACTCATACTGCCAAGGAAATTTTCTTAGGCACCAAGGCAATCGTTGAACTGATTAAAGACCGGCATCCTAAAACAAAAATATTGGTATTAAGAATATTCCCTCGGGGAAGCGACAATGAAAAGGGTGTAAGCTCCCCTTTCTTTAACTCATCAATTAAGTGCATAGAAATCTGCAAAAAAGCCGGCAAGATGACCAAAGAACTTGCAGACGGAGAACAAGTCTTCTGGCTGGATATAAATGATATTTTTTTATTACCTGACGGTAAGATCAATACCCATCTTATATGGGATTTACTACATCCCAGCCTAGCCGGGGCTGAAGCATGGGCAAGAGCGGTTAGCCCTACTTTATTAAAGTTGTTAAAAAATGAAAAAGTGAATTCAATTCAGACTATAAAGAAGTCTCAGGAACAAAGTAAGGTCTATAATCGCTAGTAAATGAAATCCAACATTAACCGTCGAAAAAGCCTAACTCGATTAACCTCTGGCTTGGCTGCAATCTCTAGTCTAACCGGATGTAAGACATTATTTAAACAAACAAATCGCAGGGATAAAGAACTAGCAGCCGATCTTGTTGTTATAGGAGGAGGACTGGGAGGATGTGCCGCCGCATTAAGCGCATTGCAATCCGGCTTAACCGTCATTTTAACAGAAGAAACTGACTGGATTGGAGGACAACTTACATCTCAAGGTGTACCTCCAGATGAACACAAGTGGATAGAATCTTTCGGCTGCACTCAAAGCTACAGAAGATTGAGGGAAGCAATCAGAAAATACTACAAAGATAACTATCCACTTACTCCAAAAGCCAGGCAGGCAGTTTATTTCAATCCTGGAAATGGAACGGTCTCACGTTTATGCCACGAACCGAAGGTTGCACTAAAATGTATTGAATCTCTTTTTGATTCGTATTTATCCAAAGGAAAATTGAATATCCTCAGGCAAACAATACCCATATCCGCTGATGTTTCTGGAGATGAAATTAAAGCAATAGAGGTACTTGATATTGAAGATAACAATACGAAGATCTTGGTAGGAAAAGTTTATGCTGATGCAACCGAATTGGGAGATCTTCTTCCAATTACAGGATGTGAACATGTAATGGGAACAGAAGGAAAAAGCCAAACAGGCGAACTTCACATGCCAAAAAAAGCGTCTCCCAGTAATCAACAAGCATTCACCGTATGCTTTGCCATTGACCACAGGGAGAATGAAGAACATGTAATCAACAAACCTCATGAATTTGATTATTGGAAAGATTACATCCCTAACATAATTCCAGCTTGGCCAGGCAAATTAATTGACTTCACTTACACGCATCCATCAACCGGAAAAGCAAAGAGATTGGGATTTAACCCTACCGGCCCTCATAAGCACGGCATCATTAATCTTTGGACCTATCGACGCATACTATCTAAAGAGAATTTTTTAACATCTAGCCAATTATCTGATATAAGCCTTATAAACTGGCCGCAAAATGATTATCTTGGCGGAAATCTTACGGGCGTATCTGAAGAAGAAAAACAAAAGCACATTACTAGCGCAAAGCAGTTAAGCCTTTCACTTCTTTACTGGCTTCAAACTGAAGCACCTAGAGATGATGGTGGTAAAGGTTGGTCTGGATTAAGATTAAGGAAAGACATAATGGGAACAAGTGATGGAATGGCCAAGTTCCCCTATGTTCGAGAATCAAGACGAATTAAAGCCCTAACAACTATTTTCGAGCAGGATTGCGGTGTTGAAAACAGAAAGCTGATACTTGGAAACAACAAAAAGGCAAGCACAGCTAAAAGCTATAACGACTCAGTCGGTATAGGTCATTACCAGATTGATCTTCACCCAACATCAGGAGGAGATAATTACATCGATTTTGCCGCCTTACCTTTTGAATTACCATTGGGCGCACTTATTCCTCAAAGATTAAACAATCTAATTGCTGCTAATAAAAATATTGGAACCACCCATGTCACGAATGGCTGCTACCGCCTGCACCCTGTAGAATGGAACATCGGTGAAGTCGCAGGGTTCTTAGCAGCAGAAGCAATTGGCAAATCAGAAAAGCCTGCCTCGATTAAGGAAAACAAAAACAATTTATTGTTATTTCAAAATAAAATCCAAAAAGCAGGAATCGAAATCCATTGGAACAAGCTGCAAAGTTAGATTTGGATAATGATTGTAAAATAATTTGGATGTTCTCAGAAAATTAAGTGAATTTCCAATCACCACGACCAAGCCGGTTAGCAATTTTATTACCGAGTTCACTATCGCAGACGTAAGACTTCGAATCCCATCGAACTTCTTCGCGAGTTTGATAACCAATATTAGCCATACTGCACAAAATTGAGGTATGTGCCCCGCGGGCAACATCGGCCACTGGTTTTTTACGAGAACGAATACAATCGATCCAGTTCCTACGATGACTGCCGCCGATTTCCTGCAACCTCCAAGCATCTTTAGCAAATGAAGAAGTTATGGCTGTCTTCGGATTAGCATCGATACCACTTCGATCAACATAAAGGGTTCCTTCGCTACCATAAAAAACACAGTCATTAAAACGGTCACCGGTACTTTCATGAATAAACTCAACTCCATTCTCATAAACCATGGACAACCCACTATTACCCTTTTTGGGAGGTATTACTTTCACTGGAATGGTCTCATCAAGGTCCATTGCCCACTTGGCAATGTCAAAATGGTGTGCTCCCATATCGCTTAATCCACCACCGGCATATTCACTGTATCGACGCCATTGTGGGAAGTGTCGATGAACATCAATCGGACAAAGGATTTTATTGAAGCCTCGATCAGGCGCTGGCCCCTGCCAAAGCTTCCAATCAATCCCGTTTGGTTTTGTTTCCGTGGGAAGATCACAAGGCACCGCTGGATTTCCCACACCTATCTTCACTTTTTTCACCTCACCAATACGACCATTACGAATACACTCGACTGCCTGACGAAATCTTCCACCATACTCAGTACGCTGCTGGCTACCTACTTGAAAGACAATGTTATTACGACGTGCTGCTTTTAAAGTTTCCAAAGCAGCCCGCACGGTGACCGTTAGCGGTTTCTCACAATAGATATCCTTCTTGGCATTCGCCGCCATAATAGCTGGCATTGCATGCCAATGGTCGGGCGTACCAATAACCACCGCATCTACAGACTTGTCGGAAATAATCTCACGAAAATCGTTGTATGCCTTACAACCATGATTTTTCCCGTATTTACTAGCTACACGCTTTATAGCTTCGTCCAATCGAACCTTGGCAACCTCGGCGACACCAACCACACGACAGTCAGATTGATTAAGAAAAAAATTCAAATGACTCTGGTTCATACGACCAAAACCAATAAAACCAAGGTTAATTTTATCGTTTGGATTGGCAGCCCAAATCTGTGAAGAAATAAAGTTAGGCGTAATTGCTGCTGTAAATGAAACTGATCCGATGAAATGACGACGCGTTGTTTTCATGATTAATTTAAGGCAATTGGTATTGTTTAATTGAAACAAGTCAAGGCCACATTAAACTTTAAGCTTTAATCACATGATCTACGGGTTCATTAACTGGGTATACTTTTGAATAACAGATGAAGGCTCTCATCAAAAAACAATCAGGAAAAGGGCTTTGGCTGGAAGACGTGCCAAGACCCAGAGTTGGGCCGCGAGATGTTCTCATCAAGATTGATCGTACGGGCATTTGTGGAACCGATCTTCATATTTATGGATGGGATGACTGGGCTAGAAAAACTGTTCCAACTCCAATGGTTGTCGGTCATGAATTTGTCGGTGAGATTATAGAAGTTGGCGAAAATGTCCGGGATTTTCATATTGGAGAAATTGTCAGTGGAGAAGGCCACGTGGTTTGCGGTCACTGCCGCAATTGCATGGCCGGTCGCAGGCATTTATGTAACGACACAGCTGGTATTGGAGTCACCCGGTCAGGCGCTTTTGCAGAATATATTGCCTTACCTCAAACCAACGTATGGGTACATAAACCAGATATAAATCGCGACGTGGCATCAATTTTCGATCCCTTTGGAAACGCAACACACTCTGCATTAAGTTTCCCGGTATTGGGCGAAGATGTACTCATAACCGGTGCGGGCCCAATCGGTATCATGTCGGCTGCTATCGTACGACATGCTGGTGCCAGACATGTAG
>JAYZHR010000181.1:0-42726 GCA_036166355.1 Verrucomicrobiota bacterium | reverse complement strand
CTATTTCTCTATTCTTATACTAATTGAAAACTTTAAAGAAAATGTAATTTGGGGAATCGCAAGCTTACTTTTTGGAATTCCGATGCTCGTCTTTGTTATTATGAGATGGGATCAAGTCGGAAAGACTTTCCTTAAATCATTGGGATGCTCTGTGTTATTTGTCATAGGAAGCATGTTATCTGCTACTGGCGCTATGAGTGGAGGAATGTAATTATAATAATATAATTTACAATTCACTAAAAGGCGACCTTTGGTCGCCTTTTTTATTTAATGCCTATCGAAATTATTGACGAATTCATCTTATATGAAATCAATCTGAAGGCAGTTTAATTTCTATATTAGCAGCAGATTCAACCCACTTAACTGGTTTATTTGGTAAGAGGCCTAAATAAAGCATTCCAATTACACAACAAACCAACACAAACCGAATTGGAATTCCAACATATACAGAAGTAATATTCTCTTTTTTACTTCCCCAAAAGATAGATCTAACTATTCCAAAATAATAATAAATAGAAACGACAACCCCAAGAACTGCAACCCCCAACAAAATAAAATAACCAATATTACCAAAAGCCTCGATGGCTACCGATTTTATCAATAGAAACTTCCCAAAAAAGCCAGCCAAAGGAGGTATCCCAGCCAAAGATACAGCCGCCATAGTCATCGCACAGGCAAGGAATGGAGAGCGATTGCTTAAATTCTCCAAACAAGAAATATCCTCTCCTTCGCCCTCTTCAGTTAGTAGATTAATTATTAAAAATGCCGTCATTAATGCAAATAAGTAACCGACCAAATAATAAAGAATCGCCGCAGTACCAACTTTAGACTGTGCAACAATACCCATAAGCATATATCCAGCGTTAGCAATACCAGAGTAAGCCAAAAGCCTTTTAAGATTACGCTGAGGCAACGCACAAAGACTCCCATAAAGAATTGTTAGAGCAGAAATACCTATTAACAAAGAAGTCCATGCCTGAGTTAAATCCGGCACGGCAGTGACTAGAAGTCTAATCAATAGGACAAAACCAGCGGCTTTAGACCCAAGTGCCAAAAAAGCCGTGGTTGGAGTCGGTGCTCCCTGATAAACATCGGGGGCCCAAACTTGAAATGGAAAAGCAGAAATCTTGAAAGCCAATCCGGCAAAAAGAAACAACATCCCAAACAAGAACACCTTACTATCAAGTAATTCTGACTGTTTGGCATATAAATCCTGAAATCTTAAACTTCCTGCTTCACCAAAAATAAGTGCGATCCCATATATCATAAACGCAGAAGAAACCGCCCCTAAAATTAAATATTTCACTCCCGCCTCAAGAGAATGCAATCGATGTCGCTGAAAACTAACAAGAATATAAAACGTTATCGTAATTAATTCGATAGAAACAAAAAGCATACTAAAGTCATTAGCAGAAGATGCGAACATCATTCCAGCCAACGCAAAAATTATAAATGCATAATACTCCGATATTCCCGAACGAATCCTATCCATGAAATCTACAGCAAATATCAAGACGAATATTGCCGATAAAATAAAGAAACGCTTAAAGAACAAAGCCAGCCCA
Source organism: Verrucomicrobiota bacterium (assembly GCA_036166355.1). Classification (GTDB taxonomy): domain Bacteria; phylum Verrucomicrobiota; class Verrucomicrobiia; order Limisphaerales; family UBA1096; genus UBA1096. The sequence continues at coordinate 41,161 of JAYZHR010000181.1, read as the reverse complement.
TCGATTTTATAACGTGAATTAAAAAAGACCTCCGTGCTTTCATTTGCCAGATTCACATAATTCTCACGAAGACTAAAAAGAAAAATTAAACCAAGAGCTCCAGCTGAGATATATCCAATAAGACGCCTTCTAGTAGGCGCCATGGCTAGATCGGCAATCAAGACCAACAAGCCTACAACCAGCACCATGATTTCAAGTTGTACAAATTTTAATTGCTCACCCATTACCTATCCTTCCGTACTATATTCAAATCTTTAGAGCCATCTATTCCAGATTCCGCCAAATGAACAATCTTTTTAACTTCAATTTCAATTCCTTTAGTTAAGAGACTAGGAGCAAAACCAAAGATCAAAAGTAACGCCAACAACAATCCTAATGCCGACGAAGTAAGAGGACTAGTATCGGTTGCTTTCTCCCAGAGAGAAGTCTGTTGGCCATGAAGAATATTGCGAATAGCCCTTAGCATATATAATCCACCTATCACCAATGCGCTCCAAGCAGCAATTACCGTAATCAATTTAAACCCGGCAGACCAAGTAGCGAAAAAGATGGTTAGCTCACCAGCAAAATTTGCAAATCCTGGAAGACCACATCCTGCCATCATTGCCATTAGTAACGCTGTTCCAGCTAAAGGCATTTTTCGTAGCAAACCTCCCATCTGCGACATATCAAGTGATCCGTTTTGCTGATAAAGATGGCCACTCAAACCAAACGCCAGCGCAGCAAGCAGACCATGGGCGATCATAACTAGAACAGCCCCAGTCAAACCTATGACATTCATGCTAGCAATTCCCAGAAAAATGAATCCCATGTGAGCCACGCTTGAGTTACCGATTAAAAGATTTAAATCTCTTTGGCGCACTGCAACCAAACCGCAAAATAAAAGATTAGCCAGTGCCAACCATGCAAGTATACCTAGCCAATATTGGGCGCCGGCTGGAGCCATCGGAATAGCAACACGGATCAGCCCATAAAGACCAAATTTTTTCAGAACACCAGCGTGCAGCATTGCAGTTGCCGTCGGAGCTGCTCCATATCCTAACGGGGCCCAAGTATGGAATGGCCAAAGTGAAACTAAAATACCGAAGCCAAACATTAGCAGCGGAAATATCCATTGCTGTGCAGCTACATCGATTGGCTGATCCTTAACCTTTGCCACCAAGTCGGGGATACTAAATGAATCTGCCCCAACTTGCACATATACACCTATTAACCCAATCAAGGCCAGCAACGCTCCAAAACTTAAATACAGTGTAATTTTATATGTAGCATAATTTCGTTTCTGCCCCCTGCCCCAAACTCCGATCATAATGAATGTTGGCACCAAGGCTAATTCATGAAAAAAATAAAATAAAAATAAGTCCATGGAAGCAAATGCGCCAAGCACCCCACCTATCATAATATTAAGCAGAATATAAAATTCTTTAAATCTGTGTGTGATATCACCAGCACAACAAACTGCTGCAAATGAAACAACAGCACCCATGAAAATAATTCCTATATTGATTCCATCCGCCCCTAAATGAAAATTCAACCCAAGGCTCTCAACCCATGTCCATTTAGTCTCAAACTGCAATCCTTCACCGAATTGAAACATACTGAATGCAACTAATGAAAGTATTGCAGATAACCCAGAGGCCACCAACGAAACACTACGAATAGCCTTAACCTGACTCCCTGGAATGAGGCTTACTACCAAAGCTGCTAATAACGGAAATAAAACTATTAAAAAAAGATAACTCATTCCTTGTTAACTTAATGCAAAAACCAGCACTAAAACCAATCCAGCGGCAAACCAAAATGCATAAGTTTGCAAATTTCCCGTTTGAACCAAACGCAATACACGCCCTACCAGCTCTGTAGTTCCATGGGCTCCACGCACCATTACCCCAGCAATCAACCAGCGATCAGCAGCATTCGCAATTTTAGCCAGATTCTCCTGAAAATTGTCAATTAGCCATTGATATAATTCATCAAACCAAAAACGTCTACTCATCGATTTGGCAAAGAATCCAAGCTTAACCGGGAGCGGATCTTTAACAGCATTTCTATATAACCCAAACGATAAAAGCCCTCCAAAAACCAACGCAATTAATGAGGCAAAAAGGATAATTGGATCTGGTTCATGCACATTGAAGTAACCAGCAATTATAGATGGTATGGCAAGAACCATAAGAGGCACCGTCATCACGGCCGGACTCTCTTTAGCATCCCTTGAATAATCAGACCGAGCGTCCCCATTAAACGCAACAATGAATAGTCGAGTCATATAAAAGGTAGTCAAAACAGCTACAATCACAGCAATTAAAAATAAAGGAGTGCTCTCTTTATATGCTACAACCAAAATTGCTTCCTTACTAAAAAATCCACTCAATAATGGAACGCCACAAAGCGCTAAAGTGCCGATTAAAAAAGTCCAATAAGTTTTTGGCATTCGATGCCGCAACCCTCCCATTTTCCAAATATCTTGCTCGTGATGACAGGCATAAATCACTGACCCGGCACCAAGAAATAACATCGCCTTAAAAAAAGCATGGGTCGTGAGATGAAACATCGCAGCATCCGTTCCTGCTACACCAGTTATTATATAATGTTCATCATGACTTCCTCCTAGCCCAACTACCATTATCATATAGCCCAGTTGAGATAGTGTTGAGTAAGCAAGTATTCGCTTAATATCGTCTTGCTGCACGGCCATTAGTGCGGCCATTAATGCAGTAACACCTCCAATCCAAGCGATCACTTCCATCGCCCATGTACCTTCAATAAGAAAGAAAACTCGACACAACATATAGACACCAGCTGCAACCATTGTAGCTGCATGAATTAATGCGCTTACCGGGGTAGGACCTTCCATAGCATCCGGCAACCAGACGTGAAGCGGCGCCTGCGCAGATTTACCCATGGCTCCACAAAAGATAAGAAAGCCTGCCAAGCCACAAAGCATAACAGAGTCTTCTTTCGACAAATCATTCTCAAGCTCATTGAAGCTTACTGTCTTAAAAACCATCCACACCATTAGAATTCCAATTAGAAATCCAAAGTCACCAACTCGATTTGTAAGGAATGCTTTCTTGGCCGCATCAGCAGCACTTGGTTTTTCAAACCAAAAACCGATAAGTAAATAACTGGACACACCAACAAGCTCCCAAAATATGAACATCATCACAAAATTATCAGCCATAACAATGCCCAGCATTGAAAATATGAACAGGCTTAGAAAAGCGAAATAGCGTGAGAAATCCCTATCTCCCTTCATATATCCCAAAGAAAAAATATGAATCAAACTACCAACACCAGTGACAACACAAAGCATCAGTTTACTTAATTTGTCGATTTGCAAGCCAATGTCGATATTAAGACCTTGAATTGAAAGCCAATTGACGCCGGTATTTAGAGTCACATCATTTGCAATCATTGAAACTGTCAAAAGAAAGGATCCTAAAACTGCGCTAATGGAAAAGCCGGCGCTCACAGACTTCGATCGGAATGCCCCAATACCAATAAGGACCGCTGAAATCAGAGGAAATAAAAGTATTAACCAAGCAGCAAGTTCCATATCAGAGCTTCATTGTCGCCAAATCTTCAACCTCAGTAGTTTGACGCTTACGGTATAATGCCACTATCAAGGCCAAACCAACTGCCACCTCAGCAGCTGCAACTGTAATAATAAAGAAAACCATTACCTGACCGTCCAGATTCCCGTTGAATCTTGACATGGCCACCAAGGCTACATTCGCGGCATTAAGCATTAATTCAAGAGACATATAGATAATCAGGAGATTACGACGCACTATCACCCCCAAAAGGCCAATAGAAAAAAGTGCCCCGCTTACCAGTAAATAATGACTCAAAGTAGGCTCCATCATCTAAACTCTTTTTTACTCAATAATATCACTCCAATCATTGCAACCAAAAGGAGGATAGAAACTATTTCAAAAGGTAAAATAAAACCATTTACACTACTAAAAAGCTCTTGCCCCAACGCTTGAGTACTACCAATAACAGAACCTTCGACTTTATTATAAGAATAGTTAGACTCAGCAAACTCTGCCCAAAAACCAGTTATTTCACCAAATTGAACAGCCCCCGATGAACCATCCAATTCCTGTTCGTAAGTAGCCTCTAGTGAACTTTTGTAAACACCAAATAATGCTCCAACAGATAAAAAGCCCATAACAAGACTAACGACACGCAATTTTCGTCGAGCAGTTTCCTGAACATCTAGCAACATTATTACAAACAGGAACAAAACCATAACCGCCCCTGCGTAAACCAAAATCTGAACAGCTGCTAAAAAATAAGCATTCAGCAAAACGAATAAACCTGAAATCGAAATCATGGTGGTGACGAGGAACATTGCACTAGTCACCGGATTACGACTAAATGGATTCACAACCACAAGCAAAGCACTAAGCACTGCCAGCACGGCGAATATATTAAATAAGATCGATTCCATTTATTTTAATGCTAGTGAAATTCAGGCTGATCTTTTGCTTCTTGTGTCTTTTTTTCCCACTTTTTAATTCCTTCATCAACACCATCCTGCACATGATGATTATAAGCACGTTTATCTTCACCTCCCAGTGAGAGCAGTTTTTCTTTATTGAATATCAATTCCTCTCGCCGCTCTCCTGTAATGGCATAATCTTTGAGTAAATATATAGCCTCCTCCGGACAAACTTCCTGACAAAAACCACAATAAATGCAGCGAAGCATGTTTATATCAAATTCCTTGGGCATTTTCTCTGCTCCCTCCCTGTCAACCTCCCCATCCTGACCAGGTGGCGTTATGCGAATGGCTTTCGGAGGACAAACAAATTCGCATAACTGACAAGATACACACTTGGTATTATTATCAACATCCTTCACTAGATATGGAGCACCCCTGTAACCACTTGGAACGGGCCATTTTTCTTCAGGATACTGCATCGTCAACTTTGCCGAGAAAGAAGATTGTTTATCAGCATAAACCTTGGAACGTTTCCATGAAAAAAAGTGGCGCAAAGTCACCTTGAATCCATTCAGTATTGACGGAATATATAGGCGCTCAAACCAAGTTAATTTTGCTCGTTCTACTTTCATTATCTATTACCTATGCAAACATCCATAATACAATTGCTGTCAGTATAATATTTGCCAAACTTAGAGGTAAAAATCTCTTCCATCCAATGTTCATTAGTTGGTCATATCTAAAACGAGGAAGCATCCAACGAACCCAGATCATCAAACCCAAAAATACGCCAATCTTAATTATAAACACAATTATATGCGACACCCCTTGGACAAATCCTGTAGCTGGAGTGCTAAGATAGTCAGTAAAAGGCAAAGGCAAGGTCCACCCACCACAAAATAGTACTACCATCAAGGCTGAACCGGCAATCATGGCCGCATATTCACCCATAAAAAAAAGAGCAAAACGCATCGAGCTATATTCTGTGTTGTATCCGGCAACTAATTCAGTCTCGGATTCCGGCATATCAAATGGCAATCGATTAGTCTCTGCAAAAATCGCAATCAAAAAGATGCAGAAGGCAATTGGTTGTTTGAAGATCATCCAACTAAACAAACCTTCACTTTGATAGGCAATCACACTAGATAGATTCAATAACCCAACCCCATCAAGGTAATCCTTCCACACACCTGAGGACAGGTTACTTTGCCATTCTGTGTCTGATGCTAACATAAACACTGGAACTACAGCCATACCCATCGCAATCTCGTAGGAGATCATCTGCGCACTCGACCGTATACCTCCTAGAAATGGATACTTTGAGTTAGAAGCATACCCAGCCAATACTATCCCGTATACTCCTAGCGACACTATCCCAAAGGTAAACAATATCCCCACATTTAAATCTGCAATTACCATTTTTTCCCCTCCTAAAAACGAACCAAACGGAATGACGGCAAAGACAACAAAAGATGGAATCATTGCTACAGCAGGAGCCATCCAAAAAAAGATTCTTTTAACGTAGGCAGGAGTGAAATCCTCCTTTAAAAAAGACTTTAATCCATCCGCCAATGGCTGCCCTAGACCGAGAAGCTTAATTTTAGTGAATGGAACACCTACACGATTTGGACCGATTCTATCCTGAATTAGTGCTGAAATTCGTCGCTCAGCCATAACGGAATAGGCAACCATGGGCATAACAACAGCAAAAACTCCAAGAACCTTGGCTAACACCAATAACCATGGGTAACTCGAAAAAATTTCTGCTATAAAACTTAACATTATAATTCTACATCGACACCCTGATCGCCTAATTTGGCCCAAGTTAATTCAGCTTCCTTGAACGCATTAACTTCTCTTGCCATTTTATCGAATAATCCCTCAATAGTCTTAAAACCATCCAACCCAGTTACATTATGAGCCAGCTCATGTAAAAACTCCCATTCTGGCAATGCATCACCCGGGGGATCGAGAGCCTTCATGAATTTCTGCACTCGACCTTTTACATTGGTAAAGGTTCCTCTCTTTTCAGCGTGCGCGCAACCGGGAAGTAAAAAGTCTGCAGCCTTGGTGGTATTATTAGGCAATATATCGCTTACAATCAATGTGACCTTCTTCAACAACTTAATATCTATTCCATGCTTTGTGACATCTTCTCCAAAGACAATCAACGTCTTGACTTTGCCTGATTCAATATCCTTTTTAATCTTGGAGAGTTTCGATCCAACACGCTTATTAGTAATGCCTACAAGCTGAGCACCCGTCGTGTTGGTATTGCGATCTTCAATCATCATTAAATGATCAGCCTTACCTTTTCTTGGAATAGCGTCTGTAGTTGCACCGAAAAAATTCGCAATTTCACTAAGAATATATAGTTCCTCATTCGTCTGACGAGCTGAAGCTACTATAGCTACTGTCCCATGCTCGGCATTTATCAAGTGATTAGAAATTTCTCTTAATGCATCTGGCCAACTCGACTTACCCTTCGATCTCATAAGGCTCGACAAGCGGTCTTCTCTGCCAATCCACTTATAATTTAATCGACCAGAATCGCACATCCAATGTCCATTAACCGCATCGTTTTGACGCGGTTCATAACGATACATTTTATTCTCTCTTGATCCGATTGTCACATTGCAACCAGAACCACAGTCAGTACAAATACTCTTGGTCTCTTTAAGAAACCAAACACGCATCTGAAAACGAAAATCATCAGAAGTCAAAGCTCCAACCGGACATATATCAACAGTATTTAGTGTATAATTGTTGTTAAAAGACTCACCCGGAAAAGTAGAAATGGTGTTGTAGCCACCTCGGTTGACTATTCCGAGAGCATCATCGCCTACAATATCCTTTGTGAAACGAATACAGCGCGTACATAAAATACATCGCTCGGCATCAAGGGTAATGCGCGGGCCAAGATCAACTGCCTTGGGCTTGTGAACCTTAACTTCTTCAAACTCACTCTCTGCCTGTCCATGATCATAGGAATACTCCTGAAGCTTGCATTCACCAGCTTGATCACAGATCGAACAATCCAAGGGATGATTAATAAGTAGAGATTCAAGAACGGACTCTCGCATCTCTTTTGTCTCTGGACTACTAGCGTAAATCTCCATCCCCGGAACTATGGCGGTTGCACATCCAATAACTCCACGTGGAGTCTCCGGTTCAGAGGGCAACTGCATGGGAAAAATTTTCGGGGTGCCGTCATCATTCAAAGGCAGCCTACCATCAGACCCTGGCCGACCCGGCATTCCAACGTGGACCAAACACATGCGACAATTTCCAACAACTGGCAATTTTGGATGATAACAATAATGCGGAATCTCAATACCAGCATGCTTGCAGGCCTGTAAGACAGTAGTAGGTTCCGGCTTCCCCTCCCAGTTAGGAGTCATTCTAGGCACATCAATAGATCGACCATCTACTTTTACATTAACAGTTTCAATAGCTGACAGCATCTCCTTTTCGGGCATTTTAACCTATCTCCCCTTTGTTTTTTTCTTCAAGCATTCGATCTTCATCTTGAATACCACGCTTCTCGAATTTGTCTTTGAATTTATCAACAAAACTCAACACTGGCCAAGCACAGGCTTCCCCAAATGCGCAAATCGTCCTTCCTTGAATATTATGAGCAATGTGTTTCAAGTAATCCACATCCGCCTTACGCGCTTGCCCGCTTCGCATCCGCTTGAGCGCCTTTGACATCCATAAAGAGCCTTCACGACATGGCGTACATTGACCGCAACTTTCGTGAGCATAAAAATCCGAAAGATTTCCGAGCGCCTCAACTATATCTACGGAGTCATCAACTACTATTATAGCACTAGAACCAGACATTGATCCACATTTCATCAACGTATCAAAATCATAAGGAATATCTAACAAATCTAGTTTCTTTTCCACTTCCTTCCCGTTCTTGTCTTTGCCTTTGATTTTAAATGTCTCCCCCTCACGAAACACCTTGGATGATGAGCCCCCTGGAATAATTGCCTGAAGCTTACGGCCTTCAAGTAATCCCTGCCCAAACTCTTTACCGAAAATCAAATCTCCCAAAGTAGCTTTCCCTACTTCAATTTCGTAATAACCAGGACGCTTCACCTGCCCACTCAGACTAACAATCCTTGTCCCTGTATTATTAGGGGTACCCAGTGCTGCATAAGCCTCACCGCCCATTTCCATTACATGTCGAACATTACATAGAGTTTCTACATTATTGACGATGGTTGGACACATATAGAGGCCTAACACAGCAGGAAAGTAAGGCGGTTTAATCCTTGGATAAGGACGTTTACCCTCCAAGGACTCTATTAAACCTGTTTCTTCACCGCAAATATACGCCCCTGCACCCCGGTGAACATGAATGTCCAAATTAAATTTTGTTCCACAAATTTTTTTGCCTAAATATCCAGCTTTTCTCGCTTCAGCTATAGCTCGATTTAGTATTTTTGCACCTTCCGGGAACTCACCCCTGATATAAATATAGGCAAGATTAACATCGTTAGCATAACAAGCAATGACCATACCTTCGATAAGCTGATGCGGATCCTTATATATAATCTGGCGATCCTTAAATGTACCCGGTTCAGATTCATCCGCATTACATATTAGGTAAATTGGATTGCCAGATTTTCGGTTTACAAAATTCCATTTCATGCCGGCCGAAAAACCCGCACCACCCCTGCCCCTTAACCCTGAAACAAGGACCTCTTTACGAATAATTTCTTGAGGAGTATTTACTCCATCCTTGTTTTTTTTCGCCTTGATCTTGAAGACCTTCTTCATGGTTTTATAGCCACCATGTTTCTGGTAACACTCTATACCACTTGTATAACCCGCCTTATCGACGTGCTTCAAAACAAGTTTATATTCACTAGGCATTCTATTTCGCCTTGACTACAAGACCTAAATCAATCTCTATCACGCATCACGATTTGCCGAATGGTGTAACGGTAGCACGAGTGACTCTGACTCACTTTGTCTAGGTTCGAATCCTAGTTCGGCAACCATTTCCACTAATCGTATTCCTTTAAAATTTTTTCTGCGGCTTCATTTGAAACTGCCTCAAAGAAGTCGTCATTACACATCATTACAGGACCGGTTCCGCAACTCGCTAAACACTCAGCAAATTCCACTCCGAATTTCCCATCTTTTGTCCTCTGCAACCCATGGCCTTCTTTATCCAGCCCAAGTTTTTCACAAATATGGCCATGCAACTTATGACTACCCGCCAAAGCGCAGCTCAAGGTTCGACATACCCGAATAACTGTTTTACCAGGGTCATGCTCCCTAAGCATTGGATAAAATGTCACTAACTCATGAATATTAATCGGCTTCAGATCCAGTTTTTTAGCAGCCCATAACTCAGCATCCTTGGATATATAACCAAATTCCTCCTGGATTGCATGCAGAACCATCAATGAAGCACTTCGTTTTTCCGGATAGTTCTTCACCAATCTATCAACTTCACGCTCAAGTGTTTTGGTTGCTTCAAAACTCATCTGTCACATTCCCCCATCACAAAATCTAGAGAACCTAGAATAGCCACAATATCACTCATCATGTGACCAGGCAGCATATGACTTAGTATACTTAAATTCACAAAGGATGGAGCTCTAATCTTCATTCGATATGGTACGCCGCCACCCTTGCTAAAAATATAAAACCCTAGTTCTCCCTTTGGATTCTCAGCACCAAAATACACCTCCCCTTCTGGAGCATTCTGCCCCTGTGTCACAAGCATGAATTGGTGTATCAATTCCTCCATACTCGACAACACTTTTTGTTTATCCGGAAGAACAATTTTACCATCATCTATGTTAATTGGCCCGCCCGGCAATTTGGCAATGCATTGATCAAGAATTCGGACACTTTGACGCATCTCCTCCATTCGAACAAGATAACGATCATAACAGTCACCGATCTCTCCATAAGGAATATCAAAATCCAACTGATCATATACCAAATAGGGATGAGCCTTGCGCAGATCATACTCAACGTTGCTCCCTCTCAAGTTAGGTCCAGTTAAACCAAAGTCGATTGCTTCATCGCGAGCGATAACACCTATCCCTTTGGTTCGATCAATGAAGATCTTATTTCGAGTTAAAAGCTTATCGGCCTCCTCTATTGCCTCACTCACTTCTTTCGTAAATTTACCTAATTCAGATGTCCAGCCTTCTGGCAAGTCACGAGACAAACCTCCAATCCGGGTATATGTGGTGGTAAAGCGAGCGCCAGTTAACGCCTCAATAAGATTATAAATTTTTTCACGCTCATTAAATGTATGAAGAAAAACTGTAAGTGCCCCTACATCCATTGCAAAAGCTCCCAAACCAAGCAGGTGTGCCGATATGCGAGCCAACTCACAGCAGATTACTCTAATATATTTACAGCGTTCAGGAAGCTGACCATCGACATCAAGCAACTTCTCGACCGCAAGAGCATAAGCAACGTTATTAGCCAAAGGCGCCAAGTAATCCAACCTATCCGTGTAAGGGATAAATTGGTTGTAAGTCATATTTTCAGCAATTTTTTCATCACCGCGATGCAAATAACCGACTTCAGGATCAGCCTTGGTAATAATCTCACCATCAAGCTCAAGTGATAAACGTAAAACGCCATGAGTAGCAGGATGAGACGGTCCCATGTTGAGAGTCATCTTCTCTCCCTGTAAATCCTTCAATTCATCAACGGCCTCAGCAGATCGTAAAGCCGTATCAGAAATATCGATATTCCTTACTTCTGACATGATGACTATTCCGGTGTCCTTACTCGAGGCTCCCGATCGGCAGAGTCTTTACCTCCTGCAATTGTAACAAATGGCCCACCCTCAAGCGGAACAGGATCGGTAAAAGCTACATCTGGCATTTCACTTGGTTTACCAGCCAGAGGGAAATCCTTTCGCAAAGGAAAATAGGGATAACCTTCCCACATTAAAATTCGACGCAAGTCAGGATGCCCAATAAACTTAATCCCCATCATATCAAACGCTTCACGCTCATGCCAATTGGCCGTACGCCAAACAGAAGTAACCGTCGGCAATTCTGATTCTTCCTCACTTACATTTACTTTTAAACGAAGATGCTGAAAATATTTATAACTGTATATATGATAGACAACAGTCCAACGAGGTGTTTCGTCTTCATTATCTATCGTGCATAAATCAACCAAGTAATCAAAAGCCAATTGCTCTTTAGCAAAACGGCATACCTCAGCAATCTGAGACGCATCAGAAATTTCGACCGTCAACTCACTTCGAAACTCAACTGAATCCGAAGTAACACCCTTAAACTGGCGTTGAATTTTCTTGGCTAATTGCTTGGCTGTCATTTGAATCTTAAGATAAGACCAAGCCTCGATCTCTTGCTGGTTTCTTGTCTTTAATGTGAGGCTCTTTTGCCATCTTATCCTGTAGCTTCATCAATGCTTCCAACAAAGCTTCTGGACGTGGCGGACATCCACTAACATAAACATCTACCGGCAGAATTCGATCTACCCCCTGTAAAGTAGCATAGCTACGATACATACCCCCACTCGAAGCACATGCCCCCATAGCAATAACCCACTTGGGTTCCGGCATTTGTTCATAAATACGACGAACTGCAATAGCCATCTTGTAAGTAACCGTTCCAGCAACAATCATCACATCAGATTGCCGGGGAGAAAAACGCATCACCTCAGAACCAAATCTAGAAATATCATATCGGCTCGCACCAACAGCCATTAACTCAATCCCACAACAAGCCAAACCCATCGGCATTGGCCAAATTGAGTTCTTCCTAAACCAACTGACAGCGGCATCCAGTCGAGTATGAACGACATTTCCCTCAACTTTTGAATTATAACCAATTTCAGTCGTATTCATTTAACCAATTCAACCCTCCAACACGAAAGTACAACCCAACAGGATTAGTTAAAAGCGATTTTGTGAAAAATTTCACAAAGTCGTTTGAAAAGTTTGCATAATTGTCTATTCCTTAGGAATTAAGCTCAAATTTAACCCTTTAAACGGAAAAATCGGGTTTTCACAGAAAGATCAATTTTTTGAATAATTTCGATGTTATCACCATTACCTTTAATAACTTTGAATTTATCCCAACTAATTAAATCCCCTGAAGACTCCAAAACATAGATTTTATCCAATTTTGACCTAAATTTAAACCTAATCTGACTTTCTGTAACGTTATAGGTTAAATTTATTGAGGTATTTTCATTTGAATCGACTAATATAGTCACTCTACTTCCGGGAATAAGATTAGCCTGCCCCAAAAGGGCAAAAGACAAATCTGAACTCGTTCGACTAGCCTGATGTACCTCCGCGGCTATCACATTTCTGCCCTCAACAAAGGAAAGACCATCAATTTCAAACGTTGCGTAAGCCGTTTCGTCTGCAATCGAACTAGATGCCATAGTTGTGTGCCTTGCAGTTCGAGATAAATTTTTATCTCGATATACCTCTTTACCATTCAAGTAAATTGCCGCCGCATCATCTCTCAATAAATTAAAAACAACACTGCCAATTAACTCCTTGTCCATTATTTGAAATGCTTGCCTGAAATATGCAGTTATATTTTTTCGTTCAGGATTAGTACCAAAATTTATTTCTGTAACCTCATTACCGTTACCATATCCCAATAATCCCGGTCCTATTGACCAGCTACTATCATCAAATGACTCCTTCATCCAATTACGGTTAGGAGCAATAGACTTATCATAATACTTCCAATCACCACCAACAGATACAACGGTTTTTTGCAATGCACCAGTTTGTGTTAATTCCACTGTTTTACCCAATCTATATAGAAAGTAATCCTTCCCGCTAAACCCTGCTTTTGGAAAGTATGAAAATGTCCCATTACTATTATAATTTAAACTTCCATTCAGTGGCTGTTTCAAAAGAACCGAACCAGTATCTGCACCAACGCCGACATCATTTCCCAAAACTCCCTCAGCTACATTGACAACTCGTAAAGTTTCACCAAATGCCACATTAAATTCATCCGGCCTAGCGACAAGTTGGCCTTTCTCTAAAGTTGATGTCTTTTGTGTAGCCTCTGACCAAATAACACCATTAGGTCCATCAACATAAATTCGATAATACAGGTCTTCACCTGCAGTTAAATTAGAAACTAAACAATGAAAACCCCCACTCGCGTTTAGCTTGACCTGTTTACGCATATCCCATTTGTCATTATTAGGGCCTCCATCTGCATTGCCCCAAACGAAAAAAACGTCTGTCTTCGAGGAATTATTTGTAAGACGACCATTTAACATAACAGACTCGGAAGTTCGCTCAGTTGGAGGATCACAAATCGGAATAATCCTACTAGAATCCGCTTCAAGAGTATAACCCAACTCAGCCAAAACCAACATATCTGAACTGGTCACGCCGAAATTCAAGCCGTGTATTGATAATACATTCTTGCCGACTAATAGGATATTTTTATGCTGCGTAATATCAAACGACTGAAATTCAAGAGCCAACTGATCATCATGTAATTCGGTCGCCCCGGAATTCCATTCGGCTTCCAATGGAGCATTGGAGGATGCAACTCTATTTCCATTTAGATAGGCAATAAAACCGTCGTCAAATTTCATTCTTAAGATCAACTTATCTATTACTTCAGATTGATCTACGTTAAACGAATATCGAAGATAAATTGACTCATTCTTATTGTACATCGCCGTTCTGAAGTTCAGCGATGAACTAATCAAAGACTGATAACCTGTGCTGCGCTCATAGCCGGCCCCATTTCGGCCCCTCTTCCAATTAGCATCATTAAAACCAACTTGAGTCCACCTCTCACCATAACCCCCATCAACCGGAACCCAACCTCTGGCATAACTTTTTGAATCTATGTATACCCCTTGATTACCTGCTATATTAATAGTTATCGTGCCTGAAGTACGTTGGCCAATAGAGTCTTCAATGGTATATTCAACTGGACCTGATCCGCTGGCATTCTGCTTTGCCCTAAAACTAAGAAGACCATTGGGCTCATTACGGCGTCTGCCATTCTTTACCATCGGAGAACGATGTACAGTTAGAACGCCAATTTTAGTTGCCTTGGACCGAGCACTTACCAATCTAAATCCATCTGGAAAAAAATCCTGCCCAGTTCTTCCTTCACTATCTGTCCCAACGCCAACAACTGGCTCAGTTTTATATGCACCCCTCAATCCTGCAGCCCAATCGTTGACCAGCGGATTAAAATGCAATGTTTCACCCGCGCTAATACTAAATTGATCAGGTTCAGCAACTGGCAAATATTTTATGTAATTAATCTTCAGGCTCTTTCGTTGATTCCCTACTCTGTATTGAATTTTATCTGTTCCATCGGCATCAGCATTCACACGTAAAATGTATACTCCCGAACCACTGTCACTTTCATGCATGATAGCCTGTTTAGGTATTCGTAACTGCGATATCACGCCATCCCCTGGTAATTTGAGTGTCTTGGACTGCCCCGCTCCTAAATCCATCTCGTAAATATCACTTCCAAGCTCACCTACAACAACAGCCACATCTCCCTTGTGCAACCAACCCTGCCCAACATCTCCCTTTACACTGTAACTAAACCAAGCCGTTCCCTTGAAATCACTCGAAGGTGAAAATACAGCTAATCCATCCTCAACAATAACGGAACCAGCATAACGAGGAGCAACCTGCCCCACCTCCAACAATGTAAGATTATTTTCCTGTCCGCGATAAACTTGCTTCAAATCATTGGATAGCAACGGATGACTAACTTTTTCCCCCATGGCACACCACATAACATCGTCATTAGCAAATGGCATCTCTACCGGGTTGCGCATTATCGCAGGACCGTTTAATAGTCTACTAGACCGGCTATGAATCTGTTTTACCGCGGTGATTTGTTGACCCTCAATATCTCTAAAAAATGATCTAGTAGAATTGTTGTATTGAGCATTCATCACACCTCCAAGTGAATGATCGGAACCAAAAATATGTCCCATCTCATGACTTGGAAGTGCCCAACCAAAACCAGCTCTTAAAACGCCTACAGCATTCCGGCTATGGAGAGAATTTAAGTATGCAATCCCTAAAGTGCCTCCACTGAGACCTGCCCCAAATCTAATTGCAACCGATTGACCATAAGTTGATTCCGGTCTCCAACGTTGAACCCAGCTTGCAAACTCTTTTAGAGTCCCCCCATTATCATCAAAAGGAATATCCTCATAATCGGAAGAGTTGGGAGTCAGAATCATTTCCTGGACTAATAGTCGGATTCCTAATTGATTTTCATAAATAGCTGCTACATTAGCCATCAATGCCAAATATTGACTAGCAACCTTAGTGAGGTTGTTTTTTGTATTTGCCCCAGTGGCAGATTTATCTAACACCACTATTACTGTCGCCACTTTCAAAGATGCCTCGTATTGCGGTGGATTAGCGGGAGCATTTAAAACCAAGGTCTCTGCTCCAGTCACAGGATCAATCCCTGAACTAGCCAATGTTGTCTGCTCGTCAATCGGCTCTAATGAAGCTGAAGAGGCTTGAGACCAGTCCGATAATACTAATGTTGGATCAAGAGACATGGTGCGAGCCTCCATATTGCGTGGATCACTCACACACACTAATCCATTCTGATTGGACTCTCTATTCAAAGCCAATAAGGATTGCCCGTCTACTCCAAGAAGCTCAACCGAAGAACCGTCAGCCATACGAATAATACCAGCAATAGAAGTTCCAACGAGTGCGAATGACCCCCTGTACACTTCTCCAACTTGATCTACCGCTATGGCTTCAAACACATCGTGTTGTTCCTCAAGCAATGCTGTTTTTCCAAGCGCAGTTTTATAGTTATGAGTAAATACAGGAAACTTACGAAAAGCGAAATCAAGAGGCTCACGGCCTGATAATTTTAATCGCAAGTTCTGGCCACTTTCTATCGCTTTGAGCAGACCATTAGTATTTTTTTGAGTTGCCTCCTGAAACTTCAACCTTAAATCCTCTGAAAATTTATTCTCACTCGGAAGCAATGCAAAAGAGTCATCAGCATCTTTAACTTGAACAAAATGAGCAGGCGTACTCTTTTCAGAACCAAAGCGGATAAAACCACCAAATCCCATCATTACAACAATGAGTATCAAACCGTTTTTTAATCTACGCATTATTTTCTCCTTTTCTTATTCTCGGGATTTTTTGATTTATTTTTTTTATTAGGAGAAAAACTTTTGCGATGATTCCGTCTAACCTTGGATTTGCCTTTAGATGTATTACCCTTAACGACAATGAAATCAGCCTGTTTTTTACGCAAATCCACTTCATCAATCTGAACCTTCATCATCAATCCAGGAGATATTTCATTGCCACGCAATCGACCTACTAACCGACCTTGATCGGAAGAATACCTATAGTGGTCATCCGTCATACTAAAGCGCTTCACAAGGCCTTTGATACCTAGTTCTACTATATCAATCATTGCCCCAATATTGCGAACTTCAGTGACTAGTCCCGAATAAATTTCTCGTTGTCCTTGATCAATCTGACGTTGTAAATGCGAAAGTAATTTTACAAGTTTACTATCAAGTTCTGCATCAGAAGAATTGCGTTCGGTCAAAGAAATATGATCTGCCACCTCCTCAAGTATGACAGCCTTATTCTTGTAACCCTGATAAACTGTCCTATGTACAACTAAATCGGCATATCGGCGAATAGGTGAAGTGAAATGAACGTAATCCTTCTTAGCCAAACCATAATGCCCTACGGAATGCATCGAATAACAAGCACGCTTCATACAACGAAGATAGCCAATGCGAAATACATCCTCGAGCGGATGCCCTTTAAGACTGTTTAAAAATTTTCCTGCCTGTTTTTGATCCGCAAGATTACCTGCTCGCAACCCCATCAACACCGCCTGCGCACGAAGATTGTCTAGTTTTTCATTATCTGGCGCTTCATGTATACGATGTAAAACTTTCACTCTGCGCCGCTTAGCCTCTTTTGCAACAGCCTCATTGGCCAACAACATAAACTCCTCAATCAACTGGTGGGATATATCATTCTCTTCACGCTTAATTTCTTTCACATTTCCTTTATTATCGAGAACCACTTTATGCTCAGGCACATCAAGATTCAAAGCCCCAGACCGAAAGCGTATCTTTCGCAGCTTCTGAGCAAGTCGATCTGCATTATGAATCATTCTCTCTTTATCATTATCAGGTGAACGCTTCAAAATAGATAACGCCTCTTCATACGAATAACGATGCTTGGAACGTATTACTGTTGAATGAAACCCAACCTTCTCAATCCTACCGCTTTCAGTAAGGACAAATTCGACACTACGAGCAAGTCGATCGACATTCGGTTTTAACGAGCACAATTCATTACTTAACGCCTCAGGAAGCATGGGGATTACCCTGTCCACAAGATATGTTGAATTACCTCGACTCCGCGCTTCTTTGTCCAAAGCGCTATCAGGACGAACATAGTGAGAAACATCTGCAATATGCACCCACACTTTCCATCGCCGACCTTCAATTCTTACCACTGAAATCGCATCATCAAAATCCCGAGCATCGAACGGATCAATAGTAATTACCATGTCATCACGACAATCCAATCGCCCCTTCAAGTCACTTTTATTAACCGAATCACCCAACCGATTAGCTTCAGCTAAAACTCTGGCTGAAAATTTTGTAGTTAGCTCATATTGCCTGATGATGGAATCCACATCCACTCCCAACTTTTTTGGGCCACCCAAAACCTCGACGAGCTTGCCTTCCGGAGCATTATGACGAGAGGGCCATTCAGTGATTTCCACAACAACACTATCCCCTCTCCTTGCCTTAACTTTTCCTTTTTGGCGAAAATTAGGCAGGTAGATGTCATGTGAAATGCGAGGATCATTCGGAATTACAAACCAAAGTTGACGAGATTTATCAAGAATCCCAACAATTTGAGTTCTCGCCCTCTCTAAAACTTTAACCACTTTACCACGCAGCCGTGTATCAAATCTATCTGATTTAACAGACGAACGATAAGAAGATATTTTTTGCTCCATAAGAACAAGAACACGGTCATTGTGCATTGCTGTTGAAGCAGAATTTGGTGCGATTTCTATAACACGCTGTTTAGCATCATTTACAATTACTCTCCCTCCACCTCGTCGATTCATTAGTATACGCCCAACCACATGATCTTCATCCTTGGGCAGTAAAAACCGCTTGTCCGGTAATTTAACAACTCGGCCTGCTCTCACTAACTCTCGCAACTCACGCCTAACCTTCTTGGCTTCTGATTCTTCAGAGCAAATATTCTTGGCAATCTCTTGAGCACTTAGGGGAACATACGTTTTACGCCCCATGAACCGAATCAATTGCTTTTCATATGTCATTGTAAAATTGATCTAAATTACCTCCCTCCCAAAAAACACAAAAGAACCTTAAGCATTTTCATTGCCAAACAAACGCTTTTCTTCATTTCTGAGATAACGTTAAAAAACGTTTTAATATATAATTAATTAATTCGAAATATAGAATATCCCCCAAACCAACATCAGACAAAATTACATTAATCTGTGTGATATTGACGCGTTTTGCGGGATTATCACGCAAGAAAAGAATAATTAACAAAACTTTCAATCACATAAGCATATAATTAAATAATGGCACTTTTACTGCTTATTTTTTCTTCAAATAGGCGTTGACAACTGTCTCGGTAGACACGAAGCTGCGCTTTCATTTAACCCTAATTAGGTAAAGTGTTAACTGTTAACAAGTATACTAAATTAAACTCAAACGAGAATCGCATCATGAAGCGTTTTAATAAAACCAAGATCGGGGCCTTCACGCTTATCGAGCTGTTGGTCGTTATTGCCATTATCGCCATTTTGGCGGGAATGCTATTACCGGCTCTGGCTAAGGCCAAAGCAAAAGCACAACGCATTAGCTGCGTTAACAACCTTAAGCAAGTTGGTGTTGCAACACGTATTTATGCAACAGACAACCAAGATCGCTTCCCATGGCAGGTTCCTGCTGTTGAAGGCGGTTCAGCTGACTCACTTGGCAAGTACAAGGAAAACTGGATTCACTGGCAGGCACTATCAAACGAGCTAAGCAACCCTAAGGTGCTTCGTAGCCCGAGCGACAGTAACCGTGGTCAAGCAAACAGTTTTGCTACCAAGGCTCCACGAGGCCAACGTAACGTTGAGCCAATGGGCAAGCATAAGAATAAGAGCATGAGCTACATTCTTGGTTCTGAATCTGACGAATCAAAGCCAAGCAACATATTGTCTGGTACTCGTAACATTGAGTTCGGCAAGTACAACAACGACAATGACAGCAAGGGTGCCATCAAGAAGCTTGGTAAGAAGTTCACTGGCAAAAACGTAGTAAGATGGACTGAGAGTATTCATGCAAATCAAGGTAACATCCTTCTTTCTGACTCCTCTGTTCAACAGTCTAGTGATTCTAAACTAGCCCAGTATCTAATTGACTCTAGCGCGAAGAACAACGAAATGCTCTTCCCTGCTGGTAAGTAATTTAGATCTAATATTTCTAAGACCCTCTCAAACGAGAGGGTCTTTTTTTTTTGAGTATACAATCCTATCAGAAAATATAAACAAATCATCAAAACAACC
Source organism: Verrucomicrobiota bacterium (assembly GCA_036166355.1). Taxonomy (GTDB): domain Bacteria; phylum Verrucomicrobiota; class Verrucomicrobiia; order Limisphaerales; family UBA1096; genus UBA1096. Next base: position 21,100 of record JAYZHR010000181.1, on the reverse strand, counting down.
GCCACTTTTCCCATTGACTCTTATGCCCTTGAAACGTACTTTTCTCCCACTAGAGACACGTTCCAAATCTAATTTATTGGTTAATTTAAGTAATTTTATGAATAAAAACGTTTCAACCAAAAGGCTTAACTCAAAGGTATTCCTTGGATTCACCTTAATTGAGTTATTGGTGGTAATTGCAATTATAGCAATATTAGCCGGAATGCTTTTACCCGCGTTGGCCAGAGCTAAGGACAAAGCTCATAACTCAATCGACTGGAACAACAACAAGCAAATCATGCTTGCCCTCAACATGTTCACAGGAGATTACGAAGATTATCTTCCCCACCCTACTTGGGGTGGAGATGGTAGTGGACCTACAGGCTGGGCTTACGCAGGTAGTGGAAAAGAGAACTCAACCGGTTTTAAAGGTGGTGGAAGATGTGATAATCCATCCCATAACTGGAAAGGCTCAACAGCTATGCCAAGCTATGCAACAGGAAGGTCATTGGCACAATTACAGAAAGATTTAGAGGGACAAAGGGAATCGTTTAAACACGGACAATTAGGTGAGTACCTAGGCAATAATTATGCAGTTTTGATGTGCCCAAGAGATGCAGCTCTGTCAAATGGCTCAAAGTTGTTTGCGCAACGTCCAATAAAAATTACTAGCTATACTTGGAACGGTAACATTATCTTCTTTCATAATGGCAATCCTGCCTCTGGTGCATACAATTCTGGCAGAGTTCGTAAAATGTCAGCTACTGATCCTGGTAATATTGTACAGTGGGAAACAGACGACACTAACCCATTTTGGTTCAATGATGCAGGAAATCAACCTCATGAGGGTATCTCTCAACGCCATGCAACATCTGGCCAAAATTCAAATACCCGCCAAGATGTAGGTGGCTCGGCAACAGTGGGAATTATTTCCGGTGCTGCACTTAATCTTACTTACAAGAAGTTTTATGCGCAGGCGCAAACTGGTGCTCGCCCAAATGTTAAGAACGATATTTGGTGGAAAGCTTCAAACTAAAATTTTTAATCAGATTTGCGGAAACGGCTCACTCAAGTGAGCCGTTTTTTCTTTCCGAAGCGTTTCTTACGCTTACTTTTCCTGCTGACAAATGAAAGACGATTCACCAAAGCATCATCCATCCACAATCCGCTGGATGATTGTAATCACAATCGTTGTATTTGTTCTTATAGCCATTAATTTATTCGAATCCCCACAAAAAAATAATATCGAGAAAACAACTGAATCTTTAAACGAATCGTCTCCATTAAATATATCATACTTCGAAAACACCCTTCCATACCGCCGATCTGACAATGAATACGCTGGATCGAACTCCTGCAAAGAATGTCACTCTGATGAACATAAGAGCTGGCATGATTCATACCATCGCAGCATGACACAGATAGTTTCCCCTGAATCAGTTAAAGCCAATTTCAATGGCCAATCACTTACATTTGAAGGAGAGAGATTTACAATGCACAAGCGTGGTGAGGAATATTGGACTACCATAGAAAGTATTGAAGCAGCAAATAACAATCCTAATGGGAAAGATCCCAATGCAGTTCATATACGAATGGGTATGGTTACCGGTTCTCATCATATGCAAGTTTTTTGGTTGCCGGGTATGATGGGGAATTTACAAATCGGATTCCCCTTCTCGTGGTTGATTGAAGACAAACGTTGGGCACCTCGAAACAGCCTCTTCATTCGAGATCCGCACACGGTAATAAGTAAAGAGAACTGGAACATGAACTGCATTAGGTGTCATACAACCGGACCACAACCCAAGCCTAACCAAATTGAAAAACGTTTTGAGTCACAAATTGCCGATCTGGGAATATCATGTGAAGCGTGCCATGGTCCAGGCCAACAACATGTAGATCGCCAACTTCAACTAGTTAAGATGAATGAGGAAGATCGTGCCAAAGCTTTGGCTTCAGAACCGTTATCTATCATTCAGCCAGCAGATCTCGATCACAAACGAAGCACACAAGTGTGCGGTTCTTGCCATGGAATGAAATGGTTCGACAAAAGTGAAAACTGGACAGAACACGGCTTTAGTTACCGTCCCGGTGATGATCTCACAAAAACAACCCCTATTATTCAGCCATCAAAAATTGATGAACAACCATGGCTAAAGCCAGTCCTAGAAAAAAATCCAGATATACTTAGGGACTTTTTCTGGGACGATGGAAAAATTCGTGTGACGGGCCGTGAATATAACGGCCTCCTCGAGTCACCTTGTCATCAACTCGGCACCATGTCCTGCCTTAGTTGCCACTCAATGCACAAAAGCAACCCCAACGACCAACTTGCACGCGGCATGCGCACCAACCAAGCATGCCTACAGTGCCACAAAGATATTTCCAACAACATAACAGCACATACCTTGCATTCCGAAACATCAGTAGGCAGTAATTGCTATAACTGCCATATGCCGCATACCTCTTACGGACTTCTAAAGGCCATTCGAAGTCACACAATAGAAACACCAAACATTGCTACCACACTCAAAACTGGACGCCCTAATGCCTGTAATTTATGTCATTTAGACAAAACTCTGGACTGGAGTGCAGAACATTTAGCCAAACGAAGTGGTAAACCAAAAACCGAAGTGCCTCCTATACACAAAACAACAGCTGCTTCTGTGGTATGGCTTCTCAGCGGAGATGCAGGTCAGCGAGCGATAGCTGCATGGCATATGGGCTGGGATCCAGCATTACTCACAAGTGGTAGTGGCTGGCAAACGCCATTACTCGCAGACTCATTAAACGATCCGTACTCGGCTGTTCGATACATAGCAAACAAGGCTTTACTGAAACAACCCGGGTTTGATTCATTCAATTACGACTTTGTTGCAGATGAAACTAATCGATTGGAAAAACAAAAAAAAGCCATGGAAATTTGGGAGAAAATCGAAAAAAACATACAACCCGTTACATCAGATCAAGTTCTTCTAAACCCACAAGGTTTACGTTACAATGATCGCGTTCAAAAACTTATAAACGACAGAAATAATCGCCCCATGCGGCTACGGGAATAAATTGAAAGATAACTAATCATAGTGAGCATTCATTCAATAATGAAAAATGATAAAAAAGCATTCACTTTAATCGAGTTACTTGTAGTCATTGCCATCATTGCGATACTGGCGAGCCTTCTATTACCAGCTCTGGCAAGAGCCAAAGAACAAGCACATCGAACGACGTGTAAAAACAATATCCATCAATGGCTGCTCTCCCTTGACATGTATGCAGGTGATAATGACGACAGGTTCCCTCCTGGCGGATCAAGCAACCCATACTGGAACTCAGTCTGGTTCAGGGACAGCATGACCAACCAATATCACATACGTAGACCTATGTTCTATTGTCCATCCAATCGAAGCTGGAATCGTGATGATTTTTGGTCTTGGCCAGGTGGCCGTGACTCGGTGATGGGCTATTTTTATTTTGCAGGAGAAAAACGGTACTCATACAGTAAATCCATGTTTCAGGAAGATGTTCGCACCCCGGTGTTCGCTCTGAAAAGTACCGACAACCCTCACTACAAAGTTATCTGGGCCGATTTAAACAGAAAATACCAAGGATCTTGGGGGCGACCAGGGGACCCAAATCCGCTTATGCGAGGAGTTAACCATTACAACGATCAAGGAGATGAGCCAGAAGGTTCCAATCAAGGTTTTCATGACGGACATGTCGAATGGGTAAAAGGCATCACCTTCATAAAAAAGCCTAAAATGCTGGGAAATCTTTACTTTTAAGTAATCAAAAATTGCTGATCTTATTTATGTTTATAAAGAGGAAATAATTCCTTGCCCTAAACAAAAAAAACATTATTATCCCGCGCATCTCGCACGGCGTGCGGATGCAAGCGCTGTCGTGAGTGTCTACTAATATCTAACATTGCATCTTCGAAATATCCCCGGCGGGGTTGCAGTTTTCTTCAAACTGGCTCCGCCGGAATCTTTTTTATAGGCCAACGTTTTTATTGGCTTGAGTTCATGAACCCTCTTAATTGTAATCCTTTTTAGTTAAATGCCTTATCGCGATATTCATTTTATCAGCCTCATGATAATCGTATGTGCATTTACTCTTCAACCGTTTGGCCAAACAAAAATCCGCATTAAAGCCACCCCAGTTTCAAACCAACTATCGGTTACAGCGATTAACACTCCATCGAAGGGTACAATTGTATTATGGGAATCTAATGAAACTACGATTAATGAAAACAACTGGAAGGCTGTTCATGCATTTCCTGTATCTAAACAGAACTCGGCGGCTCTACTAATTAAACCAAAAGCCAAAAATAACGCATTTTTCAAGTTGTCTTGGCAACCAATCAATCTGCCTAATCAGCTAGCATGGATACCTCCTGGAAATTTTCAAATGGGAAGCCCAAGCGATGAACCTGGAAGATTTAAAGACGAAGGGCCAGTCCATCCCTCTTCTGTACCGCATGGCTTCTGGATGGACCGATACGAAACAACTCAACAAAGATTTCGCGATTTAATGGGCAACAACCCAAGTAGTACAGAGTTTACCCCTAACTTACCGGTAAATCGTGTCACATGGTATGAGGCGGCTCAGTTTTGTGAAAAGCTAACCAAATCTGCAAAATCGAAAGAACAACTTCCGATTGGATACGTTTATAGACTTCCGACTGAAACAGAATGGGAATATGCCTGCCGTGCCGGAACTGATAACGCCTATAGCTATGGTGACTCAGCAGAAACATTAAGTGAATACGGCTGGTGGGCAAAAAATAGCGGCAACCAACCAGAGCCAGTTGGCAAGTTAAAACCAAATCCATGGGGATTATATGACATGCACGGCAATCTTTTCGAATGGTGTTTCAATTCATATAAACCCTACCCTGATGGCGAGGCTTTCTCAAATACCGGCAACATGAAAGTTTTACGCGGAGGTGCTTTTTATTGTCCCAGCAATATTCTTAGATCAGCATGCCGAGCTGAGTCACAGAAACCAGATTACAGATGGATCCTTGCCGGATTCCGCGTCGTGTTGGCACCTCCGATAACACGAGCACTGGAACAGGACTGAAAATTCCCTCTATCACTCTATGTAGGTCACATTAGGGGATCTTTATATCCGGAAAGCAGCTAGCAAAAAACTCAAACTTCTAGTATGAGCAGGTCTCCTTCATTAAAGAGAGTCTTGACTTATTTTTTTGAATCCTAATGCTCTGCGCGTCAACAAAGTAGCGAAGCAGTTTTGAACTCTTTCGTTTGGCCTAGAGAGCTGACAATCATGCCAACCGAGTTCCTCACACAGCATTTTAATGCCGTGCGCGTGCTTGGAGCAAATAGCGAACCTTTCCACGCTTATTTGCTCCTGGCATTCATGATGCTTTTAGCCGTTGGCTTCGCCTGTGCCCCACTAATTCTCTCCGCTATCCTTGCTCCAAAAAAACCCGGTAAAATTAAAGAATCTACCTTTGAATGCGGATTAGAATCGAAAGGAGATTCATGGGTACAATTCAAGGTGCAATACTATCTTTACGCTCTAGCATTTGTCATATTCGATATTGAAGTAGTTTTTATTTATCCATGGGCTGTCGCGTTCACTGATTTATCCTTTGGTGCATTCTTGGCAATGGGAATCTTTATTCTACTTCTAGCAGAAAGCCTAATTTACCTTTGGATTAAAGGAGTTTTAAACTGGAAATGAGTATTCCAAACACATCCCCTAGCATTGAACTCGATGACACTACTCGTGCTGAACTGGAACGAGCCGGTGTAATCGTTTCAAAAGTGGATTTCCTGTACAATTGGGCAAGAGGAGGTTCTGTATGGCCGTTAACCTTTGGCTTAGCCTGTTGTGCGATTGAAATGATCGCCTCAGCGACTTCTAGATTTGATATCTCAAGATTTGGATCAGAAGTTTTTCGCCCTTCACCCCGGCAAGCCGATCTAATGATAGTGTCCGGAACGGTAACGAAGAAAATGGCACCTCAGGTAGTCCGCATATATACCCAGATGCCAGAACCAAAATGGGTTATTGCGATGGGAGCTTGCGCCATATCGGGCGGACCATTCAAACAGGGTTATAATGTATTAAAAGGTATCGACAGATATATTCCGGTAGACGTCTATCTGCCAGGTTGCCCTCCGCGACCAGAAGCAGTTCTACAGTCACTAAATTATCTACAGGAAAAGATACGCACACAAGATATCAAGTCTGATCCAGCATTCACTGAAGGAAGAAGACAGTATCCTATCCCAGAATTTACCGGCACAGATCTCGAACCACCTTACAACCCTGAAGTGTGGCAGCCACCCGCAAACCCTAACGCCAACGAAGGAGAGGAAGAGGAAGCCACAGTATGAACAATCCTCTTAATCATGATGCGATTACACAACGATTCAATTCGATTGAATGGGATGAAAAATTTGGTGCTTTGATTATACCCGTAACTGAGGCAACAGAAATCGCAAAATGGCTTCGAGACGACGATTCATTCCTTCTGGACTATTGCAGTAATGTTACCGGTATAGATTATCTAGACCGCGAAATTAAGGAAAAGGTAGAAAATGAAGAAGGAAAAATGGAGACAGTTACTCGAACTGACCCAAGCCGAATAGAGGTTGTGTATCACCTTTATTCAATGGAAAAGCGTACGGGACCTATTACCATTAAGCAGCGAACAGATCGAAATAAACCCGAAGTCCAGTCCCTCACGCCAGTTTGGAGAAGCTGTGAATTACAAGAGCGGGAAATTTTCGACCTTTTTGGAGTAAATTTCATCAGTCATCCAGATCAAAGAAGGATTCTAATGTGGGACGAGTTCGAGGGTCATCCTATGCGAAAAGACTATGTTGAGCCTTTTGACTATGAATGGGAACCCACGCCACACGATGAAATCTTGGATAAACATCAAAGAGGGAAAGTGATCGTTTGAGTATTGCCACCCAAACAGCGCCAAACTACGAATTAATCCAACAGGACGGACTGGAAACCAGTTTACTTGAAGTCTCTATGGGGCCACATCATCCGAGTACACATGGAGTATTTCGGATGGATGTCAAACTTGATGGCGAAACCGTAGTTGATCTAAAGCCGGTATTTGGTTACTTGCATCGCAATCACGAAAAACTAGCGGAAAACATGAGTTATCTGGCCAGCATGCCCTTCACCGATCGTCTAGATTATTTCAACAGCATGACCAACAACTGGGCGTACGCACTTGCAGCGGAACAATTGATTGAAATCGAGGTTCCGGAGCGTGCTGAATATTTGCGTGTAATAATGGCTGAATTAACCCGGCTTGTGAACCATGTCTCGTTGGTTGGTTTTTTTGTCAATGACCTTGGTGCACTTGGAACTCCGCTTCTTTATGCATTTCGCGAACGAGAAAAAATTCTCGACCTGTTTGAACAGGCCAGCGGTGCAAGAATGATGTGTAACTACTTTCGTTTCGGTGGCTTGAGATGTGATGTACCAGATGGTTGGCTTGATCGTACTCGCGAATTGGTAGACCGGTTCCCAGAATTTCTCGATGAATATGAAAAATTGCTCTGCGAGAACGAAATATTGCTCAGTCGCACCCAAGGTGTTGGGAAGCTTTCCCGTGAATTGGCCATCAACGCTGGCATTACCGGCCCAATGTTGCGTGCCAGTGGTGTGAACTATGATATTCGTAAAGTGGATAATTATGGAATCTACGATCGATTCAAGTTTCGTGTGCCTTACTCAGAAGGAGACATCGGCGACTGCTATGACCGGTTCATGGTACGAATGCTAGAGATGCGTGAAAGTATTGAGATATTAAAACAGGCACTAGACGGCATTGAGGATGGCCCTGTAATGGGCAATGCTGGAAAAGTATTTAAACCTCAAATATCTGAATCCTATGGTCGTATTGAAGCCCCAAAAGGTGAGCTTGGCTTTTATCTTGTGGCTGATGGAACAACCAAACCCTATCGCTTTCGAGTACGTCCACCTTCATTTATTAATCTTACCGTGTTGCGTGACATGTGTATAGGACAACAAGTAGCTGATGCCGTCATCATACTTGGAAGTATTGACATCGTACTAGGGGAGGTAGACAGATGAGTGTATTGGGTAGTGGTATCCTAAAAGGCATGGCGGTAACGCTGAAAAACTTTGTAGGCTCTTACTTTGACAAAGAACGCCTGACTACGAATGAGTATATTTGGAAGGCAGGAGAATCACTACCAAAACGAGCTGGAGATTATCCGAAAGAGGAAGCCGAACAATTAAACGACAAAACCACGGTCACCAATTACAGCCGCAACTTCCCCATGCTACTGCACGACGAAGGCGAACCAATGGATACTGTCCGATGTGTGGCCTGTCAAATATGCGAACGCGAATGCCCACCACAGTGCATTTACATTGAAAAGAGTGATGACAAAAAAGAACGCTCTGGGAACAAGGCACAATTTTACCCGGCAAAATTCGATATTGACGTCTCCGTCTGCATGAGCTGTCAAATTTGTGTGGAGGTTTGCCCTTTCGATGCAATCGTAATGAACAGCCAGTTTGAATTAAGTACTCCTGACCGCTTCGGAGGGCTTCTACTCAGGCGTGATGATTTACTAAAAAGCAACGATTATTACCACAAGATCCACCCTGAAGAGGCTGCCGCTAGGGACAAGCGTATTGCCGACGATAAAGCAGCTAAGGAAGCAAAGAAGAAAGCAGCTGAAGCGGCTAAAAAGAAGGCTGCCGAAGCAAAAGCAAAGGCTGAAGCGAAAGCAAAAGAAGAACTGGATGGAGAATCCAAACCAGTTGATATACCTAGCAACCCAAAAAAGGAGGAAGAAACCGAATGAACTGGGATCTAATCAAGGATATCCTTCTAGCAACAGTTCCGCTGTTGGTGATATTCCCAACTATGTTCGCATTGACCACGTGGGTAGAACGCAAGGCACTGGCTCGAATTCAAAACCGTATCGGTCCAAACAAAGTTGGAGTACCACTCACTCCATACGGTGGCAAGCTAAGCTTGTTTGGATTAGGCCAGCCTGCGGCCGATGGCATCAAGATGCTTTTTAAGGAAAATATCGTTCCATCGGGGGCCGATCGTCTATTTCATCTTCTTGCCCCCATCCTTTCACTAATACCAGCAATGCTGGTCCTCTGTTTTTTACCACTGGATTTCCCCTGGCTAACTGGCGAACAAGATTCCGTAAAGGCATTCATGCTGGATGGCGCAGTTATATTTTTCTTTGCCATAACTGGACTCAATACTTTGGCTGTATTCATGGCTGGATGGGCCTCGAGAAATAAGTATTCATTACTAGGTGGAATGCGTGCCATTGCACAGATGATCAGCTATGAAATTCCACTTGTGCTTTCGGCTGTTATTGTCGTGATGATTGTGGGAAGCCTCAACGCTCATGATATTGCAAAGGAACAGGCAGGCTGGAAGTGGTTTGTATTTACCCCATGGGGTCTGGCTGCATTTGTAATCTTCTTTATCTCATCCCTTGCGGAAACCAATCGCTCGCCATTTGACCTCCCTGAAGCTGAAAGTGAAATCATTGCAGGATATTTTACAGAATACAGCGGCTTCAAGTTCGCCCTGTTTTTTCTAGGTGAATATATCGCAATGTTTGCGATAAGCGGTTTGGCTGTAACTCTTTTTCTTGGAGCCGGTGATGGGCCAGGAATAGCAGCATATCCATGGCTAAATGTAATATGGTTTTTAACAAAGGTGTTTATCCTAATCGGGGTGATGATTTGGCTTCGCGGCACCCTCCCTCGCTTACGTGTCGATCAGCTCATGAGCTTTGCTTGGAAATTTTTAATGCCACTATCAATTCTAAATATTTTTGTCGCAGGATTTGCCTGGCATGCACAAAACACTAACAACCCTAATGAAGAAACCAGCCTTACAATAAGGATCGTTATTTGGATATCAGCATTAATTATCCTATACACAGCGGCCAAAGGGTTGGATCAAGTCAACCGGTCCAAGATCAAACCACGCACCTATAAATACGGAGAATGAACGAGGTCACGGCATTTTGGATTTTAGCTGCAATCGCTGTTATCGGCGCCCTAGTTGCTGTTAAAAAACGTAATCTCGTTCATGGGGTATTTGCGCTACTCGTATTCTTCGCCGGTTTAGCAGGACTGTTCCTTCTACTCCTTGCTGAGTTTATCGCTGTGGTTCAAATCCTCGTTTATGCTGGAGCTGTAGGCATTCTTATTTTATTTGCCATCATGCTAACCGATCGAGTTACTGGAAAAGATTCATTCAGAATAACATCACGTGGCAGCTTTTGGGGAGCAATAGTAGCTGTTTCCGTATTCTTAATAGTGCTTTTTCCAACAATACAAGAAATTCCACAAGTTGAGAACCCGACTGCATCGGCTGAAATTGTGGAGAAATCATCGGTAAAATCTTTAGGACAAAAACTAATTCAACCTTATGTTGTCACACTTGAAATTTTAGCCCTCCTACTGACTGCGGCACTGATCGGGGCGGTTACAGCTGCTCAAGGAGGCAAAACTGAGGAAAAGGAGGTTCTTGAATGACACTTGTCCTTCACCATTACCTAATCCTTGCATCAGTTTTATTTTGTATCGGATTACTTGGCGCGTTCTCTCGGCGAAATGCCATCGTGGTCCTGTTTTCGGTCGAAATAATGCTCAATGCAGCTAATTTGAATTTTATCGCATTCTGGCGTTTTGGAAATAATCCAGAATTATTGCACGGCCCCCTTTTCACTTTGTTCACCATCGCCGTGGCGGCTGCTGAGGTCGCTGTTGGTTTAGCACTTGTCATTGCCGTATACCGGCATTTTCGTTCGGTCGACTTGGAGTCCCTCAACACACTGAAGGAAGAATGAGCTTAATCACACTAGCATTAATCCCACTACTTCCGCTCGTAGCTGCTGCTGTGACAGCATTGATGAAAAACGGCAAGCGGGCAGCAGGCATTGCCATCGCAGCACTTTTGAGTTCATGCGGGATCGCCTTGTGGGCATTCTCTGAAACATGGATTAGTGGCAATATTCAACTGGAAACATACTCAACAAACTGGCTCACAATAGGTGAAACAAAAATTAATTTTGGCTTTATACTTGATCCTTTAACTGGGGCAATGGCAGCAATGGTCACGTTTGTTGGCTCACTAATTTTTATTTATTCCGCCGGATACATGGCTCAAGACAATCGGATGGCACGATTCTTTTGTTACCTTTCTCTGTTTGCCTCTGGAATGCTTGGAGTCCTTTTGGCCAACAGTCTAATCCTCTTTTTTATGTGCTGGGAAATAGTAGGAGTTGCCTCCTATCTGCTGATTAGTTTTTGGAATCACAAGCCGGCAGCAGCAGCAGCAGGCAAAAAAGCCTTCATCGTAACACGCATCGGTGACATGGGATTTTTAATCGGCATTCTTTTGATTTTCAAAACAACCGGCACACTTGATTTTTACACCCCGGAAAAGAACGGGATTCTGGAGATTCTCCCATCTGGAATTGCATTTGGATTCAAAACAACAGCAGTGATTAGCTTACTGTTGTTTATTGGAGCAATAGGTAAATCAGGGCAATTACCACTACATATCTGGCTGCCTGACGCCATGGAAGGCCCGACCCCAGTTAGCGCTCTGATTCACGCTGCAACGATGGTTGCCGCAGGTGTTTTTTTAGTAGCACGCACGTTTCCACTCTTTTTTGACGGTGGCATGTTACCTCTAGTCACTTGGGTTGGCGCGATCACAGCTTTGGTTGCAGCATTCATTGCACTTGGGCAATACGATCTAAAACGTATCCTTGCCTACTCCACAGTAAGTCAACTTGGTCTAATGATGGTAGGTATCGGAGTTACGGGAGTATCAGTAGGAATGTTTCACCTATTAACTCACGCGTTTTTCAAGGCTCTACTTTTCCTTGGAGCAGGCTCCATTATCCACGGTTGTCACGAGGAACAGGACATACGCAAGATGGGAGGGGTGGCTAAACCTATGAAAATCACTACGTTTGCCTATCTTTGCGGGACACTCGCACTGGTAGCATTTCCTTATACAAGCGGCTTTTTTAGCAAGGACGAGATTCTTGCCGGTGCATGGTCCTCTAATCAGCCAGTCTTTTGGATTACAGCACTAGCATCACTACTGACAGCAATCTATATGACTCGTCAATGCATGTATGTCTTCCTTGGGGCTCACCGCGGTGATCACTCCCCTCATGAAAGCCCGCACATAATAACGGTTCCTCTCCTTATTCTGTCGATCTTTGCGCTTGGCCTAGGTGCCTTGGCAAAAGGCACTCTACTGAAAACATTACCAGGCTATCCAGCCGCACACGAAACAATCGTAATTGCAGTAAGTGTCACAGTGGCACTAGGCGGTATAGCACTTGGTTTTCTGATTTACAGAGGGCGTGAGCTTGGCCAAACAACTGATCCCCTCTCTCTCAAGCCGTTCGAATGTAAGTTTTGGTTTGATGAAATTTACGAATCGAGTATTGGACGACTTTGGAGATTACTTATCATAATCAGCGAACAACTCAACGAACTGCTGATTTTTTTACGCGATCTCATTGTTGAACTCACATCAAGAATCGGCACCGGATTCGCTATCGGGGGTGATCAAAAGCTAATTGACACCATGGCCTTCGATGGAATATGCGGGCGTCTTCGCTATGCTGGCCGAGCAGTCACACGGCCGCAGAACGGATTCCTCCCACGTTACCTTAGATTGATTGCTCTAGGAGCAATACTACTCGGAGTACTGGCACTTTGGATTTGATGATTACTATCACCATAATGACACTGGCTCCACTAGTAGCCGCCATACTAATCCTCATAATGTCCGAGCAGCGCGCACGTGTCTTGGCTCTAATTGGAGCCCTTGTGTCATTCGTGCTAACCAGTTGGATGCTATTATTCGAATTCGGTTCCGATGAACTCACACCCAAACCTATGCCTTGGATTGAAGACATTCACATCTATTATCATGTAGGCTTGGATGGCACCAATGCTCTAGTTCTTTTTCTTGCCGCCCTAATTGCACCTATTGTGGTTTGTATATCGTGGGGACACTCTGACCGTCCCAAAACTTACTTTGCACTACTAAGCCTGCAGTTCACCGGACTATTCGGCACTTTCACTGCACTAAACTTCTTCCATTGGTTTATTTATTGGGAACTAGCTCTCGTACCGGCTTTCTTCCTAATTAAACTATTTGGCAAGAGCGAAGAACGACACAAAGCAGCCATCAACTTTTTTCTATTCACCGTACTAGGCAGCGTAGCAATGCTACTTGGTTTTTTATTCCTCTACATGAAAACCAAATCGTTCAATTTTATTGAACTTCCTGAAGAAGTTAAAAACATCGAAGTAAGTTCATGGATTTTCTTCGCAATACTCGCCGGACTTTGGGTAAAGGTCCCTCTTGTTCCTCTACATATATGGCAGGCACCAACCTATGCTACAGCCCCCACCCCTGTAACTATACTCCTGACTGGAGTCATGTCCAAGATGGGGGTATATGGCTTTCTACGTTTAATTTTACCTATTTTCCCTGAACAACTCCAACAACACTCTGATATGATTCTCGGCTTTGCATTGCTGACAATTCTTTGGGGAGCATTTCTTGCATTACGCCAGACTGACCTTAAAAAACTACTGGCATTTTCATCACTCAACCACGTGGCCTATTGTATACTTGGCATTGGGGCGATCGGAGTAGCAACAGATGGCCTCAAACTTAATGATGCTAACGAATTGGCAAGGCAAGGGGTGATCTTGCAGATGTTTGCCCACGGGCTCTCCGCTACCGGGTTATTTTATCTTATCGGATTACTGGAGCAACGAACCGGTAGTCGCGATCGGAATGGGTTTGGTGGACTCTGTTCGGTCACTCCCCGATTCACAGCAATGTTTTACATCCTGACATTCTGCTCGCTCGGACTTCCTTTTCTAGCCGGTTTTGCAGCAGAGTTTCTAATCTTCAGTGGCAGTTTTGCGATTGCCCCTAAAATCACAGCTGTTGCCACTCTTGGCCTTTTGGCCACGGCAGTATTTTTACTGACTATGCTTCAACGTGTGTTCACTGGACCAGTAAATGAGCAATACCAATCCATGCAGGATCTAACCGGAAAAGAAATTCTGATTCTAATCCCAATCATGATCCTTGTTTTTTGGGCTGGCATCTACCCCAAGACCTGGCTGGCGTTCAGTCAAGTAAGTTTACTAACCCCCTAATATGACTGCGCTACTCACTGTTATTTTAAGTTTTATTGGAGCGCTAATATGCGGCCTCATGCCTGCAAAATCCTACAAGAGCATACGCTGGATCGCACTGGCTACTGCTGCCGCTGGTTTTATTTTATCAGCCATTTGTTATTCAAATCTTTCCGATGGAAAATTCGCAGACAAATTCGAGTTCGACTGGATCCCGTCACTCGGCATTTCGTTCATCACTGGATATGATGGAATTAGCCTGCCACTTATGCTCGTAACCGGCTTGGTAGCTATTTGCGGCGTACTTTTTAGCTGGAATATTGATACCCGAACCAATCATTTTTACGCCTTCTACTTTGCACTTATCGGTGGAGTCTACGGCGTCTTCCTATCCCTTGATTTATTTTTACTATTTGTATTTTACGAAATCGCAGTGGTTCCTAAGTACTTTCTGATCGCAATATGGGGTGGAGTTCGAAGGCAATTTGCCGCGATGAAACTAGTACTTTATTCCTTCGGAGGAAGTGCACTCGTCTTACTTGGGATGATCGCCCTGTTTTTCTTGACTAAGGATGCCAACGGGAAAGCTCTGGAAACGTTCAGCCTAGTTGCACTTCAAAACGGTGAGGTCGCTGCCTCTGCACAATATTGGATCTTCCCCCTACTCTTCTTGGGCTTTGCCATTCTGGCTGGCATGTGGCCTTTTCATACATGGGCACCAACTGGTCACGTTGCTGCGCCAACCGCTACATCCATGCTACTCGCTGGTGTTGTTATGAAGCTCGGAGCCTATGGCTGTTTACGAGTTGCTATTGGGCTATTGCCAGAGGGAGCACAGGAATGGGCCGATTACGTCGCAATGTTTGCTATCATCAACATCGTTTACGGGGCATTCGTAGCCCTTAAGCAGGATGACTTTAAGTTTGTTATCGGATACTCAAGTGTCAGCCATATGGGCTTTGTACTCCTTGGATTAGCAACATTAAACGAGATCGGGCTCAAAGGCGCTGTACTCCAAATGTTCTCTCACGGCGTAATTGGAGCCCTGCTCTTCGCACTGGTTGGCACGGTCATCTACACACGAACCAAAACACGAATGCTAGATGAATTCCACAGGCTGATCGATCATATGCCAGGAATCTCTTGGGTATTCATCGCCGCTGGCTTAGCTTCAATGGGTCTACCCGGATTTAGCGGATTTATCTCAGAGCTTTACGTGTTGATTGGCGTATGGGATGGCGTATCGGAATCTTCACTCTCAAGCTGGATTCTTATTGGTGCTGGCCTTGGCATTCTAATGACATTTGGCTATACACTAGTGAAAATTCATGAAGCATTTTTTCGCAAAAGTAAGATTAATAATGCCACCAAGGAGAGCACTACATATCCGGCGATGACTATGCCTGAAAAAGTCGGCGTAACGATCTTACTTGGAGCATCACTATTAATCGGTATCTGCCCGTGGATTTTGACTGATAAAATCACACCTAGTCTTAAATTATTAAAGCTCTTTGCCAACTGACCTAATTAAATGGACTCTTTTCTAGAACTGCTATTGACCCTACTACCCGACCTAATCGTGGTAGTAGCCATGTTTGCGGCATTGGGCTTGGACTACTCAAAATTTCGTGATGCAACATTAACTAGGAGATACAACACCTCTTTCCAAATCACATCAATTGGCCTTTTTATTGGGATAATAATTATATTGTTACAGATATTAGAAAAAATGCCGGGGTTGGATATTCAAAAGACAGCAGGACAACTAAGCTTAACTACTACTACACTCACAATTAAAGTGATCATATTTGCGCTGGGCTTATCTGCGCTCACCTTAGTGAAGAGAGATCAAATCACAAAGCATGTCAGTGAATACTATGCACTATTCCTTCTTGCAACTCTCGGAATGGGCTTTGTCACAACAAGCCAAAATCTGCTTGTTGCATTCGTATCACTGGAGTTGATTAGCTTAAGCTTGTACGCAATGACTGCACTCAACCAATCTAAGGCAACTTCAGCCGAAGCAGCGCTGAAATATTTAACCTTCGGTGCAGTAGCTTCTGGTTTTTTACTATTCGGCCTTAGCTATCTATATGGTGCTACCGGAGAGTTAAACTTAACCGAAATAGGCAAACTTGAATCCTCCAGCTTACTGATTACTGCCTATCTTTTGATTTTTGTAGGTCTCGGTTTCAAACTGGCGCTGGCTCCATTTCACCTCTGGGTTCCAGATGTGTATCAGGCAGCACCAACACCTGTTGCTGGATGGATAGGAAGCGGATCAAAAATAGCTGCAGCCGTCTTGCTTATCGCTTTACTCCAACCAGTCGCCAATTCTCAAGACTTAAAATCAGCAGTCATTCCATTAATAATCGCACTAGCCGTTGCAAGCATGATAGTAGGCAATCTTGGGGCGCTGCGCCAAACCAACCTAAAACGACTCCTCGCTTACAGCGCAATTGCCAACGCAGGTTATCTAATGGTCGGAGTATTAGCGTTTAACGAAGACGGCAATCAATCTGTCCTGTTTTATATTATTGTTTATTCCATCGGAAGCCTTGGTGCATTCGCAGTTGTCTCAGTGTTAACAGACCAATTGGGACGAGATGCAGAGATAAACGACTTCAACGGATGCTGGAAAACAATACCAAGCCTCTCTATAGCATTTTTAATTTTTCTACTTTCCATGGCAGGTATTCCCCCTCTAGCAGGATTTCTGGGTAAATTTTATCTTTTTCTTGCCGCTATCAGCGCGCAACCAGATGCAGCTTCCCTGAATGAAGGGTTTTACTGGTTAGTGGCATTCGCCCTAGTAATGAGCGTTGTCTCTCTCTACTACTATCTTCGAGTTCTTAAAGCATTTCTTGTCGCGCCTAATGAAGAAAGCAATGCCAATTCGGTATCAATTGGCGGTGCTGCAGGGTTTGCCATCTTCGCGTTAGTCGCCGCAATCATAGGACTTGGACTATGGCCTCAGCCACTTCTGAATATCTTGGCTCAATAAACCCCTGCCTATCCTAGTTTAGCACCTAAAGAAAACTACTAGAATCGCAAGCTTGCGATTATCGATGACTCATTCCGCTTAAGCACTTGCAAGAGCACTACCCTGGGTAACTCCCGGTGCAGGCAACAAACTGGAACCCATAAGATATTGGTCTATGGCTCGAGCTGCACCTCGTCCTTCGTTGATGGCCCATACAACTAATGACTGCCCACGACGACAATCGCCAGCAACAAACACCCCATCAACATTTGTGGTAAATTTACCGTGATCACCTATAAAGGTCTGCCAATTACCACGCGGATTTTGCGTATCAAGATTAAGCATTTTACCCACCTCAAGCTCTGGACCAACAAAACCAGTAGCAAGCAAAACAAGATCAGCTGGCCATTCCTTTTCAGAGCCTTCCACCTCGCTGAATGGGGCGCCGCCTTCAACTGGCTTAGACCAATCAACCTCCACGGTTTTTACTCCCTTGATATGCCCATTACCGCCATCCACAAACTCCTTTGCAAGGATATGATATGCACGTGGGTCATTCCCATTCTTCACTTTGTTCTCCTCGTGAGAATAATCGAGACGATAAATACGTGGCCACTGTGGCCAGGGATTATTCGAAGCGCGCTCAACAGGCGGTTTATCGAGTAACTCAAAATTAACAACATCCTTACACCCATGGCGCAACGAAGTACCAATACAATCCGCGCCAGTGTCCCCACCTCCAATAACAATTACATGCTTATCCTTAGCGGTAATGTATTTGCCATCTTCTAGATTTGAATCCAGTAAACTCTTTGTATTACGAGTAAGGAAATCCATTGCAAAATGAATACCATTTAGTTCTCGACCTGGATTACGACCAGTAGGATCAAATGGCTTAGTTGCACCAGTAGCCATAAGTAATGCATCATTATCCTTTAGTAAATCATCAGGATTAATATACTTCATTTGACAGCCGCGTTCCTCCATTATCTGCGTCATGTGACCAGAAGGAAAATCCTCTTTCCTGCCAACATGCGCACAGGTGACAAACTTCACGCCAGCTTCACGCATAAGGTTTATACGGCGTTCAACCACATCCTTATCAAGCTTCATTTTCGGAATCCCATACATGAGCAAACCCCCAATACGATCCGCTCGCTCATATACAGTCACTTCGTGTCCGACTTTGTTTAGCTGATCGGCTGCCGCCAAACCAGCTGGCCCCGAACCAACGATTGCAATCTTCTTACCGGTACGCTCGCTCGGAGCCTCACTAGTAACCCAACCTTCATCAAAAGCACGATTGATAATGGTATTCTCAATGTTCTTAATTGTTACAGGCGGATTAGTGATTCCAAGAACACAGGATCCTTCACAAGGAGCAGGACACACACGACCAGTAAACTCCGGGAAATTGTTTGTCTTATGCAGGCGGTCAATCGCCTCCTTCCAACGCTTTTGATATACAAGATGATTCCATTCTGGGATCAGGTTATCAATAGGACAACCATTCCCCGATTGACAAAACGGAACGCCACAATCCATACATCGGGCGCCCTGAGTCTGCAAATGACCCTCATCTGGTGAAGAGTTAATCTCTTCGTAATCATTCAAACGTTCGAGTGGATCACGGTAAGG
Source organism: Verrucomicrobiota bacterium (assembly GCA_036166355.1). GTDB lineage: Bacteria > Verrucomicrobiota > Verrucomicrobiia > Limisphaerales > UBA1096 > UBA1096. The sequence goes on along the minus strand of JAYZHR010000181.1, from coordinate 2,298 downwards.
CACCACTTCTCGCTCGAACTCCATAAATCCTGTTGGTTTACCCATCTAAAAAATCCTTTTTCGGTCTATAAGTTAAGCTACTAGCTCTTTTTCTGCTTTTTTTTGCTCTAGGAGCACTCGTTTATAGTCTGTAGGCATCACTTTTACGAACTGACCCAACGTAGTGCTCCAATTGTCCAATATTTCAAGTGCAACAGTAGATCCAGTTCGCTCAGCATGCTCCTCTATAAGCTTCTTCAACTCGGAAATATCTTCTGTATCTTCTACCTTTTCCAATTCCACCATCTCCATATTACAGTTAGCCGGAAAATCATTTTCTGGATCCCAAATGTATGCCACACCACCGCTCATACCCGCAGCAAAATTTCTACCGGTTGGACCAAGAACAACTGCACGCCCACCTGTCATATATTCACAACCGTGATCACCCACACCTTCAATGACCGCCCTAGCACCGCTATTACGAACACAAAACCTTTCTGCCGCACGCCCACGTAAGAACGCCTTGCCACCGGTTGCACCGTAGAGACAAACATTACCTACAAGGATGTTTTCCTCTGGCTTAAAACTTGATTCTTTCGGTGGATAAATCGTTAGATTTCCTCCAGATAGGCCTTTGCCAACATAATCGTTTGCATCTCCTTCCAACTCAATACTTACTCCCTTGGCTAAAAAAGCACCAAGACTCTGACCTGCAGAACCGTTAAACTTTATCTTCACAGTGTCCTCTGGCAGTAATTCCGCACCGTGTGATTTGGCCAATTCATTACTTAGAATCGTGCATGTTGTACGGTCGGTATTAATAATTGGCAGCTCAATCTCGACAGCCTCACCATTTTCCAATGCAGGCTTGGCCAATTCGAGCAGCTTCATGTCCAACGCTTTATCAAGACCGTGATCCTGCGACTGTGTGCAATAAGTACCTACATCTGCATGAGGTTTTTCAATCGGCGTAAGAATAGAACTGAGGTCAATGCCATCAGCTTTCCAGTGATCAATAGCCTTCTGCATTTCCAGCACGTCAACACGGCCGATCATCTCGTTGATACTACGAAACCCAAGCTGTGCCATAATTTGACGTGCTTCTTCAGCAACCATGAACAGATAATTCACCACGTAATCAGGCGAGCCGTTGAACTTCTTACGAAGTTCCTTATCCTGTGTAGCGACACCAACGGGGCAGGTATTCAGGTGACACTTCCTCATCATGATACAGCCCATTGTGATCAGCGGCGCAGTAGAAAATCCCATCTCTTCAGCTCCAAGTAATGCGGCAATCACAACATCACGGCCGGTCTTAAGACCACCATCAGTTTGCAAGACCACACGACTACGCAAATCGTTGAGCACTAGCGTTTGATGTGTTTCAGCAATACCCAATTCCCAAGGAAGACCAGCATGCTTAATGCTAGTAAGTGGCGAAGCACCCGTGCCACCGGTTTCCCCGGAAATCAAAATGTGATCTGCCTTTGCCTTTGTCACACCGGCAGCAATCGTGCCCACTCCCATTTCAGATACCAATTTCACACTCACTCGTGAGGCGCGATTTGCATTCTTTAAATCATGGATCAACTGAGCCAAGTCCTCGATTGAATAAATATCATGGTGCGGCGGCGGGCTGATAAGCCCCACCCCAGGTGTGCTGTGACGAATACGAGCAATCGTCTCGTCTACTTTACGCCCAGGCAACTCACCACCTTCACCAGGCTTAGCTCCCTGAGAAATTTTTATCTGCAACTCGTCAGCATTAGTAAGATACCAAATGGTCACTCCAAACCGACCTGAAGCAATTTGCTTGATGGCTGAACGCTTGGAATCACCGTTAGGCAATGGGTTAAACCTTTCCGGATCCTCGCCTCCTTCTCCTGTGTTACTCTTACCGCCAAGACGATTCATCGCAATAGCTAAACCCTCGTGCGCCTCAGCGGAAATGGACCCGAAGCTCATTGCTCCTGTGCAAAAACGTTTTACAATTTCACTAGCCGGTTCAACCTCATCAATAGAAATAGCACCATCATTTACCCCATCCTTAAACTCCATCAATCCTCGCAACGCACAACGAGCTTTTGCGTCGTTGTTGATGTGATCAGAAAACTGCTTATAGGATTCAAAACTATTCGTTCGGGCGGCAGTCTGCAGCGCAGCAATGGAGTTCGGATTCCACATGTGTTTCTCCCCCTCAGCCCGCCAGTGAAATTCACCTGGATTAGGCAAAGTACCTATCCTGTCCTCCTGACGTGATGGAAATCCTAAAGCGTGACGTCTAATCATCTCCTCTGAAAGCTCATCAAGATTAAC
>JAYZHR010000180.1:0-7691 GCA_036166355.1 Verrucomicrobiota bacterium | reverse complement strand
GAATGTCTGTTTACCTATATTTCTTTTTAAAGAAATTTAAACACGTAAGTTATCTTTAATATTATGCGCACATTTTTTGTATATATATTTGCTCTAATTACGATTACTTGCCCTAGTTCATTGAATGCATGTGCGGTGTGCTTTGGTGCTCCTGATGATCCGATGACCAAGGGTATGCAGTGGGGGATTGCTTCTTTGTTGTTTATATTGGTTCCGGTTTTAGGTGGTGTTGGTAGTTTTTTTGTATTTTTATCTCGTCGTGGTAAAGAATATGCGGCTTTGCAGGACCCAGAATTATTTAAGGATTAAAAGTTTATTTTAAAATGGAGTTATTAAACGAAATAATTAAAGCATTTTCATTTCCCGAACTGGTTTCTCAGGACGGGGGTAAAATTGATGGCCTGGTGATTGCAGTTCATCTGTTAATGTTAGTGTTGTTTGTGGGATGGATTATTTATTATGTGGTTGCACTATGTAAATTTCGTTCCTCTCGTAATCCTAAGGCAGACTACAAGGGTGTGAAAAGTAAGACAGTTACCAACTCTGTTGAGGGTGGAGTGATTGTTGCTGAATTAATACTTGTAGTAGTAGCAACATACTTTTGGAATTTTTATGTTAATGCAGCTGATGATTATGATCATGTTACTGCAATGAGTTCTGGGGCAAAGAAAGATCTTCATGTGGTGAGAGTTACGGCTGAACAGTTCGCCTGGAATGCCCACTATCCTGGCCCGAATGGACGTTTGGGTAAACAGGATAAGGCTTTGGTGGGAGGAGATAATCCTTTTGGTATTATCAAGGATGATGTCGATGGTGCAGATGATATTGCGATACTTAAATCCGATATTATCGTTCCGATGATATATAATTATCGAGTACAGAATCCAGGTGAAACTGGTTTGAAACTTGGTGAGCTTCTTACTGAAACCGAATTCAATGCTGCTCAAGCTAAACATGGGCCTGATTCATTTGAAGCTGTCAAGGACGGTTCGATTCGTAGTGTTACTATTGATCTCACATCTAAGGATGTAATTCACTGCTTTAAGGTGTTGCCGCTTCGAGTCTGCCAAGATGCAATTCCCGGCTTAAATATTCCTATTCACTTTAAGCCTACTAAAACAGGACGGTTCTTAATTACTTGTGCACAGTTATGTGGTGATGGACATGCTCGAATGCGCGGTGTGGTTAGAGTCGTTACCGAGCAAGAATGGAATCAGTGGCAAAAAACGGAGTCTGAAAAAAATAGCTCTGATAAACAGCAAGCTTCTGTGTCCATTGATGATGTAAAGGCCTGAATTTGATCTAGTGAATAATCGAGTCTAGGTGCTCCTAATGGAGTGCCTTTTTTATATAATGGAATCCAATTCTAGAATGGTCCGATGGGTGGTTTGGAGTGGCCTGTTTTTGGTCATACTTGCCATATGTTTTGCTTTTGTTCGAGAGAAGCGAACATCAATATCATCGTCTAATAGTCCTGTTTCTACTAAGGAGAGAGTGCTTCCGGTCATTTCTGAGTTAAGCGATTTTAATCTTACCAATCAATTGTCAGAGCCAGTTGGGTTAGAGAAGTTTGTTGGTAAAGTTTGGTTTGCTGATATTGTCTTTACACGTTGCCCTGGTCCTTGCCCAGTTATGACTAAGCGTATGGCGGAGCTTCAGTCGTATTATAAAGACAATCAAAATGTAGCATTTGTTACCTTAACTACAGATCCTGAATTTGATACGCCGGAAATAATGAAGCGTTTTGCCATTAGTCACGGTGCCAAGAGTCGAAACTGGGATTTTTTAACCGGAGAAAAGTCAGAGATTGTCCGTTTGGCTGTGGATGAATTGAAGCTAACAGTTCTGGATAAACCAGAAAGAGAGCAAGCGTCACCAGAGGATATGTTTATTCATTCTTCTTATTTTGTTGTATTGGATAAGCAGGGAAGATTAAGAGGGGCTTTGGAGAGTTTGGAGGAAGGTTGGAAAGAAAAGGCAATCGATATAGCCACAGAATTGTTAGAAAAATAGATAGCCATGACTATTCAGGATTTACCACTTATAAATGCTAGCTTAAACGCCCTTGCAACATTGTTTTTAACGTTCGGTTATTTTTTTATTAAAAAAGGAAATAAGAGTGCGCATAAGAAATGTATGATTAGTGCATTTATTACTTCAGCTGTATTTTTAACATGCTACTTGATTTATCATTTTAATACAGAGGTGGTTACACGTTTTGAAAACCCGGATTGGTTCCGTCCATTCTATCTTATTATTTTGGTTACTCATATTATATTGGCTGTAGTGATTCTGCCGCTTATCTTTATGACTTTCAGTCGTGCCTTAAAGGCGCGCTATGAGTTGCACAAAAAAATTGCCAAATGGACTTGGCCGTTATGGATGTATGTTTCGATTACTGGGGTATTGATATATTTGTTACTCTACCAAATTTTTCCACAATCCAAATCAGTGCCTAAAGTTCAATCATTACCGAATAAGCAGCTGATCATTAACTAAAGTTATTATAAGTGCCTTTAGGCACGGGGGTGAGCCTCATCGTATGCACGTTTGATACGTTCGGTAGTTACGTGTGTGTAAATTTGAGTGGTTGCGAGATTGGAGTGCCCTAGCATTTCCTGGACACTCCGCAAATCTGCTCCAGCATCAAGCATGTGTGTGGCATAACTATGCCTTAATTTATGGGGTGTTAATGTATTGTCCAAGCCGCATGCATTAAGATATTTTTTTAGACGTAGTTGTACCAGTCTTGGGTAGATGGAGTTTCGTTTGGTTTCTGAAGCGAAGAAGACATGTTCATTAATTTCTGGTGGTTTAGTTAAACTTAGCCAATAGGTCTGGATTGCTTCTACAGCAGTTCGGCCAATTGGGACTTGTCTTTCTTTTTTACCTTTTCCGAGAATATTTACGACGAACTCATGAGTATCAATTTCACCTACCAACATGCGGCATATTTCACCTATACGTAGTCCGCATGAATAAATAGTTTCTAGAATTGCTCGGTCACGGAGATAAGGGGTTATTCTAATTTTTTTAGATGTTCCTTCATTAGCTAAAACTTTTGATCGATATTCACTTTCCGGAGCACCGAGTAGTTCCGCCATTTGCTCAATAGTCAAAAATTTAGGTAGGCGCTTAGTGGGTTTTGGAAGTGTGATGCCTTTTACAGGAGAGGAATCAAGTAGTCCACGTCGAATTAAATATTTGTAGAATGAGTTAATCGCGCTGAAGCGCAGTCTAATAGCCGCTTGACTGGAATTATTACGGCCTAAATATCGAAGGAAGAGACGGAATGAATCTCGTTTTAATTTATCCCAAGGAACGTTTTTTCCATTTTCATTGAGATGCCATTCAGCAAAATCATCTAGTGCCTGCCGATAATTTCTAAGTGTATATATTGAGGCGTCCTTTTCATTTTTTAAAAAGCTAAAAAATTGTTCTGGCCATTCATTGACGTGAGCGCTTGGTCCTGTGCTTGGCACAGCTTTAGTTTATCTATTGATATGTTTTTTTTGGAGCGTATTTTTATTATTACTACGCTAGCATTTCCAAAAATGAACGCTTCGTTTGTTAAGAATTTCCTTATTATTGTAGTATTTACATTGGTTACTTCAGTAAATGCCTATGAATTACCAAATTCATCAGATATTCCTGAGAAATTCATTAATATGACAATGAATCCCAAGCGGCCAAAAATTCCAGAAGCGCTTAATACATCTATTGTTAGATTTATACCAAAAGATGAAAAACTTGCGAAAAAAGGGATTTCGGTTGATTTGATAGGAGCGATTCATATTGGTGATCGGAAATATTTTGAGCAACTGAATCGTGAGTTTAAGCAATATGATGCGTTACTTTACGAAATGGTTGCTGATAAAGATAGCGTGGGAGGCCCGCCGGTCAGATTTGTAGAACGAAAAGAGAGACAATCTGGTGGCAGTTCAAATTCTTCTACTTCGAAGTCGAAAAAAAATGCTTCTGAAGAAAAAGGATTTAAGGCTGGAATGGCTGTTGTAGGTGGGATGCAGCTTGGAGCAAAAGACATGTTAGGTTTGGCTTTTCAAGTGGATTGGATTGATTACTCCGTAAAAAACATGGTGCATGCGGATATGTCACCAGAGAAATTTGCGGAAACAATGAATGAGAGAGGAGAGTCGTTTTTTAGCTTATTTATGGATTTGTTTGTCCAAGGACTTAAACAACAGCAGACAAATAAGAGTAAATCCCCCGGAGATCTTGCTTTACTATTTGCCTTGTTCTCTAACAACCGTGAATTGGTTATGAAACGGGTGATGGCGCAACAGTTTTCAGAAACGGATGTTCTCGACAATTTAGGAGGTGAAAAAGGAACAGCAATTATTACTGAACGAAATGTTGTGGCTATGAATGTATTGCGTGAACAGTTAGATAAAGGAGTTAAGAAGATTGGTGTTTTTTATGGAGCAGGCCACTTGCCAGATATGAGTAGGCGTTTAGTAAATGATTTTGACATGAAGTTTGTTGATGAACGATGGATTGAAGCTTGGAATCTTCGTTTACCTGCAAAGAATAAGTCGGGTAAGTAGAAGGTTTCTAAAATTAATTTCTTTTACGATAAGAAGCGGAACTTTGATTGACATGCATTGACCTCAGTGATGTCATGAGTTCTCACGATTTTAAGATATGTTGAATAAAAAAAATAAGTATATTGTGATGTTGGCAGCTTTTATTGTCGGCTCGGTTTTCGGTATAGAATCTGTCCAGGCAGAGGAAAAGGATCGTGTTTTTGAGATTCGTACCTACTTTGCAAATGAAGGGAAATTGGATGAGTTAAAGGCTCGTTTTCGAGATCATACAGTGGATTTGTTTAAAAAACATGGCATTACGAACATCGGTTATTGGGTGCCGGTAGAAAACAAATACAATAAACTAGTTTATATTCTGGCTTACCCGAGTAAGGAGGCCCGAGATAAGTCGTTTAAAGCTTTTTTAGATGATCCGGCTTGGAAGACAGCCTTTAAGGCATCCATTAAGGACGGGCGTTTAGTAAAGAAAATTGAGAGTGAATTTCTAAAAGGAACCGATTTTTCAACTATCAAATAGTTCGAAGAAAATATGGGCTTAGCTCTTCACTTTTTCTAGAGGCACTTGGCTTGCACTTGTTGAAGTGCGGGCGTAACGTTTGTGCTTTAATCATCTGGTTATGAGTAAAATAAAACCTTCAATCGATTCAACTCGAAGAGACTTCCTTAAGACTTCATCAACGGCTGCTGTGGCTAGCGCGGCGTCACTTAACTTTATTGCTCGCAGCAGTGCCTACGCTCAAAATAGCGACACAATTAGAGTGGGGCTTGTTGGGTGTGGAGGGCGTGGGACTGGGGCTGCTAATCAAGCACTGTCGGCTGATGAAAATGTGAAGCTTACGGCTGTTGCAGATGTCTTTCCAGATAAGGTAGATAGGGCGGTTAATATTCTTAAGAAGCAGCACGAAAAGAAGGTTGATATCCCACATCAGTTCGTTGGTTTGGATTCCTATCAAAAGCTTATTGATAGTGAAGTGGATTTGGTGATTTTAGCTACTCCTCCAGGGTTTCGCCCGTTGCATTTTCGAGCTGTAGTTGATGCTGGTAAGCATTGTTTTATAGAAAAGCCTATGGCCACTGATGCTCCGGGAGTTCGTTCAATTATGGATTCGGTTAAGATTTCGAAGCAGAAGAATTTAGCAATTGTGGCAGGATTTTGTTGGCGGTATGAGCATGAGCGTCGTGCTTTTTATGATCGAATTCTTGGTGGCGAAATTGGCGATGTTCAATCAATATATGCCACTTATCTGACTGGGCCCGTAAAGCCGATGCAGCCTGATTCCAAGCGTAACCCGAATTGGAGCGATATCGAATGGCAGGTTCGTAACTGGTATAATTTTGCTTGGCTTGGCGGAGATGGCTTAGTTGAACAGGCAGTACACAGTGTGGATAAAATCGCTTGGGCGATGCGTGATGAACCTCCAATTAGTTGTACAGCTGTCGGAGGTCGGGGCATTCCAAATAACAGTGGAAATATTTTTGACCATATTGAGGTTAATTACCTTTATCCAAAAGGTGTAAGAGCTTACATGGCGCAGAGACAACAGCGTCGTTGCCACAACGAGAATAATGACTATTTACTAGGCAAAAAAGGACGAGGTGATATTGCTCGAGGTGTTTATATTGAGAATGCAAAAGGTCGATGGACTTATGATGGTAAGCGCGAAAATATGTATCAAGTAGAGCATAATGAATTGTTTAAATCGATTCGTGATGGTGATCCAATTAATAACGGTGATAGAATGGCCTTGAGTACTATGATGGCAATAATGGGAAGAACAGCTGCCTATACTGGCAAGGAGATTACATATGAACAGGCTCTCAACTCCAAAGAGGATCGTTTTCCTAAGGATATGAATTGGAAAACTGGAAAACATACCCCACCTCCGCTAGCCCAGCCAGGTATCACTCCATTTATTTAATTATGCCTACTAAATTTAATCGTAGGGAATTTGGTAAAGTCAGTGGTCTGACTTTAGCTGCAGCTTCAACGTTCCTCCCTGAATATGCTCGATCTGAATCTGGGAAATCAGTCAATCGTATCCTTAAGTCCATTAAGTTCGGAATGTTTGGAGAAAAGATTTCGACTGTTGACAAGTTTAATGTCCTTAAAGAGATCGGATATGATGGTGTTGAATTAAACAGCCCAGGCGGAGTAAATAAGGATGAAGCTTTGTCTGCCAGTAAAGAGACGGGATTTCCGATTCACGGTGTAGTTGACTCTATTCACTGGGGAACTCGATTATCGTCGCCGGATAAGGCTACGCGAGCTAAAGGTTTACAAGGGTTAAAGACTGCTATTAGTGATACTAACAAAGTCGGTGGATCGGCGGTGTTGCTAGTGCCTGGGGCTGTAAGAGATGCGAAAAATGAAAACCATGAACAGGTATGGGAACGTTCTATTGAACAGATTCATTTAGCGATTCCATTAGCGGCTCGCTTAGGCGTTCATATTCTCATCGAAAATGTTTGGAATGGGTTTCTTTATGACCCCAAAGGCGATGACAAGCAGTCTGCTGATCTTTTGGCAAGGTATCTTGATGAGATTAATAGTCCTTGGGTGGGAAGTTATTTTGATATAGGTAATCATCAGCGTTTTGGTAAACCTGCTGAGTGGATTCGGACTTTAGGCAGCAGAATTGTTAAATTGGATGTTAAAGATTGGGGTAAGTCGAATGGCTTTTGCAAGATTGGCGATGGAGATGTTGATTGGCCTGATGTTCGTAAGGCACTTGAAGAAATTAACTTTACTGGCTGGTCAACTGCCGAGGTTGGGGGAGGTAACCGAATGAGAATTAAGGAGATTCACGACCGAATGGATAAATTCCTTTTAGGTAAAGCCTAAATCTAAATGATTTATTGCACAGACGGCTTCAATTGAGGCCGTTTTTTATTTCGTTGCCTTCGATTGATACTTTGATTGTTAAAGAGGCTTATGATCCTTGTACCACCAAAGTTTTTTGTCGATATGGTATTGATTTTGGAATTCATAATGTAAGTCGGCGTAGGTGATATTACTACCGCCTTTGCTTTGAGGGCCTATACGACCATTGCCTGAATTATGTCGGGCATAAAGTAAATTTGGAGGGTTTTGAGTTGATCCAGCAGGTCTTGGGCCGCTGGCATTAT
>JAYZHR010000179.1:0-4904 GCA_036166355.1 Verrucomicrobiota bacterium | reverse complement strand
CACAAAACATAAAAAATCGACGTAAAACAGGTATAGTTGATCATAAACGACTAATGTAATATTGGATACGGAAATAATAATCACAAATACATCTAAGAGGCAGAAACATGATCACCACATGCTTGGCCAAGAGGCCTATAGATGGCACAATCCGCTACCAATTTATGGATAAGGTACGCATTGGCATTATTGGCATGGGCAATATGGGACAGTTCCATGCCAATGATATACTCGAAGGAAAAGTCGCTCGTGGAAAATTAGCTGCAGTTGGTAGTACTTCTCCTCAAAAACTTGGTGAGTTCGAAAAAAAAGACGTTAAGGTTTATGGTAATGGTGAGGAAATGATTAATAGTGGAGATATTGATGCATTGCTTATAGCTACCCCACATTACCAACATACTTCACTCGGAATAGCTGCATTAGATGCGGGACTACACGTTATGGTTGAAAAACCTATCTCAGCACACAAGGCAGACGCCGAACGACTTATTGAAAAAGCAAAATCACATCCCGATCAGGTATTTGCCGGAATGTTCCAACTTAGGATTGAACCCCGCTACCAGAAAATCCGTGAGATAGTTCAAAATGGTGAACTCGGTGAAATAATGAGGGTATTATGGATCATGACAGACTGGTTTCGTTCAGAAATATATTTTCAAAGTGGCGGCTGGCGTGCCACATGGAAGGGTGAAGGCGGTGGGGTTCTTCTCAACCAGTGTCTACATCAGCTTGATGCAATGCAATGGATCACAGGCATGCCCAGTCGAGTTAGTAGCCATGTCGGTATAGGGAAATGGCATGATATAGAGGTTGAGGATGATGTCACCTGCTATTTGGATTTTCCAAATGGAGCCACCGGAGCATTTATCACTTCCAGTGGGGAAACTCCTGGAAGTAATCGCTTCGAAATTGCCGGCACTAAAGGCAGGCTAATTTTAGAGAACGACAAACTTGTCTTAACCCGCAACTCAGTACCTTCTGACGAGTGGTGCAAAACTTCGAAAATCGGTTTTGAAAAACCGGAAACAACTATAGAGGAAATACCTATTCCTGGAGCTGAATCTCCACATGCCATGCTAATGACAAATTTCGTAAATGCAATTATTGACGGCGAAACTCTCATAGCACCAGGCATCGAAGGAATTGGATCAGTTGAATTAGCCAATGTAATGGTATACTCAGGCCTGATTGGGAAAGCTATTGACCTTCCTATGGACAGCTCTGCATGGGAGACAAAACTAAATGAATTGATTGTTAACTCTAAACACGAAAAAAAGATTGTCGAAGTCAGTAATAAGGACTTCGCTGCAAGCTTTCGCAAATAATTTAATAATAAATATAATATGGAACTAATGGGAATTGCAGACGAGGCCTCACCCTCGATCGAAGGTCAAATTCGAGCCACCAAAAAGCTCGGCTGGAAATGGATTGAAGCTCGATTCGCCGAAGTAGACGGATGCGAAAAAGGTCCTGTACATGACATTCCAGATGCAGCTTTCGACGTCTTAGCTACTAAACTTGAGGAAGCTGAAGTTGGTGTCTATGCTCTTGGATCAACGATATGTAACTGGGCAAAGACTATTGACACTCCTTGGGATGTAACAATCGGTGAAATAAATCGGGCCATTCCTCGCATGCAACGTCTTGGAACGAAGTATGTTCGCATTATGAGTTTCAAACCGACTGATGAAACTGATGAAACTCCAAGCATCGTCTTTGATCGACTCCGTGAAGTAACCCAACGTTTTCTGGATGAAGGACTTCAACCCGTACACGAAAACTGTATGAACCATGGCGGAATGAGCTGGCAACATGGATTAGAATTACTAGAGAAAGTGCCTGGCCTAAAATGGGTATTTGACACTGCCAATCCAATTTTCAACTCAGATCGATCTAAACCTCAACCATGGCCAAAACAAGATCCATGGGAATATTGGCAAAATATAAAGGAACATACTTGCCACATTCATATCAAAGATTGCGTTTGGGTAGAGGAAAAGAATGATGCTGACTACACCTTTCCTGGAGAAGGCGATGGTCGTGTTCGAGATATATTAAAAGATGCATTCAATGATGGTTATGATGCTGGCATCTCAATCGAACCTCATATGGCTGTTGTCTTTCACGACAAAGATAGTCAAGCAAGCGAGGATGATATGTTTGATAACTATGTTGAATACGGCCAGAAACTCGAATCACTTATTGATGATATAAACAACAAATAAAATAATTAAACTTTAATGAAACCTCACAATCCTATTTTCATCCTCCTTTTGGATTGTATCATTCTGCTTGGATGCACAACCAGCTTGATCAATTGCTATTCTGCAAATCAAGATGATTCATATGTAATTCATAAAGACCTCAAAATAGATATTCTGGTCTCTGAACCTGATATTATAGATCCAGTCGCATTGACCTTTGATCATAATTGCCAGCTCTATGTAGTAGAAATGCGGGACTATCCCACTGGTTTACCAAAAAGAACTAAAGGTGGATCGATTAAATTACTTACTGACACTAATGGGGATGGGAAATATGACAGAATAACTCAATTCGCAAATAAACTTTCCTATCCTACATCAGTAATGGCTTGGAAAGAGGGTATATTAGTAGCAGCGCCCCCAGACATCATTTACCTAGAAGACAAGAATGGAGATGGTATCAGTGATATAAGAAAAACAATTGTTAGCGGATTTAAGCTTGGAGTAACCGACAGCAACTTTAATAGCCTTCGATGGGGAATAGATAATTGGATCCACGGAGCTAACGGAGGTAATGGCGGAAGGATTCGATTCTCCAATAATAATGCACCTACTATTTCGCTTAGGAATCTTGATTTCCGATTTAAGCCTAACACACTTAAACTAGAGACCACCAATCAGACCGGAGGTGGCTTTGGACTAGTATTTAATGAATGGGGTCACAGCTTTACAACATACAATATCGACTATCTCCAACAGAGAATCATACCGCAAAAATACATAGATCAAGCGAGTAATCTGCCATCATTTGAAGCAACAAAGAATATCTCAATACATGGCAAAATGGCACGAATATTTCCAATTGCTGAAGCGGAAACTCGAGTCAATCATCCTGAACAAGCAGGGTATTTTTCCTCTGCAGGAGGTATGGGCTATCTTGGTATTTCCGGCTATCCAGATGATTTAAGTAACAGTATTTTTGTATGTGACGTAGTTAGCAACTTAATCCACCGCAATATTCTGAAATTAGAAGGAGGCGCCTTTAAGGCAAAGCGCCCTCCAGCTGAAAAAACTTCTGAATTCTTTGCAAGCAAGGACAATCATTTTCGTCCTATAGCTCTTGAACTAGGACCTGATGGGGCACTGTATCTAGCAGACATGCAACGAGAAGTGATCGAGCATCCAGATTATATTCCCAGCAAATTAAAAAAAGAGATGAAAATTCGCGGAGGTGAAACAAGAGGTCGTATTTACCGAATAACACCAAAATCCAAAGACTCTAAAGCTATCACTAAACTTGATCCAATTAAGCTAGACAATCTTGAAGCTGAGTTTGCTAGCCCTAATCAATGGCGGAGGTGGACTACACAAAGATTAATTTATGAGAGTCAGGATTCATCACTAGTTCCGCAATTACGAAAATTGATTAGAGACAATAATCACTTTGTAAGGCTACACGCTTTATGGTCACTACAAGGACTCGGAGCAATTCAGGCCAACTACATAATCAAGGGACTCAATGATTCAAATCCAAGAATACGAGAAAATACTATTCGCATTACAGAGACAGGCCCAATTGAAGATCAAGCCATAATCCAAAAACTGTTAAAATTGGCAAAAGATCCAGATTCAACCGTACGTTTTCAGCTTGCTTTAACGCTCGGAGAAACCAAGCCAACGCCTCTTATAAGAAATGCCTTAGAAATGATTTATTTTAAGGGGCATAAAGATCAGTGGACACGAAAAGCAATACTTTGTTCCTTGAGAGAAGCTGCAGTACCTTTTACTACAAAATTATCTCAAAGAATTCCTCCGGCATATTTATTGGAACTATTTGAATTTTCCGCCAGCCAAATAACCAATCCCACAGATTTAAAACTCCTAATCGAAACAATATTAAATTCTCCTTGGGAAAATGGCGAAAAAGTACAGGCTATAAAATCACTTCGCTCTGGACTGACTCGCTCATCAAGCCTAAGTAGACTTAAATCACTTCAAGCTGATTCGCTATTTTCAAATTCGAATAATCTTAGTCTTGAACTAAAAATAGAAATTCACCAGCTATGCCTTACTGCAGGGATAGGTAATTTTCTTAATGCATCCAATATAAAGAAAATTTTTGATGACACACCTCAGCTTGATGGAACAAATCTTGAAAAGACAAAACAATACATTCGTTTTATCAGCCTGACAGGAAAACCTTCTGCTATAATTGAAAAATTGTCATCAATCATTAAAAACACTCAAGACAACGATATTCAAATGACTGCCATAAACGAAATTATAAATATCAAGGGGGCTAAACTTCCCACATCATTAGTCTCATTTTGGCCTTATTTTCTTCCATCTATTCGACCACAGGTAATCAATATTTTTGTATATAACAATCGTTTTAGAGACGCGTTTTTAACTGCCATTGAAGCTAATAGCATTACACTGGGTGAAGCAAATCTAGACCTTGAACACCGACGTCAATTGCGAAGATACTCGGGAATTCAAATTGGTAAACGCGCAAAAAACCTCTTTGGTGATGAGGATTATAGCAACCGTAACTCTGAAGTAGAAAAGTGGCTTCCAAAGCTACCCAAACAAGGTAATGCAAAAAACGGAAGAGAAACATTCATAACATTATGTGCAAATTGCCATCGAAGTCACAAAGAAGGCTATGAGCTAGGCCCGGATTTAAAAGGGCTAAATCAT
>JAYZHR010000178.1:0-3621 GCA_036166355.1 Verrucomicrobiota bacterium | reverse complement strand
TTTTTTGCAAACATATCTAATGAACGCCAAATGAGTGACCGCAGCCAGCGCTGTTTAATTCCCTCAGTTAAGCGATACACCGGCACTATCCTTTTCAAATGAATAAACTCTTCCCCTTCCTCCTCTACTTCCGCTTCGGGATGGTCCATTGTTAGAGGCTTTTGAGTGGATATTTTGCCATGCACGTGAACAGCATCACCGATTTTAAAATAACGATTCATATAAGGCATATTCCACCATCGACAATTTAAACGCCCTGTCCCGTCATCAATAATAAATTCAAACACACTCCGCCCTCCCCTCATGCGCTTTACACCTGATGCCGAAATGATACCGGAAACAGTACCAACTTCTCCTCTCACCAAGTCCTTAATCTTGTGCGGTTGATTGCGATCTTCATAACGTTTTGGTGAATACCAAATAAGATCACTGACAGTACGAATCCCTAACTTACCCAAGCGCGCCAACCGCTCACTCCCAACACCTCCTATAGAGGCTATAGATTGATCAACTGGATTCAATTTTGCGTCTGACACTTCAATAATTCTAAAGGGAAAACAGCACTCGACCAAGTCACAGTCAAATGCCTTTCAACTAAGATCCACGGTAATTTAAATTAAGAGCTCTATATCAGATTGGTTTCAACTCTTAAAACTATGCCCTAAAATAATACAAACAAGGACTACACCTGATCTTTTATATCAGGAAACTTTTCCTTTATTTTTTGCATTAATCTCTGTTCATCAGCGGGCTCCATTTTACGACGAGGAATCCTACGGCGAACCCCATCAAGCAGTTCCAACCAATCTTCAAGTGCCGGCTCAGAATAAACCTCCCACTTTTCAAAACGTCGCTCACGTTGAAAAAACTTCCAAGAACCACGCTCATTCCTTGCGTAATATTCCATACGCTCACCATAGTCACCTCGACGTTTCCAACTAATTTCTCCCTTCGAGCCCATAAATCAATCGGGTAGATTTACACCAGCAACAGCCATCGCAGCCATCCCCTCTTCTCGACCAATAAAACCAAGCATCTCATTAGTCGTAGCCTTTATTCCAATTTGGTCAGGGGAAATATATAGCGCCTGCGCAACAGCAATTTTCATGGCCGGAACATATGGAAGAATCTTGGGAGATTCAGCAATAAGCGTAGCGTCAATATTTACTATTGAGCCACCGACGTTTCCCACTAACTCTGCAGCCTTTTCTAAAAAAATCCTACTTGGAGCATTTTCCCATTTCGGATCGCTAGGCGGAAAGTAACTACCAATATCGCTTTCACCAATCGCACCAAGGACAGCATCACAAATCGAATGCATCAGAACATCTGCATCTGAATGCCCTTCTAAACCCTTGGAGTACTCAATCTCCACACCTCCAAGCCACAAAGAACGTCCTTCAACTAAACGGTGAACATCGTAACCAATTCCTGTATGAACCACGGCCTCATTATAATGACCTATTTGACTTGGCCAAGTTCGAACATCGCAATACCAGCAGCACCGGAAGCATTTAGTGAATTAACCCGCCCCTGCTGCCTGATGCCAACTATATCATCTGCCATGTTTAATATATACTGGCCCACAGACCGATCTTCCCCTCCAATAACAAGCACTATTTTTTCATAATTCGCTATCGCTACATCTCGTAAATTCATTTTCCCTGCCATGTCTAAAGCCACTATACGATATCCCTCTTCAGCTGCCCTTGACGCATAATTATTGGCCGAATGACTTCGACAAATCTTCATGAATTC
The DNA here is from genome assembly GCA_036166355.1 of Verrucomicrobiota bacterium. Taxonomy (GTDB): domain Bacteria; phylum Verrucomicrobiota; class Verrucomicrobiia; order Limisphaerales; family UBA1096; genus UBA1096. The sequence continues at coordinate 1,863 of JAYZHR010000178.1, read as the reverse complement.
TGTCGCCCCTGTACTCACTTTCACCACAGAGGGATAAATTTCTGGCACTCCCTTCTTAGGGAGGCATACCGAGGTAAAACCAAAAACCTCCGCACTCCTTAAGATAGCACCTACATTGTGGGGGTCTTCCAAGTTATCAAGTAAAAGCAACCTTGGTGCATCCAATAGCTCATCAAATTCGACATAAGGATATAGAGATGTTTTTAAGACCACACCCTGATGCTCGCGGCTACCGGATAGCTGCATCAAGCGACCTTTATCAGTCCATTCCAATTCAACATTTTCAGAATCCAACAAACGGGTTAATTTTTTAATCCGAGGATTTTTTTGCATTCCCTCATTAGCATAAGCTGCAAACACTTTTCTTTTTCCTGCACGCAAAACCTCAAATGCAGGGTTTAACCCATATACAAATTCTCGACTTGCCTTAGCCATCAACAGCCAGAAACTTAATTAATTATAGATACAAAACCAAGCTCACTAACCTATACTTTTTACTTTTGAATATCGTCTTTTCACTTTTCACTTGCCCCGGAAGATGATTAATCCAGAACTTAATATTATTTTTAGAAAGATTTGGGAGGGTTTAGCTAAATCCACTGAAGACTTAACACACCCATGGAGACTAGCCTCACTTGGAATGCAAAGCATTAATGGGCCATCTGTTCGAACAATGGTTCTCCGGTCTGCTATCGCACAAACAAGAACACTCACCGCCTATACCGATATTCGTTCGACAAAGATTTCCAATTTCAGACAAGATCCCCGAGTGGCTTGGGCCTTTTATAACCATAAAACAAAAGAACAAGTCAGGGCTAACGGCAGAGCAATATTACATTATAACAACAGAGAAACAAAACTTGCATTCGATACAATAACCAAAACAAATCTCTACAACTATTCCACCCCGTTAGCACCTGGAACAAAAATTAACCCCAAAAAAGTTAATCAAACAAATACAACTGAGATGTCTTCCGCAATATCAAACTTTGCCATAATTGATTGTAATATCACATGTATTGATTGGCTACAGATATCTCCAGAAAAACATCTTCGCGCGCAATTTAATTGGAATGGCTATGATTGGAATATGAGCTGGGTTACGCCTTAACATTATTCGACAACTTGCCATTTTGGCCAAAATAACGATACTTCCCGGGTGGGCAAAAGCATCACAGAATTAACTAATGACTTAATTACCTCCTATGCAAAGGTGGGAGGAATCAATCATTTGGATGGAGGCAACTTGCCATCGAAATTTGCTATTGCATCAATCACAACAGATCTACTTCGCCTTTTACTGCCTGGTTTCTTCGATGAGAAACCCATTCAAACAGCAGAATTAAAAGTTGAAATATCAATGTTGATGGACAGCGTGAGCGGTAGACTGGAAGACGAAGTCGCAAAAAGCATCGAGTATAACCCTCCTAGAAATACAACCGCCAGCCGACCAAGACTATTAGCTAGACAAATCACTTCAGAATTCCTGGGAACATTACCCAAAATCAGAGAGCTTCTTAAAACAGATGTAGAAGCTGCCTACGCTGGCGATCCTGCCGCTATAAGCCATGAAGAAGTTGTAGTTGCATATCCATTTATCGAAACCATCGCTGTGCAACGAATGGCTCATGAACTTTATAAACGAGAAGTTACACTCATTCCCCGAATCATGAGTGAATGGGCTCACAGCCGCACCGGAATTGACCTGCATCCTGGAGCCAAGATAGGCTCTCACTTTTTCATAGATCATGGCACAGGCACTGTAGTAGGTGAAACTACTATAATTGGAAACAGGGTGAAGATTTATCACGGAGTAACCCTCGGCGCCAAATCAACTTCAAGGGTAGAAGAACTAAGAGGAAG
>JAYZHR010000177.1:0-2599 GCA_036166355.1 Verrucomicrobiota bacterium | reverse complement strand
CGGGCGTTGCACAGGAGTCAATGGAAAAACTTGGCCTGCCAATGGAGGAAGAACTAAGCACTGTTAGAGGTATCGACGAGATGCATACGACCTGCTCACAAACCTCTGCAAGAGTCAGTTTAAGATTTAAGAGGGGTACCGATATGGATGTGGCATACAGAGAAGTTCGCGATCGAATGGAGCGAGCCTCCTTAAGATTTCCGGAAGGAACAGATCCTTATAGAATCAGTAAACGCGGAGGAGGCACCAGCACCACAGTAGGCAGAATGGTAATCGGCTATGATGACGATGGCGACCACTACTCCGTTATTGAAAAGCATATCATAAAACCACTTCAACGAATTGATGGAGTAGCCGATGTGGATATCGGCTTACGCCAGAAGGAAATCCAAATTGAAGTCGACAAAGATCGAGTTGAAGCTTACGGGCTGAGCATTCATCGGCTTTCCCGCAAATTGAGAGGGGATAATTTTACAATGTCCAGCGGGAGCGTCGAGGATGGGGGCAAAAAATATCTCCTTAAATCATCAAGCTCATTTCAAACAATCGATGAACTCCGCAACATCCCAATAAATGACACTGTTAAACTCAATGATATTGCCACTTTAAAATACGAGGTTGAGGATCCGCACCATCACACTGAAAGATGGAATGGCAAAAAATCAGCAACCGTTTCAATCAGAAAGGAGAGCGAGGCCAACACCGTGGATGTAAGCGACAAGGTTGCCGCAACGGTTGAAATGATGCACAAAAAACCAGCTTTAAAGGGATACCAGATCAAGCTCTATCGCAACTACGGTAATATTATTAAAGACCGAATCAAGACACTACGCAACAACGGGATGATAGGCGCAATACTCGCCGCGTTGGTTCTCTTCTTTTTCCTCCGGCAATTTCGCATGACCGCGATTATCGCTCTTGCCATCCCCCTGTGTTTGCTAATTTCAATGATGATGATGTTTTTTGCAGGTGAAAGCCTGAACACAACAACCATTCTAGGCTTAGTGATCTGCGTTGGCCTGCTTGTGGACAACTCAGTTGTAGTAGCTGAAAATATATATCGTCATCACCAAAATGGAATGTCTAGGAAAGATGCCTGCATTAAAGGAGTCGGCGAAATAAGTCTTGCTATAATAACAGCCACTCTGACCACCATAATAGTTTTTCTTCCTTCTATACTGATTGATGGTGAGATGCGCTTCATGCTTTATCGTCTGGCGTTACCTGTTGTTTCGGCATTGCTGGCTTCGCTTGTCACAGCAATTATATTCATTCCTATAAGTGTTTATATCACCCTTCCACGCAAGCCCGATCAAAAAGACAACAAACCCGACCATTCTATCAAGACCGCTCTATTAAATTTTTATCAAGTGACTTTTAACAGGTTTAACATTTGGTACAACAAAACGCTTGGCTACTTTTTAAGGCGTCGGATTGATTTGGCCTTTATTTTGATCGTTCTTTTGTCAGCCACTTATTTTTATGCTTTCAAGGAAGTAGACTTCTCAAGCAGAAGAGATGAAAAGATGGAAGAGTTTCACATGCGTTTTCGGTTTCCTGACCAATTCACCCTCCAAGAACGAGACAGCTATTTCCATGAAATTGAAAATATAGTTGAATCTAAAAAAGATGAATATGGAATCAGCAGTTACTCAATTCGCTACTCAAAGCACTCCGGCTCATTTGAGGGAAATTTTGCAGAAACAAGAAGCAGCCTAATTCCACGGGAGGAAGTTGCAGAACAAATCTACAACATATTGCCTGAAATACCCGGTCTGCGAGTCTCTTACAGCGGCCAAGAGCGAGATTATGTTCGAAACGACAAAAGGTCAGAGCATTACATTCGGTTGGTTGGTGATGATCCTCTATTGCTTGAATCCGTTGTGGAAAACCTTAAACCAACCTTCGAAGCACTGCCGGGTGTAATTTCATTGATGGACAGTGATTCCGATGACGCCCCAAATGAGATGGCCCTGATCGTAGACCGGGATCTCACCAGTTCTATCGGAATCAATCCTGACTCGATTGCCGGAGTGGTCAGCAGCGCCATTCGTGGAAGTTCACTGCCAAGATTTAATGGAAAAGGAAGACAAATCCCTGTACGCATGCGATTTAGTGAAGAAGATCGCGCCGAAATTGAAGATTTGAACAACTTCCTCGTTCGAACTGACGACGGACGTTATAGCTCGATAGGATCGATCACCACACCAGCCATGCTCAAGAGCGAAACATACATTCGTCGAGAAAATAAAAAAGTTGAAACCCACCTTGGAATGAAACTTAAGACCGGCGAGGAAAAAACAGCCCGCCGAGCCATCTATGAGGCTCAAAAAAACATTGACCTACCTGAGGGTGTTTCTTTCCGAGAAATCAAACTGACTTTTGATGATGATGAGGTGGACACCAGTCTTATAGCCCTTGGACTTTCAATTGTTTTTATTTATATGCTCATTGCCTTTCTGTTCGAAAGCATATTAATGCCACTATCTATTGTGCTCACGATTCCTTTGTCAGCAATTGGTGCGGTATGGATTCATTACGGAATCCCAGGATTTAGATCCTACACTGGAACAACCATGGATCAGATGGGAATCGTTGG
>JAYZHR010000176.1:0-2634 GCA_036166355.1 Verrucomicrobiota bacterium | reverse complement strand
CCAAGAGCTTCTGATCCGTTCTTTAATTTCATCAACCATGCTTCGTAACCGAATGATATTCCGGCATCCGGTTCGATAATAGACAGATATAATGCTTCTTTTCCTAGTTTAGTACCAATACCCGAGAGCTTAGGGCCGAAGTCTATTCCCTGATCGTTAATTTGGTGGCAAGTAGCACAAGCACTTGTAGGCCGGAAAAATATTTTTTTACCATTAACAATATCGCCTTTCATTTGGATTAATTTAGCCAGCGATGGCAGCTCTTCACCAAGTCCCTTTGGAGCTGGAAAAAGTTTAGCAGCCTTTTCGCTGATAGTCTTCCATCGGGAACTTCGTAACACATTTCCCACAGTGTAATTAAGATCATTATTTAATTGTTTATTTTCTGCAGTCTTTATGAGTGTTATCGATCCAGACTTGGTATTGGCTAAGCCGTTGACTGCAATCTTTCGCGTTGAAAAAGCTTTTTTATTATCCTTCAAAATTTTTAATAATATAGGTTCAGCTTTTGGAGATAGTGTATTAGCTAATGCTAAAGTAGTGGCTTCTAAGATTTTTGGTTTATAGTTATTGATATTAGTTGTGATCAGGTTGAGTCCTTTTTCTGTGATTGCCAATCGCATGGCTTCAACTCCCAAGGATTTGTTCGGATAAGTTTGGGCGAATCGGATTAATTCGTCTTCATGGCCTTTGAGCTTAAAGTCACGTACAATCTCGATAAATGCAGGCTTTCCCTTTGCAGATTCAAGAATATTTAGGACAACTTTTTTTAGTGCCGGGTTTGATTCAATATCCAGATTCTTTAGCCTTTTTAAGGCCTCCAATTGCACGTTAGTTTGTCCGCACCCCTCGTGGGGGTAATTGATTGTGAGGCCTATGGCAATGGCTATGATGAGTCGCATAATGGAGTTCATGCGGATTTAGTTTTTTTCGATACAAGCGTATGCGTTGTGATTGTGGATACTTTCGAAATTTTCAGCTTCTACTCGATACCAGGTAATTTGCTGACGGGACTTGAGCCGAAGTACGATATTGCGGACTAAATCTTCGACAAAAACTGGATTTTCATAAGCTCTTTCAGTAACTGCCTTTTCGTCAGGCCGCTTTAATAGTGAATATAATTCACAACTAGCCGATTCTTCAACGAGAGTTATCAGATCTTCAATCCAGACAGTTTCTAGAGAGCGAATTGCAACAGTTACTTCGCCTCGTTGGTTGTGGGCTCCATAATCACTAATGGCTTTTGAACAGGGGCAAAGCGTTGCAACTGGGACTCGGAGAGTCATTACAAAATCAATTTCTTTGCCTGTGGCATTTGCCTCAAAGCGAACGTTGTAATCTATTAAGCCTTCACGTTTAGTTATTGGGGCTTTTTTTGTTATGAAATAAGGAAAATCAATTTCCAAATGTGAAGTATTAGCATTTAGTTTTTGCTGCATGCTGCCGAGTAGTTCGGCGATATTTTCAACGTGGATCATTTGTCCGTGTGAGTTTAACACCTCGACAAATCTGCTCATGTGAGTCCCTTTAAACTCCATTGGTAAATCAACAAACATTCCAATAGTGGCGACAGTGTTTTGTACAGAGTGGGCACGATCACGGACTTGAATTGGAAATCTTAGGCCTCTTACTCCAACTTTATCAATTGGCAGTTCGCGAGTATCACGAGTGTTCTGTTCGTCGTGAAGGGGTGTGTTTGTTGTGGATGAAACCGTGATCGTTGAGGTTAAACCATCGTCCGTCATAGGAATATTATTGTATCATCTTACTTCAATTATGCCAAATGAGAGCTAGTCATTCGTCAAATGAGGCGCGACAATTTTTGTCCAAAGAGCATATCCTTTATTATTTAGATGCAATCCGTCTCGAATGAAGAGTTCTGGCTTAGGTTTGCCATCACTTCCAAGCATAGGTTTCCAAATATCGATAAAACTAAGGTGAGCATCTGTGCTGCAAAATGTCCGTATTAAGCTATTTGCTTTTTCCATTTTTTTAGCCAATTTCCATCTACTTAAACTGGGCTTTATGGCAATAAATGAAATCCGTGCCTGGGGAGTTTTCTCATGAATTATCCTCGCAAATTTTTTGAAATCTGCCAGAACGATTTCGGCTGATTTTCCACGTGCAATATCGTTGTCGCCAGCGTAGAGCAAAATATGTTTTGGCTTGTAAGGGTGTATAATTCGATTCGCAAAGTGAATTGAGTCTGCAATCTCAGAGCCGCCAAAGCCTCTGTTGATAACTGTATGGTTTGGGAAATCCTGTTCAATTGTTTTCCAGCCGCGAATACTTGAGCTGCCAATAAATAGTACGCCGTCTTCTTTAGGCATTTTCTTTTTGTCAGCAGCTTCAAATGCTGCAATCGATTTTTCCCATTTTATTGATTTAGCTTGGGCAAAAGCTGGTGTTGCTGAAGAGACAATAAATAGTCCGGAGATAATCATTCCAGCCAAGCGTAAGCGTTCTTTACCAAATTGTTTCATGATTGTGACGCTCATTTTACAAAATTTTATCTAATTTGGAAGGAATTTGGATGATGAGGGCTTGTTTGGATTTTGGCTTCAAACTGTTGGCAGCTTAGCCAAGAATTCCCTTATGCCGGAAGCATTGGCTAAAGACGATTATTTGGCGCTG
>JAYZHR010000175.1:0-3958 GCA_036166355.1 Verrucomicrobiota bacterium | reverse complement strand
GTTGAAAATGGTATTCCAGGAATACAGGGTGTAGATACTCGTGCTTTGACAAAAAAGTTGCGTGTTAGAGGTGCTATGAACGGTTATTTGACGACTGATTCATCTGTTTCAACTGATGAGGCACTAAACAAAGCGAAGACCTGGCCGGGTTTGATTGGAGTAGACTATGTGAAGGAGGTAACTCACAAATCTACTTTTGAATGGGATAAAGAAGATAGAATCAGTTCGGCGTTTCGATTGCCTCATGGGCCCAATGAATTGGATGGGCGTGTGCAGAGAGATATTTTGCCTAAGGCTGATATTCCAATAGTTGCCTACGATTTTGGAATTAAATTTAACATCCTTAGAATGTTGAGGCAGCAAGGATTTAAGGTGACTGTTTTGCCTGCTGATACATCTTCTACAGAGGCATTAAGTCACAAGCCTCTTGGTATCTTTTTATCGAATGGTCCAGGAGATCCTTCTGCAGTTACATATGCTGCACAGGCGGTTGCTGAATTATTAAAAAAAGGAATACCTATTTTTGGTATTTGTCTAGGGCATCAAATACTTAGTTTGGCTTTTGGGGGGGCGACTAGTAAACTGAAGTTTGGGCATCGTGGGGCTAATCAACCAGTGAAGGATATCGATTCTGGTCGAGTAGAAATCACTTCACAAAATCATGGGTTTACAGTGGACGCTGATTCATTGCCAAGTGAAGTTGTTGTGAATCGAATAAATCTTAATGACCAAACTGTGGAGGGATTGCGGCACAAAAACAAACCGGTATTTTGTGTTCAGTATCATCCTGAGGCATCGCCGGGCCCTCACGATTCTAGTAACCTATTTAGAGAATTTCGACAGCTTGTTGAAAAGCATGCTTAATTTTTTGTTTCTAACTAAAAAAGCAGGACTCATTTGAGACCTGCTTTTTATAGTAAATAATCTTAAGCTTAGTTTTTTTCTTCCTCTACTTCCTGCTCAGTTGAACTTTCTGGAAGGGGATTGCTGCTTTCTACTCTAACTTTGAGGGTTGTTTTTACGTCAGAATGGAGGCGGACTTCAACGTTATGATCACCAATGGTGCGAATAGGTTCCTCAATATGTAGTTTTTTACGTTCGAGATTAACTTCAAATTGTTCTTTAAGTTGTTGAACAATGTTTGCAGGAGTAACTGAACCGTACATCTTTCCATTTTCTCCTGTTTTTGCCTTTATGATAAGCATTAAATGTTTAAAACCTGCTGCAAGCTCTTTGGCATCCTTGGCCTCCTGTAATTCTCGTTCCTGTCTTTGTTTGCGAAGTGCATTCAAACGACGCTCGTTGCCTTCAGTTAGAGGAATTGCTAGGCCTTGAGGCAATAGATAGTTTCGGGCGAAGCCGGTAGCTACGTTGACTTGATCAGATTCAGCGCCTAATCCTTCTACATTCTTTATTAAAATTACGTTGGTCTTTGCCATGTTTAATTCTTATTAATAATTTTTAAATTTGTTTATTCAAAATGGAACTTCGTCGTCAGATGGACCGTCCTCAAATGGCGGCACATCGGAAGTTGGTGATGGAGCTGAAGACTGAGGTGAGCTTGTGTTGCCACCAGCTTGGTTTCCTCCGCCTACAAAAGAAAATCTTTCAAGAATTACACCGAGTTTACTGCGTTTTTGGCCAGTGTTTTTGTCTTCCCACTGATCCAGTTTAAGTCGACCTTCGACAAGTACGGGCCTGCCTTTTTGCATATATTGACCCAAAGTCTCTGCTTGTTTACCAAAAGCATCAACATCCACGAATGTAGTTTCATCTTGCTGCTGACCTTCAGCATCTCGCCAGGTGCGGTTTACGGCGAGTCCCAATTTGGCAACAGCAGTTCCTTTAGGGGTATAACGTAACTCTGGGTCCCTGGTAAGGTTTCCCATAAGTATAACTTTATTGAAACTGGCCATATCGATATTCTAATGGATTAATCAGCTTGAAATCAACTGTCTTTAATCCTGTTTAGTAATGAAGACTCTAAATATATCCTTAATTTTGAGTAGGCGTTTCTTCAGCTCTCCGGTTTTAGCTGGGTCGCTCTCGAAGCCTACTTCAATATAATAACCATTTGGATTTTTCCTATTAGCCACTCGGGAAAACTCCTTAAGGCCATCTACATTAAACTCTCCAGCCTTCCCGCCGCTTGAGTCTATTTCACCTGTAATTAGGTTTTGTAATTCCTCAACTGTGTTCTCGCGACCTGTTTCCCTAAGAATTATTGTTCCTTCGTATTTCGTCATCTTTTTTTTCTTCATTATTTGGGGTTAAATCCCCGTTGTAATTATTCATAGCTGTCTGCAGCCCCTCGTTGATCCAACAATTGAGTTGATTGCTGGCTGTTTCAAGCACATTTTCTAGCTGCCCCATCTCTTTTTCGTCAAATTTGCCTAGCACAAAATCTGAAATGTCATGTTTAAGATTAGGTCTTCCAATGCCAATTCTTAGGCGAGGAAAATCACTAGTTCCTAAACAATCACTTATCGACTCAATTCCACGATGACCTCCATTTCCTCCGTTAGGCCTCATGCGCAGAGTGCCCAATGGTAAATCCAGATCATCCATTACTACCATAATTTGCTTTGTATGGATTTTATAATATCCAGCCAAAAGGAATACAGTTTTTCCACTCAGATTCATGTAACATTGAGGCTTAGTGAGCAGGATGTTTCTGCCATCAATATTACCTTTGGCTAATTCCGCTGTGAATTTTTTATTCAACTGCCAGCTGAAATTTAAATATTTAGCCAAGCGCTCAAGTATCATGAACCCTATATTATGTCGAGTATCGGCATATTCCTTGCCAGGATTGCCTAACCCCACAATAAGGGAAGAGTCTTCCATGATGGGTCATCTCAAAGAACAAAACGAACACCCTTAGGAGGTTCGTTTTCTGTCAAAATCAATCTTCCTTCTTTTCTTCAGTTGTTGAAGTGGATGCTTCAGCTTCATTTTCTTCAGTGGTATCAGCGTTAGTATCAGTGTCTGCTGCACTATCCCCTGTGTCATCGGTTCCTTCTGCTTTAGCAGTAATACGAGAGGCGGCTACAGCGACTACTCGAGATTTTAAATTACCTACGGCTGTAACTCCTTCCGGCAGTTTTATTTCTCCTAAAAGAATAGCTTCCCCAACTTGCAAATGACTTGTATCAATTGTGATGCTTTCTGGAATGGCTAGCGCGTTACCATTAAGGGAAGCATTGTGAAGAATAGTTTGCAAAATTCCACCCACTTTCACACCGGCAGGTGTGCCTGAAGTGTGAACTGGAACCTTAGCAGTTATGATGCTGTCCTCGTTTAATCGTCTAAAATCTACATGTATGCACAGACCAGAGATCGGGTGCTTTTGTAAATCCTGAACCAGAGCCATGTTTTTGCTGCCATCCATGTCCAATTCTACAAGAAAATTCTTTGCTTCAGTCGACTTGATAGCTTTTTCGAACTGAATTGACTCAAGTTCGATTTTTTTCGGATCGCCGTTGCCATATAAAACACCAGGTAAACGCCCAGAATTACGGACTTTTTTACTTCCGGTTGATTTAGTCAACTCTCGCTCGTTGGCGGCCAAAGAGATTGCTTTCATGTTAATTTATACAAAACGAAAGGCTAGTAGGTCTTCCCGATTAGCCTCAGGTGGTACGTGCTCCTTTGAATCGAAACAGTGAGTTCACTGAGGAATTATTATGAATCCGCTGTATCGCTTCGCCTAGTAAATTGGCTACAGAAAGGGTTCGCACGTTAAGCCCCTCAATTTCGGGGCGGGGGACAGTATCAGTTGTTATCAGTTCGTCAATACAAGAATTTTTTAGACGATCGATGCCTAAATCGTTGAGAATAGCATGAGAAACACATGCTCTGACACTTTCAGCTCCTTTCTCTTTGAGTATTGCTGCTGCATTTACCAGTGTTCCGGCTGTTTCGGTTAAATCATCTACAAGAAGCGCTCGTTTTCCCT
>JAYZHR010000174.1:0-5975 GCA_036166355.1 Verrucomicrobiota bacterium | reverse complement strand
TGGTGAAACAGCTGAAGTATCGAAAAAACCAAGGATTGATATTTTTCCTGCTGATTTACAGTTAGTTCAAGGTTATCAACAAAGGCTGTTAATCACCCGGAATTCAGATAGTGGTTTTATAGAGGATTTGTCTCGTTCAGCTTCCATATATACGAGTAATCCTGCAGTCGTCCAAGTTGTAGATGGTGTTCTTTTTGGGGTTGGCGAAGGATTGGCGAAGGTTAGAGTTGAAGTCGAGTCGAGTGTGCGCAATGTGGATGTGGCAGTGATGGCTCCTTCAGTTGAAACTAAGTTGAGTTTTGTTGGGGATGTATTGCCAGTTTTAGCCAAGGCAGGTTGCGCAGGGGGAAGTTGTCATGCTAAACCGCAAGGGCAAAACGGTTTTTCTTTATCGGTTTTTTCACATGATCCCGAGTCTGACTATAGGGAAGTTGTAAAGGATCAGAGAGGTCGAAGAGTCTTTCCGGCATTACCTTCCGAAAGTTTATTGCTTAAAAAACCTTTACTCAAAGTCGAGCATGAAGGTGGGAAGCGTCTTGAGGAGGGCTCTCCTTTTTACAGGATTCTACATAATTGGATAGAGGAGGGGATGCTGTATAAGCGTTCCAATGAGCCAGTTCTTTCTGGAATTGAAGTATTTCCCTCGGAACGACGATATCTAAAGTCAACTAGTCATCAACTTGTAGTCACTGCAAATTTTATTGATGGCAGTAGTCGTGATATAACTCACCTGTCTGAATATGATTCTAACCAAAAGGAATTAGTTGAAGTTAATAGCGATGGCCTTTTGCAAGTTGGTAGTCTTAATGGAGAAGGGATTGTTGTTGTGCGTTATCAAGGAAAGGTCGCGTTAGCGCACGTAATTGTCCCGGCAGACAGCAAGTTTAGCAGTGATGTTTATGCAGAGTTGCCAAGAAATAATTTCATAGATGATAAGGCGTTTATTAGGTTTGAGAAATTAGGGCTTTTGCCTAGTCAGCTTTGTTCAGATTCAGAGTTTATTCGTCGTGCCTATATAGATGTTCTTGGTGTGTTGCCAGAACCTTCCGATGTTCGTTTATTTCTTTCAAATCAGAAACAAGATAAGCGAAAAAAATTAATAAATAACTTACTCGATGATTCCCGTTATTCTGACACATGGGCGAATCGGTGGGGAGATTTGTTTCGGCCCAATATAGCTCGTGTTGGGCTAAAGAGTGCCTACACTATTGATGATTGGATTCGACGAAGTTTTGCCAAGAACAAGCCATATGATCAAATGGTGCGTGAAATATTGACTGCCAAGGGGAGTACTCACAAGGTAGGGCCAGCAGTAATTTATCGCACTCGTCGAGAACCGGCAACTCTTACAACACTGTTTAGTCAGGTGTTTCTTGGAGTTCGGCTTGAATGTGCAAGGTGTCATCATCACCCGAATGAAAAGTGGAGTCAGGATGACTTTTATAGTTTCGCCGCATTTTTTGCTGAAGTGAAAAGGAAAGGTACTGGTATATCTCCTCCAATTTCCGCTGGCACTGAGTATTTTTATCATTCTCCGGGTGGTGTAGTTAGGCATCCGGTTACAAATCAAATCATGAAGCCTGCCCCGATAGGATCTGAGGAGATTGCTATTCAATCAGGAAAGGATCCGCGTTCGGCTTTGGCTGATTGGATGCTAAATGCTGATAATCCTTATTTTTCCAAGGCTATGGTAAATAGAATTTGGGGGCATTTTTTTGGACGAGGAATTGTTCATCCAGTCGATGATTTTCGAGCGTCCAATCCGCCAGTTAATAAGGATATGCTAGATGCTTTAGCAGATGATTTTAGTCATAATGGATTTGATCTGAAGCATCTCATGCGGCAAATCATGGGATCTCGATTGTATCAGCTTAGTTCTATCCCTAATGAGTTTAATTTGCATGACGTTAGGAATTTTTCGAGGTTTTATCGAAGGCGTCTCAGTGCTGAGAATTTAGAGGATATTATTGAAAAAATAACAGGGGTTACTCGTTCGTATTCGAATCTAAGATTAGATGCTCGAAAGGTAGAGCTTTGGACAACAAAGATGGACTCGCCTTTGCTTGAGTCTTTTGGTTTGCCTAACGCCAGTGAAAATTGTCCGTGTGAGCGTGATGATCGACCAAGCATAGTTCAGGCTTTGCATCTTATGAATTCAAACAACATTCAATTACAATTAGCTGACAAAAATGGGCGTATATCTTCTTTAGCTAAGTCTTCTCGTTCGCCTAGCGAGATTGTTGATGAAGTTTACCTTTTGGTGTATAGTCGATTTCCAACTTTAGATGAAAAAGCAATAGCTGTAGAAATTTTTAATTCTCAAGAAATCAGTCGTCAGGATGGAATTGAGGATTTGATGTGGGCATTGATTAATACGGGTGAGTTTATTTTTAATCATTAAATATTTATGAATTCTCTAAATCGAAATTGTGCAGGCGTTACTCGTCGAGACTTTATACAGGTTGGCGTTGGTGGTGTGCTTGGTTTAGGAATGGGCGACCTGTTAAGTTTGAGGGCAGATGCTGCCAAGGCTGCAGGTAAGATTAGTCCTGACAATATTAACTGTATTCTTGTATGGCTTGATGGAGGACCGACACATTTTGAGACATTTGACCCCAAGCCTGATGCTCCGTCTGATGTGAGGGGTGAGTTTAGTACAATTCCCACCAATGTTGCTGGCGTGCATTTTTGTGAGACTGTTCCTAGATTAGCTCGTTCTCTCGATAAAATGTCGATTGTTAGATCGATTTGCCACAAGGATCCGAATCATGGTGGAGGCAACCATTATATGATGACTGGAGCTCCGACACCGGTGCCTGTTAAGTGCGGTTCATCTGTGTCTTTTCATCCTTCTTTCGGCTCTATGGTTTCGCATATCAGGGGGCTTAAATCCGGCTTGCCAGCGTATGCAACATTGCCAAGAAAGTCTCGCTCGGCTGGCCCTCATTTTCTTGGTGCCCAGCATGCGCCATTTGTCATTGACGGTGATCCTAATCAAGAAGGTTATCGGGTTCGCGATGTTGTTCTGCCGAAAAGTATTAGCGAAGGTCGTGCAAGTAATCGTCTCAGGCTTCGTTCTTCACTCGACCGAATGCTGCGTATAGCCGATTCAGCAGCAAAGGATCCTGCAGTAGATTTTGATAGTTTTTATCAGCAGGGAGTTGATTTAATTTCATCCAAAGATGCTCAGGCTGCATTTAATATAAGTCAGGAACCTAAGTCTGTGCGGGAGAGATATGGTCGGAATGACTTTGGGCAGCGCCTATTGCTTGCTCGCAGATTGACGGAAGTGGGGGTTTCTTTTGTAACTGTTTATAATGGGGGATGGGACCATCATACAAAAATATTTCAGGATGGCTTTAAGAAAAAGATAGATACGGTTGATCTGGGCATGTCGGCTTTAATTAATGATCTAGATCAGCGTGGTCAGTTAGGGAATACTTTGGTACTGCTTCTTGGTGAGTTTGGCCGAACCCCCAAAATAAATAAGGATGCTGGGCGTGACCATTGGCCTCATGCGATGTCTGTTTTAGTTGCAGGAGCTGGTGTCCCGGGGGGGCAGATTGTTGGAGAGACTGATGTGAAGGGTTATTATGCCTCGGATAACATTTATTCTCCTGAAGACTTTGCTTGTTCGGTTTATGCGAAAATGGGAATTAATCCAAAGATGATTTTACACACCAATACTGGGCGTCCATTGCCAATTGTTAATGGAGGTGAACCAATCAAGGAGTTATTTGGGTGATGTTGTTTAGGTTTGAATTTCTATTTAAAGTTATAACCATTTTTTTTGTATCTGCTTCATTTGCATTTGCGAAGCCACCAAGCATAACGAGTATTTTTCCTTCCGGTGCTCGTCAAGGATCAGAGATAGAGTTGACGGTTTCTGATGCTCCAGAAATTTGGCCGAGTGCTGCTTGGGCAGATCATTCTGGGATTAAATTTGAAGCAATTAAGGATAAGAAAGGGATGTACAAGGTTCAAGTGGCTGAAGAAACGCCCGTGGGCCCTCATTTAGTCCGGCTATATAATGATTATGGAGCTTCCAAGCCTTGTATTTTTTTTGTTGGGTTAGCAGATGAAATTGCAGAGAAAGAGCCAAATGACAAATTGAATGCTTCGCAGCTCCTTGAGAGTACGCCAATTGTTGTTAATGGTCGGTTAAATAAAAATGGAGATGTTGATGCTTACACATTTCGAGTTAATCGTGGGGATTGGATTGTTGCTCAATGTTTTTCATACTCAATAAATTCGCCAGTTGATTCATTTATTCATTTGCATGATGAAAATGGTGTTAAACTCGCTTTTGCGCCTGATACTCAAAACATAGATCCATTACTGGCTTATCAGGCGAAAGAAACCGGGGATTATACGGTAACACTAGCAGGATTGATTTTCCCGTTTAATGCTACTGCAAGATTCCATGGCAGTGCTCATACGGTTTATCGTATGACAATTAGCACCGGTGCCTTTGCAAGAAACACTTATCCGCTTGGCGTAAAGCGGGGTGATAGAACTCCTGTCCATTTACCAGGTTGGGGGTGGGGAGAGGGCGGGGTGGCACGCGCATCGGTGGTAAATGTAAATGACCAGTCTGTTCTTTCTTGGCTTGGGGGTAAAGGGCTCTCTGCTCCAGTGCCGGTTTTGGTGGGTGAGTTGTCTGGGCATCGTGAAACTGAGCCAAACAATAACTTTGATGCTGCTCTTGAGTACGGTTGGCCATCTGCGATTCATGGTAGAATCGATCATGATGATGATGAAGATCGCTTTGTTATTTATGCTAAAAAGGATGATAATCTTTTAATAAAATTGAGAGCTTCAGAGTTTAATTCATCACTTGACCCTGTATTAAAAATTGAAGATCAAAATGGTAAGCAATTAGTGAGAGATGACGATTCTGGTGTGAAGCAAGATGCTCAATTGAATTGGAAAGTCCCAGCTGATGGTCGTTATATAATTGCCGTTAGTGATTTGATAAGGACTGGAAGTGATGCTCATTTCTATCGACTAGAGATTGATCGTCCTCGTCCTGGCTTGACTGCTACACACTCCCTTGATCGATTAATAGTTGATGCTGGAGAGTCTTCTGATGTTGCAGTCACTATTGGATTTTCAAATGGATTTTCAGGCAAGCCGTTTATTGTAGTTCGCGGTTTGCCTGATGGGGTTAGTGCCCAGATTCCCGCTACTGAAAAAGGTGGGGTGATTAAAATGAAGTTAGTGGCTAGTGAAACAGTGAAGGCAGCCAATGCTCCAATTAAAATTCAAATTGTAGATCCCGGTAAATCGATAATTTGTACTTCCACCGCTTCAATAGGCATGGATAAAGCCGGTGGAGAAAGGTTAATTAATGAAGTTGATCACATTTGGTTAACTGTTAGGGCAAAGCAACCTGTTTCTGAAAAAAAATAAAACAGCCAATGTTATTATCCTTTAGTAAAGATGTTTTCTTGAAAAGCATTCCCAGATCCCTACGATTTCGTTTCTTGGTCGGGATGTAGCGTAGTCTGGTTAGCGCGCTGCACTGGGGGTGCAGAGGTCGGGAGTTCAAATCTCCCCATCCCGACCATTTTTCTTTAATTGTAATGCCAATTTCTCTTTTTATTGTAATAGTTGCAGTTGTAGTTGGTTTGTTGGCTGCAGTTATTTTTGTTATATTTAAAAGCCGTAATTAGCTTTTACTAACTCTTTTTTATTAATGAAAATAATATTAAATAGTATGCTTGGAGTTTTATGTGTTTCTGTAGCAATGAATGCTGAGCCAATACATGATGCAGCAAGATTAGGAAATATTGAACTTGTTCAAGCAGAGTTGGGCAAGGGTGTGGATATAAATTCTAAAGATTCAGAATATGGGGGTACTCCATTGCATTTTGCAGCATATGGAGGGGCATTAAATGTGGTTAAGTTTCTGTTAGCTAATGAGGCGGCAGTTGATGTTGGGAATAATAGAGGATGGACGGCATTGTTTTATG
>JAYZHR010000173.1:0-27932 GCA_036166355.1 Verrucomicrobiota bacterium | reverse complement strand
AATCAGTCCAAGTGTTAGTATTAGTTTTTTCATAATTTAATTTAAATCTCAAAAGGAGAGTGGATTTATTAACTTATTTCCTCAAGCTACATATTTCGAAGATCAGGCCTATTCTGATTTAAATACTAATAATATAATAAGTTTTTCGGGGGCCAATCTAGGGGCCACTTTCGGCTCATATCACTGCATATCACTGCATATCACTGCATAAGGTTTTGAAGAGTTAAAAACAGAAAACGCTTGATTAAATCTAATGAAATCGGCATTTTCCCGCCTCCTTTCGAGGAAAAGCCAGTTTAGCTCAGTTGGTAGAGCACTCGATTTGTAATCGAACGGTCGTCAGTTCGAATCTGACAACTGGCTCCACTTCATCTCCTCTCTCTATTTCTGTTCAAATAACATTGAGTTTTCGTTGTGGGTTGTCCGCCTTAAGACTCATCAACGCAAGTAACGTTGGAACGAATACACTAGCAATCAAAATCCAGCGGTAGCTGCCACTGATATGGTGACACAAGCCAAAAGCCAAAGGACCTAATCCACTAGCTATCACCATTGCCGACATGTTTACTCCACTGATCGCTCCGAGGTGCAACCGTCCATAAAAGCGAGGAAAGACGATACCGGTCAGACTCACGAATCCACCACTTGCAATGCCATTGCCGATAACGTACGCCGGCACGCCGGCCGGCTTATCTAGACATAACATTCCCAATGTAGCCGATAGGCACCCAAGGTTCATCACTAGAAGCAACCACTTCAACCTCAACCTGGCGTTGATCGCACCAAAGATAAGGTTTGTCACCACACTCATTGCAGCGATTGGAACAAAGAGGGATAGGATTCGTTCATCTGCAAACTGGTACTCCGCAGCTAGCGATAAAATATGAAAAGTAAAGGCTGTTGCAAACAGTCCATAAAAAGAGAACGTCAAGTTGAACACCCAAAAGGAATAATCCCGCAAAGCCTCTCTACGAGTGAATTCCCGATGGATGTGCATATCAGGATTCGATGATTCTTTTAACACTACTTTACCTCCATCCATCTCCAAACCATCCTGCTCAGGAGCATCACGAAACAATAACCACGCTAATGGAGCCATGATCACTATCGTGGATACCCCCATTACAAACCAAGCACCATCATACCCATATAATTTAATCAACCAATCTAAACCTCGTGGAGCAAACGAATAACAAAACGAAACAAGTATTCCGCTAATAGCCAAAGCTAGCCCTCTTCTATAATTAAACCATTTTCCAATAGCATTTCTGCATGTCATCGACAAAACACCCTGGGCCGCTGCACGAATCAAATAAAACCCAAGAGAGATAACAACAAACGCTGCAATCCCAGTCGGCATCAATTGACCGAGTACCTGACTAATAATACCGCACTTGGATAAATAGAATAGAACCAAGCCGGTCATAATAACTGATGCCACAGCCATTCGTCGTTCTCCCCAACGATCAAGTAAACGGCCGAGCCAAGGTAAAGTTAAGCCACTAGCCACTGTCCCTAAGCAATAAGCCAAGCTCAATTCCACTCGAGTTAACCCAAGCTCCTTAATTAGCACATCAGTGAAAACACTGAATCCCATAGTCTGACCCGGTATGCTAAAAATCGAACCAATGGTTGCCGCAAAAACTATAATCCAACCATAAAAAATTGGACATCGACTTGGAGCGAAAGGCGTCCTTACACCCCAAAAACCACTAGAAGTATTTTGAGAACTTATATCAGACACAATACAGATTCCCTATTAAGGCAAAGGCACCTGCCCTTCTGCCTTCAAATAAGAGATTAAATCTCTTAATTCCTGATCTGTAAGAAATCGGGTTAATCCTTCCGGCATAATTGAATAATTTTGTGACTCTATCTTCATGACATCACTCTTGGCTACAGAAAGCACTTCATTAGGAGTAATAACTGTGATGGATTTTGGATCACGATCACGAATTATTCCTACAAGAACACGATTATCTTTCATTCGAATTATAGATGTACGATAGTCATTCGGAATTTCCGCATTAGGATCAACAATGTTTGATAATATATAGTGCAGATTCTTCCGGTCTGAACCGGTTATATCCGGCCCAATATCACCTCCGAAACCAAACAATTTATGACATGATGCACATACTCGATTAAATACCTTCCTGCCATTTGGCAAATTACTTCTATGCTCACTATCTACACTCACTAAAACACTCTTATATTTTTCGATTTCATCAAGCTTCTCCGCTGAAGAAGAACGACTAAAACCCCAGAACTTATCAATCTGCTTATTAACAAACGGATCATTATGAGCACTTAGCTGACGCACCACATCAGCAGGTAATAGTTTAGCATCAATATTCCCATTATTTACAGCAGTCATTAGTGCAGTAGCATATGTTAATCTTGAAGCCATAGTAGAAAGGGCATCTTGTCTCGATTGCAGCTTCATCTTCGGAAGATGACTAATAATAGAAGCAGAAATTTCCGGTTTATCATATGCTGCCAGACCTCTAAGGGATGGTTGCTGTAAAAATTTATCATCAAGGAAAGTAATTAATATTGCGGGAAGTTTGGAATCCCTAACTTCTACCAGTGCATTCAATGCACGCTTACGCTTTTCAATACTAACTTTCTCATCAATCAAAATAGAGCGCATATTATCCAGAGCCTTCTGGCTCCCAAATTTTAAAGAAAGCATATGTGATAATTCCCGAACCTCATCTCGAGGACTTTCAATTAAACGCTTCGCAAGGCCAGACCAATTCTTCGGTTCCTGAACATCTCGTTGTCCCTTTAGTGCCAATAGAATTCCTTTTAAAATATCCAACTGAAACTGCATATCATCAGATACTCCTAAGACCTCAATCAGTGGATCCAAGTCGCTCGAATCCCGTGAATACACATCGCTATCTATTAATATAATTAAAGACAGCAAGGTCATAAAAAAAAATCTCATAATCTTTCAAACAAGTTGAAATCGATTAAACTCAAAATTATTCAGAAAGTGTAATCTCACTCCTATAATCTCCAATATCGACTTTGTTATCTAGCTTCCCTCATAAAAATCACGAGTAAGATACTCTCAAGTAGGCCTGCACTGTATATTTCATTCTCTATTTTACAAAAACTGCGATTATATACTAAGGAAGTTTTAGCCAAACAGAGTTTGCGAGAATCAACTCAAGTAACAAAAAGGCCAACCCTGCCAAAATAAAATAATGAAATAATTCATCGTAATTAAAATACCTTTCCACTTCGATTTCAGTTTTCTCCAACTTATCAATATCGTTATATATCTGACGTAATTTACGGCTAGAGTCTGCTCGAAAATATTTACCACCAGTTAGGTCAGCAATTTTTTTTAATGTATCCTCATCAATATTGACTTCAACATTCCGATATCTTTTGCGATTAAAAACATCTGTGTAAGGCATGGGCGCCATACCTATTGTCCCTACCCCAATAGTATAAACCTTTACCCCAAGTAATTCTGCAGCTTCAGCTGCAGTTAACGGATTGACAGTGCCAGAGTTGTTTTGTCCATCGGTCATTAAAATTATTATTCGGCTTTCGGAATCCAAATCACGTAAACGATTTAGGCCAGCACTGATTGCAGATCCTATTGCCGTGCCATCTTCAATAGATGCACTCCCAGCTTCCAATCGATTGAGATTTGCCATTAGAAAATCATGATCTAATGTCAATGGAGCTGCAATATAAGCCCGACCAGCAAACGCTACTAAGCCAATTCGATCCGCTGGGCGATCCTCAACAAACCCCTTCAACACTTCCTTTGCAACCGTAGCACGATTAACCCTCTCCCCTTTCAGCTGAAAGTCCTCTGCCAACATGCTGCCAGATAAATCAAATGCCACCGCGATATCAATTCCACTCGCCTTAATTTTCTCTACTCCTTCACCCCATTGTGGACGTGCCATAGCCACAACAAAAAGCACTAAAGCCACCCACCTTAATACTCCAAGCACAAAACCTGACTTTGGCTTACTTAAAGCAGTAATCCCCCGCAGCAATTGTACAGATGAGAACATCAATGATGGCTGCCCGCCAAACCAGCGATATTTCACCCAACCTATGAGCGGAAAAATTATTAGAAGCAATAACCACCACGGACTCTCTAATCTCATTGAAACCCTCCTTCTGATTCCGAATTATCTTCACCCTCAGTTAAGCGCGGCTGCGTCTCGCTTACTAATCGAGTCGCTGCTTCATGCAATCGTCGCAATTCATTTTCAGGCGGCTCTGCTTTGGCAAACTTAACCATGTCACACTCGCTAAGAAAACGACTCAACAAATCCTTATGATCATCTATCAAGTGCTCACTGGATCGTAATTCAAACAAAAACTCCTCTGTAGTTCGATCAGGAGCGTGAAGATCGAATCGCTCTTCAAGATACACACGAACAATCAAGGAGACTTCCGTACAAAACCGCTCGGCATCATGAATGAGAGTAAGTGCGTTTTGTAATTTATTCCATGCTAACACATGTGCTGGTGGCTTCGGAATCGGCACTGACTTCTCGTCGCGCTTGCTTAAATAACGCCTGACAGCCCAAACAGAAATTAAGGCAACAACAAGTAGCACTAATAAAGCTAGCACCCATACCATCCACCCATCACCAAAAGGCACGTCTACAATTCCTTTGATATCTCGGATATCAGCAACCTCATCCGCCGAGGATGTATTGGTGGCATCCTTTGGATTCGGTAATATTAATGCCGATTTATTGGTATTAGTTTCTAGCATCAAGCAGCCAAATGGCGTCTCTTAGTACGCATTTCAAAAAAATGTTCTAATGCGACAGCATAAGGTTCATCTGTACGTAATTGAATAGAATCTATCCCTGAGACACGAAATAATTTCAACAGCTCCTCTTGCGCATCAGCCTGCCTTTGTGAATAGGCTTCCCGTCTTCTTTTATCTCCGGTGTTAATCTCGACTATTTGACCAGTCTCTGCATCCTGCAAAACCACCCAACCAACATTAGGCAACTCCAACTCTCTAGGATCAGTAACCTGTACGGCCACTACGTCATGTCTCCGATTCGCCTGCCTTAAAGCAATGGCCGAAGTTTGAGCTAAGGTTTCAGATAGCACAACATGCCGTCTCAAATGCATATCCATAAGTTTGCGAGTTGGATGCGTTTGACCAAGAAAATCAGAGACACAAACCGTTATTGCTTTTCTTGGAACAACTTTCCCTAGAAATTCTAGGGCTCCATTTAGGTCTGTACCTCGATTTTTTGGATTAAAATAAAGAATCTCACGTATGACTCGCAAAACATGAAACCGACCCTTCCTTGGAGGAATAAATTTCTCTACCTTGTCGGTAAACAATATTAAACCCACCTTGTCATTGTTACGAATAGCAGAAAAAGCCAGTACTGAAGCTAATTCAGCAGCGACCTCACGCTTCGTATGCTCAACGGAACCAAAAAAACCAGAACCACTAAGGTCCACCAACAACATCAGAGTTAATTCTCGCTCCTCTGAATAGACCTTTACGAAAGGCTGATTCATTCTAGCAGTAACATTCCAATCGATAGAGCGAATTTCATCACCTGGAATATACTCTCTAACCTCCTCAAAATGGAGTCCTTGCCCCTTAAATGCACTATGATACTGGCCAGCTAAAGTCTCTGTTACAAGCCGCTTGGTGCGAAGTTCAATTTGCCGAATTTTCTTAAGTATCTCTTTCGGAATCATAACATAACAAAAACGGCAGTCATTCTAACTGATTTCACCTACCATGTGTAGTCTTCGCTTTGAAAAACTCATCAATAAAACAACCAAACTTAAACCTAAGCAAAACCAACCAAAAACATCTCCATATCGGTTGTAAAATGTCATGTTACCGGATTGCTTTAGAGGAATTTCAAATAATACAAAACCAGCCCCATATATATCACCACTCTCTTCTCCAAAATAACGCCTTACTTGTCCAAAAGAATCAATCCAACAAGATAACCCATTATTACAACTTCGGACCATAGGAACTCCGTTTTCAACAGAACGGAAAACGGCATTAGCCGCATGCTGCCACTGGGCCGAACCTTCGCCAAACCAACCATCGTTAGTTAGATTTACAAGTAAACCTGTGGTAGACGATACATGTTCACGAACCCCATGAGGAAATGAATCCTCAAAACAAATAATTGGAGCCATAGTTAGCTCCTTGTCTTTTACAGGAAATTGAACCGGGGTTTTTCCTGCAGAAAAACTACTTCCTATAGGGGAAAGATACTTCATGAACGGAAATATATCCTCAAATGGAATATACTCTCCAAACATCACCAAACGTCTTTTTCGATAAATAACCGGGGTCTCATTTCCTACCGGGACAAAAGCTGCGCTATTGTAATAATTAAATTCTTCAGAATCCGGATCTTTTTCAGCATCATCCAAACCTAAGATTAACGGTACATTTGCAGCCTGCAACATCTGCTCGACTTTAGGCCATTTTTCTCGAGTTATAGGCGCACTAGACTCAGGCCAAATCAAAACATCAGGCTTGGATAGAAGTGCCAATTCAGAAAGTTCAAGTACCTTAGCCAATCGCTTCTCATCGCTACCTGTAGCCCATATCAATTGCTGGGGAATACTAGGCTGCACTAAAGCAAATTTGATAGGAGTACTCAGTTCACTAATAGTCCCTATGCGAAAAAACCCAAATGCAATAGTTATCATTATAACCATACAAGGAAGGATCATATCAGATGCCCAGATCCACGGATTTGCTTGATTCTTTCTTCGAATTTGCAGCGCTGCAAAAAATAAGCTCACGGAAAACCAAACAATTAAAAATGAGATACCGTAAACACCTGTAATTGAAGCTATTTGGATAAGTGGTATATTCTCAAATTGAGTAACGCCAAGAAAATTCCAAGGATAACCACCTAGTACATGCGCCTGAAGGATTTCAGTTCCAACCCAAAATACTGCTGCAAATAATCCAAACCTAAACCTTTTATACCATGGCCAGTGTTCCTTACTTAATCCGGAACGAAAACAGCTTCCACATACAAATACCCATATCGCTGGAAATAGAGCTGAAAACAAACTTAAAGCTAACCAACCGCTGTATGCTCCAGCTGAATGTGGAATGTTAAGCAAGAATCTTAAAGAAACTAGACGAAAGATCAAAGCAATCAAAAAGGCCAAGCCGAATAAGCACCTCCCATTTGTCCCAGAAACTAGTGCCAAAAGACAACAAGGCACCAACCAAGCCAAAACAGACCATCTAGGTTCCGGATAAGCTAATGCCCAAACCAATCCTAGCATCAAAGCTAAAATCCATCTAACTCGGCTAAATTTATTCAATACAGTCAAAAGAGCGAGAGTGCCCGAGCAAAATCATCGAGTCCAGCATTCGGCTTTTGACTTGCGAAGCCACAACCCTGCAGTCAACGTTTGGGGCATGAAGCCGTTAGCTGGTTTAATTAAAGTATCTATAGTAAACATTATTGCGCTCGCTGCCATTACCAACTCAGCCATTGCTGAAAAAATTAGTGTCCTCTATGTCGACGGCCAGAACAACCATAACTGGGCTGCAATGACTCCTTATATGAAAGTGCAGATGGAAAAAACTGGGCTTTTCAAGGTAGACGTTATTACATCACCACCTCGGGCTCCTCGACCTCCTAAAAACCTTAACGATAGCCAAAAAGAACAAGCAGCGAAGGCAGCTGAACAAATACGGGAAATATTTAAGATAAAATGGGACGAATTCCGCCCAGCATTCAATAAATATGATGTTATTGTAAGTAATTATAATGGCGAGGACTGGCCAAAGCCTGTTCAGCAGTCATTCGAAAAATACATGAAAAACGGAGGACGATTTATCGTAGTACATGCAGCCGACAACTCATTCCCAAACTGGATTGAATACAACAAAATGATCGGTCTTGGCGGATGGGGAGGCCGCACCGAAAAAAATGGCCCCTATGTTTACTATGATGACAAGGGCAAAATTATTAGGAATAACCAACCTGGACGTGGCGGCAGTCACGGACCACAACACCCATTTAAAATTATCATTCGCCAACCCGAACACCCAATCACCAAAGACATGCCTACAGAATGGCTCCACGCGCAAGACGAGCTATATGATTCACTACGTGGCCCAGCTGAAAATATGAATATTCTTGCTACAGCATACAGTAATAAAAGCAAACGACATGAACCGATGATGATGACCATTAAGTATGGCAAAGGACTCATCTTTCATACTCCTATGGGCCACGAGAATGGGAAATCAATTCAATGCGTAGGATTTATAACAACACTAAATAGATCCGCAGAATGGCTTGCCACTGGAAAAGTAACTCAAACTCTACCAAAAAACTTTCCAACAAAAACTGAAGTTTCATTAGCCAAATAATTTATTATGAGCGAAAACTCAAATCCTATTGCAACCATTAATACTACCAAGGGCGAAATGACCATTGAACTATGGAAAGATGTCGCACCTGGCACTGTGGATAATTTCACTAAGCTGGCAAATGACGGATTTTATGATGGCACTTGCTTTCATCGAATTATGGCCGGTTTTATGATTCAAGGAGGTGACCCTCAAACAAAAGATCAATCACTACAGGATCTTTGGGGAACTGGAGGGCCAGGACACACGATTAAAGCTGAGTTCAGTGACCGCCCTCACGTGCGCGGTGTAATATCCATGGCTCGTTCAGCGAATCCAGATTCTGCCGGCAGCCAATTCTTTATTTGTCTAGATAATGCAAATTTTCTCGACGGACAATATACAGCATTTGGCACTCTATCCTCAGGAGATGATGTGCTCGGCGCCATTGGCGATACTCCTGTCGAGCAAAGTAACAGCGGCGAAAACAGTAAACCCAAAGAACGCATTGAGGTTAGTAGCATCCGAGTATCTTGACTACCCCAAGGAAACTATACGCGTGAGCGAATCGGTCGACACCGAAACTTTAGCAAAACTCTTGATCAAATTGGGTTGCCCAGAGTCAAAGTCTGATGAAATGTCGATACAACTAACCAAACGATCAGAACAGTTAGCGAAAGAACGAAACCAAACCCAATCGGAAGCCTTGTCATATCTCTTGAATCTCATGAGTCAAGGTTGGGCTGCACAAAAGAAAGCCAATGACAATTGAAAACGCTGATATAAAACCTTGGCAACTCAAGAGCAGCAAGACCGCTGGGGACTTCAAAATATTCAAGGTCCGATCAGATACCCGCACCTCACCAAGAACTGGAAAGGAACATGATTTTTATGTCATCGAATCAGTCGACTGGTGCAATGTCATTGCAATTACAAAAGATGATGAATTAGTTATGGTTCAACAATACAGGCAAGGAACTAATCTAATAGAATTAGAATTACCTGGAGGCATGGTTGACTCAGGCGAAGCACCAGCAGAAACAGCACCGCGGGAATTGCGTGAAGAAACCGGCTATACCGGCAATGAACCAGAATATTTAGGATTTGTTTATGCTAATCCAGCAATAATGAACAACAAGGTCCATACTTTTGTAATAAGAAATGCAAATCTAGAACACGACACGGAATTTGATGATGGTGAAGATCTAGCAATCCAACTAACCCCTATAAAAGACATTCAAAAACTAATTTGTGACGGAACGATCAGCCACTCACTAATGGTCGCAGCACTATCCAAGTTCGATTACTTCAACAAAACAGACTAACTACTACGCACCTCATTTTTCTTTTTCTCAAGTTCATCTTCAAGGGCTATGCGGTCACTGACTAGCTGTTTGGCTAGTTGTTCAATTAGCTCAAATTCACCAGCTTCTTCAGCTTTAGCTATCTCCCTATTTAAAAACAACTCCTTATCTGCAATCTTAGCCTCATAAACCTTGCTAAGCTCTGACAACTGAGTCTTTTGATTATCAGTTAATTCCTGCGTCGGAGATTCTTTTTCCAAACGCTCCATGGCTAATTCATATGCTGATTTCATTATTAAATTATTCAGTTACACGAACGAAAACCTCACCATTTTTAACTTTGGCAGGATAACATTCCACTTTGGATCGAGCATTGGTCAAACA
This sequence comes from Verrucomicrobiota bacterium, assembly GCA_036166355.1. Classification (GTDB taxonomy): domain Bacteria; phylum Verrucomicrobiota; class Verrucomicrobiia; order Limisphaerales; family UBA1096; genus UBA1096. Next base: position 17,870 of record JAYZHR010000173.1, on the reverse strand, counting down.
CTTACCCGTCTTTAAATCAAAAGGCCAACCATGTAGAGGACAATAAACTTTGCCGTTTTCCACAAAGCCCTCACCCAACGGTCCTCCAACATGTGGACACTCTCCGTCAATTACATAAACTTTTCCACCTTCATAAAACAAACCGAGTTGACGATTATTAACAACTCGCTGAACACCTTGTCCCTCCTGCAACTCCTCAATATTTGCAACCTTCATAAAGGTATCAGTCATTTTCACCTCCATCGTCAGCACTTATATTTCGTTTTTTTCGCCAAGGCATGTCAGGAAACTTGCCAGTTATTTTAAATGACTCCACTTTGGGTTTAGCCATATGTAATTCACTCTGATTACTCACGTCTGATGATGCACCTGCCTCTGGCTGTTTCCAAGAGGCAATCTTTGATTGCAATCCATGATGTTCAGCAGCCTCCTTATTTCCAATTTTCACATAAAACAAAGATAAATTGGTATGCACCATTTGATCATCTGGACGCATATCTTCAGCTTTATGCCCCTCCTCTATAGCACGCTCAAATTCTCCCATTCGGCATAAAGTCATGCTGTACGACATCCGAGCATCGAAATTATTTTTATCCATTAACAGAATAGCCTCAAAACCTTTGGCTGCCGCACTATAATCACCCTGACTAAATGCAAATGTCGCTTCATCAAACTGCTCTTGCAAATTTTCCATGAAATACTAGCTCTGAACCAAAGTAACCAGTAGTCAACCTTTGAGCAAGAGGACTTGATTGGATAAACACAAAAAAACCCCGGCTTCTTCGCCGGGGTTAATAAAAAATCAATGAAAGTTATTTTTTGACCTTAGCTATATGCTTGGAAGGATCTTTGGTGAATTCCCCAAGGCAATTCCCACAACAAAATCCAATAACAAACTTCTTGGATGCATCAACATCCTTATCGCTAACCGGACACTTTTTATTGTCTGGCCCCTTGACCTTAGCAATATGCTTAGCAGGATCTTTAGTAAAACTACCAAGACAATTATCACAGCAAAAATTAATGGTGAAGAGCTTAGAAGAATCAATATCCTTCCCACTAACAGGGCATTTTTTATTAAAAGATACCTGTTTGACCTCCTCCTTCTTTTCCTCCTTCTTAGGTTCTACTTTTGCTAATTTGAAACCAAGGTTCACATCAACATTAGGCAATGCCTTCTTCAAATCAGTTGCACCTTTCTCTGTGATACCACTTCTCCAAGCATAAACCTTTCTTAAAAATTTCATATTTTTTAGTGTTGCCAAGCCAGCATCAGTTACTTTGGTATTATACAAGTTAATCGACATAAGGTTGGTTAACCCTTCAATATGCTTCAAAGAAGCATCATCGATCGCCGTATTTGCCAAACTTAATTTAGTTAAACTTTTGTTATTTTTAATAGCTGCCAACCCTGCGCCAGAAATTTTTGTATTGGATAAATCCAACTCATTAAGATTTGCTATATCAGAAAGTGGAGCAATGTGCTTGTCTTCAACATTCTTTCCAATTAGTCGGAAGTTAGCATAAATCAACTGTGTATCTTGAGCTAAAGCCATTACTAAAGGAGCTGTGGCCTCATCTCCAATACCCTGCCCAGAGCTTAATTTAGTAATGGCAGCTTTCTCGGCATCTGAAACTGCCACCGCCTTGACATCCGGACTAGGAAGACGACTAGCAGCTGCCTTAATTTCAGCCCGCTCTTTGGCACTCAACAATACTAATCCTTCCGGCCATTTAGCACCTCCATCTATCCAAGCCTTAATACCATCAATTTGATCCTTAGTCAGCGGATCGCCCTTAGGCGGCATAATATCTTCATGATCTGAAGGCAGTGTAATCCGCTTAAACAGTTCACTATCACCTGATTTACCTGGCTCAATTACCGATAAAGCCTCCTTCAAGGAGTCTAACCGTATGTCACCCTTTTGTTTCTTCGAGCCGTGGCAATCAATACAACGCGCCTCTAACACGCCTTGAACTGATTTAGCAAAATCAACCTCAGCAGCCACGTCTTGAAGTCCAAGGACGGCCACAGCCATAATAAAAGCTATTGGTTTTCTCATCGTCAAAGTAGTCCGAGGGAAGTATTCCCATGCCAATCGAGCTTGGCAACCGGAAAATCGCTGATGATCAGGGTCTAATAAGTACGACGTAGATGCGATGGTAATATATTTAGCTCTGCCCTGTATTTAGCTACTGTACGTCGGGCAATCTTAATACCCTTTTCCTTGAATATCTTTACCAATTCCTCATCAGAAAGGGGCTTAACTGGATCTTCATTCCTTACAAGATCGTTGAGGATTTCTTTAACACTCGTATTGGCTAAACTTGAACCGTCACTAGAATCTAATCCAGCAGTAAAGAAATACTTCATCTCAAGTACTCCGTGCGGGGTTTCAATATATTTCCCTGAAACCGCACGGCTAACAGTAGTCTCATGAACCCCTACCATCTCAGCTATTTGCGCCATAGTCATGGGCCTTAAATGTGACGCGCCATGGTCTATGAACTCCGACTGACGATTGAGAATTTCATTAGCAATGCTAACTATAGTCGTCTGTCTCTGATGAATACTTTTAATTAGAAATTTACCAGAACGAATCTTGTCACGAATATAATCACGTACTTCAATGGATGTCGCAGCTTGCGCCATTAAATCCTTATAGGCATTACTTATACGCAAACGAGGAATATGTTCAGTGTTTGAAATTACTTTCCATTGTCCATCACTTCCACGACGAATAAAAATTTCCGGAACCACGTAATGCTCATTATCAGGTAAATACTCTCTGCCCGGCTTTGGCTCAAGATGACCAATCCTTTCAATCGCTATCTGTACCAACTCCACAGATTTATCCAGCTTCTTGGCAATCTCCGGAATACGGCGCCTTCCTAATAGGTCCATACAATCCCTAACTATTTCATATTCCAAGGATTCTTTACGACCACTCCTCTCAAGCTGCAGCATTAAACATTCACGTAAGTCTCGAGCCCCCACACCAGGAGGATGAAATGCCTGAATCACATTCAATACCGTCTCAATTTGCTTTATCGACTGACCACTTGAGAATACAAGTTCATCAACACTTGACTGCAGAAAACCCCCATCATCAATATTCCCAATAATCAACTCTGCAACCTTAACCTGTTTCTCATCCAATTCCGATAATCGAGCTTGTTCAAGAAGAAATTCCTGTAGTGACTGGCCAACAGTTACAGACTCAATCATAAACTGCCGTTTTTCATCTTCATCACGAGATCCTTGCATAGGAATATTGGCACTAGAAAAGTATTCCCTCCATTCCTGATCCAATTCTATTAATTGGTTCATTTCCTTCTGCAGATCGTCAATAGGTTCATCTTTTCTACTCTCATCTGTAGGATCATACTGAGTATCAATAGGCGGCTCAGCTAGGTCGACTGAAGACAAATTATCCGGCGTGTCACCCCGTTCCTTTGCCTCCATGTCTAAAGCCATCTGCTCCTCTAAAACCGGGTTTACCTGAAGCTCTTGATCAACCATCGCCTTAAGCTCAAGAGTGGGCGCTTGAAGAAGATTTAAAGATTGCTGAAGCTGTGGCGCCAACACTTGGTTGAGCGACATATTCTGCGATAGTTGTAATCCTTGTTGCGCCAAAAACCGAAAGATAAGTCGATCTAACGACCGCAACAAGTTGAAATAGGCATAAAAAATGCTGTAGAAAGTTCAAACATGTCTTTTTCATTAGCTTTAATTTGAATAATTATTGAATCTCCTAATTGCAGCATCAGCTTAATACCACTAAGCTCTCGTCGTGCCAACGAGGTTCACCGTTTTGGGTAGCGGATCAGGAGGAAACGCATCCTTTCTTGAGACAAATCAGACTAGAATACTAATCGACGCAGGCTTAAGTGGTCGTCAAATTCGTTTGCGTTTGGCTCAACTCGGCCGAGCTCCTGAAACGCTCGATGGTATTCTCCTAACCCACGAACACAGTGACCACACTCAAGGAATTAAGGCGCTATGTAAAAAAAACGATATCCCTGTATATTGTAATCGACTTACAGCGGACGAACTACGTTTTCGCCTAAAAATCGACTTAAACATTCGGCAATTCGTTACCGGTGAAGAATTTGAAATAGGAGATATGCAGATCGAAAACTTTCCTGTACCTCACGATGCCCAAGACCCGGTTGGTTTTCACATTAAAACCCCTGATGGAGGAATAGGAATCCTAACCGACCTAGGGCAAACCACCCGACTGGTGCTAGAACGAATAAGAGGAGTCAATACTCTTTTAATTGAATCAAATTATGACCTTAATCGTTTGCAAGATGATAATAAAAGACCATGGGCAACAAAACAGCGAATAATGAGCCGCCATGGCCATCTTTCCAATCGAGATACTGCTGAAGCTATTGAAAACTTGGCTAACGGAAGATTAGAGAATGTTGTACTTTGCCACTTGAGCAGTGACTGCAATACTCCAGAAATTGCTAAAAATAGCGTAATAGAAAAACTACAGAAAGCAGGCATTGATAACATTAATATTACCGTCTCAAACCAAGGCGAACCTACTCAAACAATAATATTATGAAAGATTTCAAAGAAAAAAATCAACCACAACGACCACAGTTATCAGGATTACCAGAACAACTTGAAGGAACATACTCAGGCCCATTACTGGATGTTGCAAAAACAGATAAATCCTTCTTCATCCGACGAGATCCGCAATAAGGGCATTTTGGATTAGCATTCTTTCTACTGGAACGAAACAAATGCTCGCTCCGCTTACAGCATTTATCACAAGTATATTCGTAAAGAGGCATTAAGATAAAAAGTTATACTTCGGGCACTCGATTAGCTTCTACAACTTCAAAAATATAACCATTGATATCTCGAAAAAAAAAGCGCTCAAAAGGTGTTTTACGTATCGGATCAATTAAATCAGCACCGCAATCGACTAATCTCTTCTTTAAATCAGTAAAACCATCCAAGGGATACTCGACAGCAAAGTGCCTGCCAAACTCTTTTTCAAAATTTGATGGTTCAAAGTCCGGAACACGAAGAAGGTGTAGTTCTTGTCCAGGCGCAATCCGCAACCAAGCACCCTCTACATCAACATTTCCAGGCCTAGCTATAGGTTTCCATCCTAATGTCTCAGAAAAAAAATCCCGCGTTGCAATCACATCACGAGTAGCCAATGTAAAATGCGCAATGCTCATAAAATCAGGAAATTGGATAATCCTCAATCTCAGCAGTTACGCAAATTTGAACCGCAGCATTCAATGGCATCTCATCTATCCCAACCGCAAGCCGCGCATGTCGACCACGCTCACCAAAAACGGAATTAAACAATTCCGAAGCACCATTTAGTACTTGGGGATGACCCCGAAAACCAGGAGCTGTATGAACATAACCATCAACCTTCACAATACGACGAACTCGATCTAAGTCGCCAGCGGCAGCTTTCAACTGGGCCATCGCATTTATAGCACACTGCCTAGCAGCTTGATAACCTTGATCCTCAGTAATCTCCGCACCACATCTACCTGAGAATGCCATTTCACCATTTAGCCAAGGTAATTGCCCAGAAGTGAGAACAAGATTCCCAGTTCGAATCCAAGGTTCATAAGCCGCTACAGCTGGTGGTGGTGGTGGTAATTCGATTCCTAATTCAGTAAGTTTCGCTTCAGTACTCATTGGAAGATTTTTTTGTTTTCTTAACAATCAAATAACTATTTAAAAAATGATGGGAACATTGATTTAGTCGCTGTGATCCCTCGATTAATATAATCCAAATCCCCAGCAATACTAAACAACCGACAACCAAATTCTCGGCACTTCAGGGCAAAATCCTCGGTTTTGGAAAGTACTCCCCAAGGTTTTCCATTTGCACTTGCAGCTGCAGCTACACGTTTGATTGCAATTAAAACTTCTGGATCCATTGGATTCCCCGGCTTACCAAGATTATTAGACAAATCGCTCGGACCAATAAATAAACAATCGACTCCATCCACAGCAGCGATATTTTCCACACAATCTACTGCCTCAGCAGTCTCAATTTGAATTACTGCCCAACGGTCACGATTACAATCAGCTACATGCTCTGCAGCGGATTTAGATCCAAACTCTGCTTCGTAGTTTCCTAAATATAGCCCGCGTTCTCCCAACGGATTATATTTCGTCCAGCGCACTACTTGTTCCACTTCAGCAACACTCCGCACCTGCGCAATCATAATTCCACTAGCGCCTCCTTCCATCGGCCGCATCACCGTCGCATAGTCGGTTGGCGCAACCCTAACAAAAGCATCTAATCCAGAGGCACGACAAGCTAACAATAACAACTCTAGTTCCTGGTTGGGCAATCCGGAATGCTCCTGATCAATCCAAACACCATCAAGATCCCCAAACTTACCAGCAACCTCAATTAGTTTCGGACTAGGAAATGCACTTACGGCCATTACTCGAACCTCTAATCCATCAGCCAGTTTTTGTTTCAGTGTTTTAATGGGCATCCGTTCGAGGAAAATAAAAGCCAAACTTAAGGAAAACAAGCAAAGCGCTCAGATTAATAATCCATTTTGAAGAGAACTCAATTTTTTGTAGCATTAATTTGTGAAGTACGTCGTTTAGCTACAATCCGTTTAATTATCTCATCTGCAGTCACACCTCCAAGTATAACCAAACCAATAATGGAAAATTCTAGATGAGTTGAAATTCCAACCAGATTAATAGAATTCCGCAAAATCCGGATAACAGCTGCAGCTATAATCACTCCAAAAATAGCACCCTGACCTCCCCTCAAGCTACAACCACCCAAGACAGCTGCAGCTATAGCGTAAAGTTCATAGAATTCACCAGTCTGAGCTGGTTGAACAGAATCCAGTTCATAGGCAAAAAGCAAACCAGAAACTCCTGCAAGAAATGAACAAATCACATAAGCAGTAATTTTTAACCGATCAGTCTGGATCCCACTATAACGGGCACCGTCTTCATTATTACCCAACGCAAGTAAATACCTACCCCATATTGTACGATTAAGAAAAAATGCAGCCATCACAGCAATTATAATTAAAAAGAAAAATGGAGAAGCTAACGCAAACTTACCAAATATTAATAACTTACCGCTGAAAAAAGAGTCTAAATTTTCCGTATTAGGAAATTGCATTGTCTGATTATCAGTAAGCCATCTGGAAATACCTCTGTAAAACAGAAGTCCACATAGCGTGACAACAAAAGGCTGCAATTTAACTTTGGTAATTAACAAACCGTGCATTAACCCTATAACTATTGAAAGGCCAAGTAACAAAACCACAGACAGTGTTGGATCCCATTCTTTTTCAATCGCCAAAGCCAACAATGATGCCACTAGGCCAATCACCGAGCCTATTGATAGGTCTATTCCTCCAGTAATAATTACAAACGCTACACCAATACCCATTATTGCATACAAACTGGACCACTTCACAAGATTGGTCATATTGTACCCATTTACAAAATTCTCATTGGAATACCAAGTGAAACCAAAAATCAAAATAAACAGACTTAGAATCCCAATCGTATTTTTGTTCATTATTTATCCCTTATGCCGCAGCTTGCTTACCAGTTGCCAGTTGCATAATAGCTTCTTCATCTAACTGTTCACGAGACAACTCTCCAGTAATCACTCCTTCGTGCATAACTAAAACTCTATCTGCCATACCAAGAATCTCTTCCATTTCACTAGACACAAAGATAACTGCCACTCCACTAGCAGCCAAGTTCTCCATAAGTTTATATATTTCCTGTTTAGACCCAATATCTATTCCTCGAGTCGGTTCGTCTAATAGCAACAGGCTTGGATTCATTGAAAGCCACTTACCAAGAACCACTTTTTGTTGATTTCCACCGGAAAGATATTGAACAACTTGTGCAGAATTAGGAGTTTTAATATTAAGCGAATCGATAGTCTTTTCCACTAGCTCTGCCTCGCTATTAAAGTTAATCATCCCCACTTTTTGGTCCCTACGAAGTCGAGCTAAACTGGTATTCTCACTAACACTCATCTCCAAAACCAACCCATGTCGCTTTCGATCCTCCGGAGCCAAAACCACGCCAGAATTGATCGCATCCAGAGTATTCTTGGGCATTAACTTTTCCCCTTTAAGCTTCATCGTACCGCCAACAGCAGGCGTCACTCCAAAAATCGTTTGAAGCAATTCAGTCCGCCCTGCCCCGACCAAACCTGCTATCCCTACAATCTCACCACTTCTTACACTGAATGAAATTTCATCATTAGGATAAGATGGTGAGCGAAGCTTTTCCACCTCAAGAACCACATCACCCAAAGTCGTAGATGTTCGATTATAAAATTGTGACAAGTCTCGGCCAACCATAAGTTTAACCATAGCATCATGAGTGATTTCATCATCAACCAACTCGCCTGCGTTTTCCCCATCCCGTAAAACAGAAACACGATCAGACAATTCCATCACTTCGCCTAATCGATGAGATATGTATATAATAGAAATGCCCTGATTTTTCAAATCTCGGATAACCTCAAAAAGCTTTTCAGACTCCTTCTGGGATAAACTTGAAGTCGGTTCATCCATGATAATAATTCGAGCGTTTACAGAAAGTGCTTTTGATATCTCAACTAACTGCTGATGACCAATCGTTAAATCAGCTATAAGAGTTTCGGTTGAAAATTCCAAACCTACACGCTTTAGGTATTGTTCCGATTCCTTATGCATTCGATTGCGATCAATTACCCCACCACTGTGCGGCTCATTACCTAAAAAAATATTAGCTGCAATATCCAGATTATCACACAGGTTCAATTCTTGATGAATTAGTGCTATTCCATGTTTTTGAGCTTCACGAACAGTTGTAATCTCTACCTCATTTCCATCCAGCTCAATTACACCCTTATTTGGAACATGAATCCCAGCAAGGATTTTCATCATCGTGCTTTTTCCAGCTCCATTCTCACCTACTAAAGATAAGACCTCACCTTGAAACAAAGTGAGGTCAACATTATGCAGTGCCCTAACACCAGGGAACTGCTTACCAATTGCAGTCGCCTTCAGCAGTGGTAGGATGTCAGGCATTAATCCTTCTTCGCACCCAAGGCAGCCATTTCACGTTTTTCATTCCAAAATTCATCGATATTTTTTGCAGTTACTGACTTATATCCTACATCAATAAATTTACTTGGAGGAATAACAGAATCATCACCATCTAGAATACCCTTGAGCACCCTCACTGACTGATATCCATATTTCCAAGGCTGTTGACTGATAGTGCCGTAGGCATGACCATCTTTAATAGCCTGTAAAAGTTCATCAGCTTCATCGAACCCACAAACTTTAATCTTCCCAAGTTTACCAGCCTCCTTAATTGCCTGCAAACAACGCGGGGGATTATATGCAAATAAACCTACCATACAGGCTAAGTTCTCATATTTTGTGATAGCATCCTCAGCGTTAGATTTAGCAGCATCCATAACAAAATTATCAGTTCGAGTATCAACAATTGTATACTTTTCTCCTTTAAACACTTTTGCTACTTCATCAAATTTAATCTGACCAATTGCCTGACTTGGACGGTCCAATAACTCATCTATCACACCTTGCCTCCGTTGACGGGCATTCAACTGCTCCAACCGACCTACAAATATAGCAACTTCACCTCCATCTGGAATTGCTTCTTTCACTAATTTACCCAAAGCACGGCCTGCCTTATAATTATCAGTCCCGATATAGACCAAACGATCACTTTTTGGAGCATCAGCATCATGAGTAATCAACTTGGTTTGACTTGCAATATCATTCAAGAACTTGGTCTGACCATCAGCATCAATTGGACTAACAGCCATCCCCTCAATACCCTTAGCCATAAGAGTTTCTATGATGCTTTTTTGATCAGCCAAACCTTTAGGCGGAAAGTGAATCTCACATTCAACTCCTCCCAGTTCAGACTCGGCCTGCCTCACTCCTGCTGCACACAAATCCCAAAATGGATCAATGCCATTAGTAACGTAAGCAATTTTATGCTTAGTTTTACCATTTTCATCATTCGAAACATTCTGTTTATTGTTGGAATTGCTACCACATCCAGCCACTAAGACCAACGATAGTGACAGCGACATGAACTTCAGTTTTTTTATCATAATATTTAGGTTGCTTATATTTGTTTAATTAAATCAGTGTACGGTAGTTCCTCCATTGACATGAATATTTTGGCCAGTAACAAACGATGAAGCTTCACTAGCCAAATAAATAATGGTACCTGCCAAATCTTCAGGCACCCCCCAACGCTTCATGGGAATACTATTAAAGTATCCATCCTTTAACTCCTGAGGATCTTTTTCATGTCGCTCTACTGGTATCCAACCTGGAGCAATCATATTAACCGTAATATTCCAGGGCGCTAATTCATGAGCCAAACTTCGATTAAATCCATTTTGCCCACCCTTCGCAGATACATAAGCGGTAAACGGTGTTACACCCAGATGAAACACTTCGGAACCAATATTTATAATACGACCCCAACGTTGCTTTTTCATATGCGGTAAAACAGCACGAGTTACAAGGTATGGACTTTTTATAAAAAAATCCAACATACTCTGGTAAAAATCCCAGTCATATTCCTCAATCGGTTTCTGAGGTTGGTCTGGTGTGGCATTCAAGATCACAATATCAACTGGCCCCAGTTGCTTTTCAGCTTCAGCAACCAACCCGTTCACTCCTGATTCATCCGTAACATTGGCCCGAATCATAGCACCGTCAGCTCCAGTTGCTTCGAACTCTGAAAGGGTTTTCGCAGCACGCTCCTCGTTATTAAAATAATTCATAGCCACTCTTGCACCTGCCTGACCAAGGGCAACAGCCATACGCTTTCCTAAACCAGTAGAACTGCCTGTAACTAAAGCGGTTTTACCCTTCAAAGAAAATAAATCAGTACTCATACTGTTCCGAGAGGCGGGGAACGCTAACAAAGTACCCTTAGAATGAAAACCGATTTTTCGAACGAATAGCTATATACTATTTGACTAGATCGAACATCGATTAGGTCTAAATACTAGAAATATCCCTAGTAGTGATATGATTAAGGTTTAAAACAGCCCAATCTGGATTGCATGCCTCTAATTCTTGCAAAGACGCTCCCCCAGTCGCAACAGCAAGGGTTTTTGCACCAATATACTTACCACAAGCAACATCTTTAGGAGTATCGCCGACTACAACAATCTCAGAGCCTTCCAAATTATAACCTAGATACTCGCTAGCCTTTTTCTTAGCCGCAACTGCAATTAAGTTGCGATCTTCGTTATCATTAGCAAAGCCTCCAAAAGAAAATCGTTTCCATAACCCATAAGTAGTCAGCTTTCGTTTAGCCCCCTCTTCAATATTACCAGTTAGTAATCCAATAGCAGGAGGATTAGGCAAAGCCACCAAATCATCTAACATTTTCATTACTCCTGGAAATGGTCCACCTTCACTATCATCCAAATGGTTATCGACTAAACACAAATAATGCTTGAAAAATAACTCCCTATTAGAAACGGAAAAATCAACTTTGTTTAAATGGCATAATTCACGAAACAAAGAGTAATCAGTGCGACCAGAAAATTTAATTTTTTCAGTGGAATTAGGAATTCCAAAAGCTGCTTCAAACGCCTCGCCAAACGCCTTCACTCCCGCGCCACCAGTGCTAACAAGCGTACCATCAATATCAAATAAAACTACCCGCACTTATTTTTGGTGTTTCCCGGATTTAGTCACCAGAATTTGTATTGTCAGTTTTTTGTCCACGTTGTCGCACCAAGAACTCTTCCACAGCTAGCTCATTAGTACCAGCACGCTTGGCAACTTTCAAAAGTTTGTTCATTGTAGAAAGCTCCTCAAGTTGCTCATCAATAAACCAACTGAGAAAACTTTCAGTTATATGATCTTCCTGTTCAACCGATAATTTCAAAAGAGAATTAATTTCATCTGTAACTTTTATTTCCCAATCTAGAGACAATTGAGCTGCCTCTTCAACCGATTTCACATCACTACTGGGTGCTTCTATGGTTGGAATCTCCAACTTTCCATTGAAAGCCACAACATGATTAATAAATCTCTCCGCATGATCTCGTTCATCCTCAGCTTGCCCCTTATAAAATGCCGCTAACTCTGAAAGACCTTCAACATCAAAATGAGTGGATATAGTAAGATATTGTAGGTACGCTCCAAACTCTAATCCTATCTGTTTGTTAATAGCTTTATTGACTGCTTGATTAATTTGCATGGTTCTAACTTATTATTTGCCGTATTGATTGGCACCTCAAACGGTAATCCTTAAGGCTCCGGCAGAGAAAATATCTTATTTTTTATTGAGACAGTCAAATTGTAAATTACTGATAACAAACAACTTGCTATTGAGACTCATGATCATAGCTGGCATTTTATTGAGTACAAAACTCATATTTAACTAACTCACTCCATTTGACTTACAACTCCAATACAAATCAATCTGTAACAAGTCGAGACGTCTGGAAAACTTGGTATCCCCTCGCAATGAGCTGGCTCATGATGGGTATCGAATTACCGTTATTAAGTGCAGTAGTAGCAAGATTAGCTAATCCAGAAATCAACCTTGCCGCATATGGAGGAGTAGTATTTCCATTATCACTACTTATAGAAGCTCCAATTATTATGCTGTTAACTGCCAGCACCAAACTTAGCCGTGATCTAAATTCCTATAGTAAATTATGGAAATTCACCATTATTTCTGGCGGCAGCCTGTCTATTATACATCTATTAATAGCCGTTACTCCAATATTTGATTTAGTTGCTGGCAACTTACTTGGGGTCGAAGAAGAAATTTTAGAAACTAGTCGACTTGGAATGATAATCATGACTCCATGGACTTTCGCCATAGCTCATAGGCGTTTTAACCAAGGCATACTAATTCGATTTGGCCAACCCAAAGCCGTTGGTTGGGGAACACTTGTAAGACTTGCAGCCGATACAATTGTCCTTTTTACATGCTTTAGTCTAGCCTCAACACTAAAATCTAACTCACTTGGAATCATTGCAGCTACAGCGGCTGTTTCTGCAGGCGTAATAGCAGAAGCAGCTTACGCAGCATGGCGGGTTCGACCAATTATCCAAAACACTTTACCGAACGTTAAGTCATCTGAACCTCCTATCACTCGAAAAGGTTTTCTTTCATTTTATATACCCCTAGCACTAAGTCCGTTATTGGGATTAGCAGCGCAGCCAGTGCTTACTGCGGGAATAAGCCGCATGCCATCACCCATCGAATCACTGGCAATTCTACCTGCCGTAAATGGATTCACATTTTTGTTTCGTTCTGTGAGCCTAGCATTCTTAGAAGTAGTTGTAGCACTAATAGAAAAACCTGGCGGCTATCCTGCATTAAGACGTTTTGCATGGCAGGCAGCAATAACTGTATTCATATTGCAAATTATTATTGTATCAACCCCATTAGCAAGAATCTGGTTCGAAACCGTTAGTGGACTGAATCCTAAACTTGGAGATCTCGCAGCAACTACAGTTTGGGCAGCCATTACTCTCGCAGCAACGGGTTTTGGTGGCAGTTTTTGTCAAGGACTACTCGTTCATTCTCGTAAAACTCGAAATGTAACCGAGTCAGTAGGATTATTTCTTGTCGTTGTTTTACTTGGTTTAACAATCGGAGCCTATGGTGACTGGATAACGGGTGCTATATTTGCATTAATGGTATACTCTCTGGGACAAGTTGCTCAATTTGGGTGGCTGCTTTTCCGCAGTCACTCAGACCGACAAACACATTGCAAATCAAATCAATATCCTTAACGGAGAGGGTTGTCGTACCAATACTCACAATTGTCTCGATTTTTAAGAGTATCTCCAGCGGTAAATAAAGTTTCAATACCACGTACTAAATTTTTAGGAGTGAACAAAGCTTTAACCTTACGGCCAGAAGTAATCACTGGTGGTCGAAGGATTATAAATCGCTTTGACAATCGTTTACCAAGAAAATTTAAACGTTCACAGTATTCTACTTCCTCTGCTGCAAATAACTCAGTATTGAATCCATTCAATTCTCGAAAAGCATTCGCACTACAAAACAGAAAAGAACCAGCAGCCCAATTCATAATTTTAGCCAAGTTATTCCAAATATGAACAGTCTGACACGCAAGCCAAGGTCCACTATCAAACTTTACCGGCGCTCCACCACCTATATATTTTCCTGTTGCGATAACCCGCATCATAGCTCGAAATAATTCTATAGAAACCAGAGTGTCTGCATCTACAAAAACTAACCAATCACCCTTAGCTGCTCTACCAGCAGCATTACGAGAAGCAGAAATTTGATTAAACGACTCAAAAACTACACGCGCTCCGTATTGCCTTGCAACATCAGCAGTTAAATCATTTGAGTTATTATCACACAAAACTATTTCACTTTTCCAACCAATCGAATCAAAAACCCGATTAGCATTCCCAACAGCCTTGAGAGTCTTTGGCAAGTACTTAGCTTCATTGAAAGCAGGAATAACAATAGAAATAATCATTTAGATAAATAATCTAATTATCAGCAATAAATAATTGTAAACTATCTTTTAGTTGAGCAGGAAGTCGTTTGACACTCCCATTCTTATCCGTACAACCATGCAACGTCTCACCCTCTAGGATAAGAACGGAATCTCGCTTAATTCTGTATCCAAAACCAAGTCGAGCGCCCTTTAATTTTGTAATATAAGATTCGATAATTAATTCATCGTCATATTCCGCATGAAGATGATATTTAATACAAACTTCAGAGACGGGAAATAGTACCCCTTGTTCATAATAGTCACGAAATGTAATGCCAAGAGATCGAAAAAACTCACCACGAGCCTCCTCTAAAATATACAAATATCTACCATAATATATATGATTTCCATCCGTACAATCACCATAAGTTACTCTATGAAAATGAGAGTGTACCTTTGATTGCATGCCAGAGTTTAACGGGCTATTAACACTCTATCAATCCAGCTTCGTTTCTTCTGGTGTTTTTATGGAAAATCGCTAGTTTTTGCCGCCATGTCTTTCCTCAATATAACAGGATATAAACGTCTGACCATATTCATCTGGCTGACCGGAATTTTAGTAACTACTAATATTGAACTGGCTGCAAATCAGCCTAAGTGGATTTGGAACTCCAAAGATGCCAAGGATGGGGAAAAAGCTTTTTTTCGAAAACAAATCCGAATTAATAAGGAAACAAAATCAGCTAATCTAATCATGTCGTGTGACAACGGATTTGAAGCATTTATCAATGGAAAGAAAGTGTTGGTAGGTAGTGAGTGGGGTAATGCTCAAAAGACAGATGTCAAAAAACACCTTAAACCAGGAATGAACCTGATCGCCGTCAAGGCATGGAATGACGAGGGTATCGCCGGACTAGTGGGAAAACTCGAGGTAGTCAGCTTAACAGATCGACATAAATCATATTTCACAGATGACACTTGGCGCTCAACAAATAAGGAAGCCAAGGGCTGGAATTTGTTTAATTTTGATACCAATGGCTGGAAAACCGCTACAGAGACTGGTGTGTTAGGAGATAACCCCTGGGGTAACGTTTTTGCGCTAGCTCAACAGGGTGGAACCGATCTCAAGAAAAGCAATCCAGCTGATCTCAAGTTAGCCAAAGGCTTCAAATCCGAACTGCTCTATAACGTTCCAAAAAGCTCACAGGGATCATGGGTTGCCATCTGCGTAGATGATCAGGGCCGTATCATTGCTAGCGATCAAGGCGACAAAGGTCTATACCGAATTGATCCTCGTGGCGACGATCTCAAGGTGGAAAAACTTAATATTAATATTTCCAGTGCACAGGGCTTGCTCTATGCACACGGGGCATTGTGGGTTAATATAAATGGAAAAAATGCTGGGGTTCACCGCCTCACCGATACCAATGGCGATGATCAGTTTGATAAGGACGAATACCTTAAACCAATGCAAGGTGGTGGCGAACACGGTCCACACGCTCTGGTTCTTAGCCCTAATAAAGAACATATTTACGTTATAGGTGGAAACCACACCAAATTGCCTAAAACAGATAGTTCTGTAGTACCCACGAACTGGGATGAAGACCTACTCCTAAAAAGACTCCCTGATGCTCGTGGTCACGCTGCTAGTATCCGCGCCCCAGGAGGCTGGATCGCCCGGTTCGATAAAAACGGAGAAAACTGGGAAACGGTTGCGATTGGTTTCCGTAATCAATATGACATGGCTTTTAACATTGATGGAGAGCTTTTCGCCTATGATGCCGATATGGAGTGGGATGCTGGAACTCCATGGTATCGCCCCACACGCCTGTATCATGTCACTAGCGGAGCAGACTTTGGATGGCGAACAGGTACTGGCAAATGGCCACAATGGTATCCTGACACTCTTCCACCGACCTTTGATATAGGCCCAGGTTCCCCAGTTGGTGTAACATCCGGTCTGGGAGCTAAATTTCCAGCTAAATATCAGAAAGCTATCTACTGTCTCGATTGGACTTACGGTACGATGTCCGCAATGTTTCTAACACCTTCAGGTGCCTCCTACACAGCCAAACGCGAAGAGTTCGTGGCCAGTTCGCAAATGCGCATGACCGATGCGGTAATCAACCCCCATGACGGTGCAATGTATTATACAGTCGGTGGACGTGGAGGGCAAAGCGCCCTACATCGTGTCACCTATATTGGCAAGGAAAGCACAAAACCAGTTAAAGGAGAATCTACCCAAGCAGCCGATCGAAAACTACGCCACACCCTCGAAGCATTGCACAAACCCAAAACAGCTGGCGCCGTAGCTAAGGCATGGAAGTATCTAGGTCACAATGACCGCCACATACGCTGGGCTGCACGTATTGCAATTGAGCTTCAACCAACCTCAGAATGGCAGGTAAAAGCCTTGAATGAAAAGGATGCCCAGACTTCATTGACCGCACTCTGTGCCCTAGCTCGCCAAGGTGATGCTTCCAGCGCCAGCTTACAAGGCAAACTGATTGAAGCACTCAACCGACTAAACTGGGCCGAACTAAAACCAACACAACAAGCTGAATTATTGCGCGTATACCAGCTTGCATTCATACGCATGGGAAAACCCTCCGAGACTATTGCGTCCTCCGTAGAGAAGAAACTCGATCCGATCTACCCTGCTCCCTTAGCATCACTAAACCGTGAACTATGCACTTTACTCGTTTATCTCGAGTCACCAAATGCCGCAAGCAAAACCCTTGCTCTTATGTCCCAGAGTGCAGATCAATCTAAATACAACTGGAGCAATGATCTTTTAAATCGAAACTCAGGCTATGCCCGAGCGTTCGCCGCAACAGCAGCTTCATCACCTCAGCGTGACCAAATTCATTATGCCAAGGAACTGCGAAATCTTAAGAACCACTGGTCCGACAAACAACGTCTCGAATACTTCCGCTGGTATCGAAAAGCTGAAAGTTTTAAGGGAGGCAACAGCTTCGCCGGATTCTTAAATAACTTCCGCAAGGAAGCACTTGCCAATGTGCCAAAAGAACTACTGGATGAAATCGAAAAAATTCAGAAAGCCCCTATCATTGATGGACCCCCTTTCGAGATTGACACCAAGCTCGAAGTCGGCGTGACGCCACCAATGAAATTTGACAAGGCTGAACTCAAGGTAAAAGCCGGTGCCGGCGTGGAACTCGCCTTCACGAACAATGATCCAATGCCGATGATGCACAACTTACTCATCGTCGAGCCTGGGTCGCGAGTGGATATCGTTACTAAAGCAGCCACTATGGGTGCAGCCGGCATGATCAATAGCTTCGTTCCAGATAGTGATAAAGTCATCGCAGCTACACCTTTAGTGCTGACTGGCAACACTTACAATCTCTACTTCAAGGC
>JAYZHR010000172.1:0-8822 GCA_036166355.1 Verrucomicrobiota bacterium | reverse complement strand
GCGTCCGCCGTTTGTCTTCGACTGGAATGAACGCCGCCGTGTCCCAGGTTACTTTACCTACGAGAGTGACCGCAACGCGTTGGTCTACGCTAAGGAGATCGGCCAGCGATTCAAGAACCAGTATCATATCGACCACACCACCGATCAGTTGGTTGGCGAATTCACGCTGTTTCACGACATGAAAAATGACCGGTACTATCTGGCGTTCCGTGACCTTGAAGGAGACATTCGCGAGAGTGTGCTTCAGGGGGAAGGATGGGTCATGACCAAGCCAAGCGAGCTAGCTGATGCGCCACATGCCAAGGGTGATCCCATCGGATGGACTCATGTCAAAAACGGTACTCGCCACTACCTTTACAAGGGTGAAAATGGTATGATCCATCAACTGAGTTTTGATGGCAAGTGGGCACATCAGCTCCTCTCGCCAACGATGCCCAAGGCGGAATAATGAGCAGTTCATCGAACACTCTTCTTGCTGCGATCCTGCTTACAGGAACGGTCGCCATTTCAAAACTAAGCGCTGCTGATTTTACCCAGCAAGAGAACATAGTTTACGGTCATAAGCATGGCCTTGGGTTGTTGATGGACGTCTTCACACCGGAAAAACAAAATGGAGGAGGTGTAATCTGGATAGTTAGTGGAGGTATGAATTCAAGTCGGCGATCTATTCCACAGCTCAGCAACAATCCTAATTTTACTACTCTACTTGATCATGGATACACGATTTTTGCAGTGATGCATGGAAGCCAACCCAAATTTGCACTTCAGGAGATTGTGAAAGATTTACCTCGGGCAGTCCGATATATTCGTTATCACGCTAAGAGATTTGGAATTGATGAAAATAAATTAGGGGTGACAGGCCGCTCTTCTGGCGGGCAATTAGCCTTGTTTCTTGCAATGGCAGCAAAGGGATCTGATCCTGAGGCCAATGATCCAATTGATCGTATCTCTTCTAGAATTCAGGCAGCGGCTGTTTATTTTCCGGGTACGGATATGGTGAATTTTGGCAAAAAGAATAGGACGATTCTCGAGCATTTCCATACTCGTGGATTTAAAGCCGATGCAACATTTGATTTTCATGAATGGTCCAATAAGACCAAACGCTTTGAAAGAATTACAAACAAGAAAGACCGAATTCGTTATTACAAGCAACTCTCGCCGATCATGCATGTAACTCCGGATGACCCACCGGTATTGTTGATTCATGGCGACAAAGATAAACTCGTGCCATTTCAGCAATCGCTTATTTTTGATGCTAGGCTAAAAGAGGTTGGTGTGACATCCAAATTGTTTGTGGCTGGCGGCAAGGATCACGGCTGGCGGCAACCGGTCGAAGGGGAGCTTAAAGTATTTCTCGATTGGTTTGATGATAATTTATTGAATAAATAAAGCTGTTTAATCCTTTTATAAGCAGTGCTTTTTCTTGAGTTAAGGGAGCGGTTTTGCTGTCTGGAGTAGTTGACAATTTAGGCTAGTGTGCAAGTATTTCCTCCAACCCGAAGACTTTTAACAAACGAACTTATAATAAAATTATTATGAAAAAACCAATTACGACACGACGTAGCTTTTTGAAGGCGTCTTTAGCTGCTGGAACGGCAGCGGTGATTAGTGGCACAAAGGGCCGCGCGAAGATTATTGGAGCGAATGATCGTGTTCGTATAGCAGTAGCTGGATTAAACGGCCGAGGGGGGAGCCATATTGGTGGCTTCATGGGGCAAAAGAATGTTGAGATTGCTTATGTTGTAGATCCTGATTCAAAGGCTGTTTCTCGACGTGTGGATGAAGTCAAACGTAAGGGAAATTACTCACCAAAGGGAGCAGCTGATATTCGTGTGGCCCTTGCAGATAAGTCAGTTGATGCCATTTCTACTGCGGCCCCCAACCATTGGCATGCATTGATGACTATATGGGGCGCTCAAGCTGGTAAGCACGTTTATGTTGAAAAGCCAATGAGTCATGATGTTAGAGAAGGTCGAATAGCAGTTGCTGCTCAGAAGAAATATGGGGTTGTAATTCAACACGGAACACAAAGCCGGAGTAACGCGAAAATTGCGGGATTACATGAGATGATTAATGACGGCAAGTTTGGTAAGCTTAAAATTTCCTACGGATACTGCTGCAAACCTCGAGGAGGGATAGGATTTAAGAGCCCTTCTGTTTCTCCCACTAACTTGGATTGGAACTTATGGCGAGGTCCGGCAGTGATTGATACGTTTCATGCAAACTATGTCCACTACAACTGGCATTGGTTTTGGGAAACTGGAAATGGTGACCTAAATAATCAAGGAACTCACCAGCTGGACGTCGCGCGTTGGGCAATGGATCCAAAGCTAACAAATCCAACTCGCGTGATGGCAATTGGCGGGAGGTTTCAATGGGATGATCAAGGTGAAACTCCAAATAGTATGTTCGGTATTGCTGAGTATCCTAATGGCCAGCATTTATTTTTTAATGTTCGCAATGTGAACTACAAGGGGTATCAGCGTCAGGTCGAAAATGAATATTACTTTGAGGATGGTGGTAAAATTATTCGTAATGAGTATTTTGCAAAGGGTAGTGAAAAGGGCGAAAAATTGGAAATTCCAGATGGAAAGATAACACCAGGAGGAAACTGGGGTAGCTTCATTCATGCGATTCGTGCCAATGATCCATCGATGGCGAATGGTAATGTACATGATGCCCATTATGGTTGTGTTGTAGGGCATTTGATTAACAACTCTTATCGCTTGGGCAAGCATGTTCCGTTCAATAAAAAAGCTGGGCAATTTGGTGATAATAAGGACGCCTTTGAGCATTTTGGCAGACTGCATGATGTTATGAGTGATGGTGTGAAAGTTAAGGATGGCTCAAGTTACACTGTTGGTCCTTGGCTTACCTTTGATCCAGAAAATGAAATTCATACCGGTGACCATGCTGATGAAGCTAATGCATTGCTTAAGGATTTCAATAGACCTGGGTTTGAGATCCCGACAATTGATAAGGTCTGATTAAACTGATTTTTCCATAGTTTGCTTTCTGTGAAGGAGGTAGATAAATAAATGTTGAGAATTAGAGCAGGCGGTAAGGCTGGTAAACCTGAGTTTTGTGATGGGATTACCAGACGTGACTTCATAAGCATTGGTGCTATGGGCATTGGCGGGTTGAGTATGGCCAACTTGCTTGAGGCTGAGGCGAAGTCAGGTGTCGGTTCATCACACAAGGCGGTCATTAATCTCTTTCTCCCTGGTGGACCTCCTCATCAAGACATGTGGGATTTGAAGATGGATGCTCCACGTGAAATAAGGGGTGAGTTCAAGCCTATTTCCACGAATGTGCCTGGGACGCAAATTTGTGAACTTTTCCCTCGAATGGCTAAAATGATGGATAAGTTTACTGTTATTCGATCTATTGTTGGTGCTACCGGTGCACATGACGCTGACCAGTGTATGACTGGCCGAACCAAGAAAAATGAGCCGCAAGGTGGTTGGCCTAGTATTGGTTCAGTTTTATCGAAGATTAAAGGCCCGACAAACCCAGACACCCCGCCTTTCATAGGTTTGTGTCCCAAGACGGGAGAGATTCGTTGGAGTGATCCTGGTAAAGCAGGGTTTTTAGGGCCAGCCCATGCTGCATTTCGTCCGGCTGCCGAAGGAAAGGAGGACATGACGCTTAATGGTATTACATTGCAGAGACTTCAGGATCGAAAGGCTCTGTTGCGTAGTTTTGACCAATTTAGACGTAATCTTGATAATTCCGGTTTGATGGAGGGTATGGATGCATACAATAAACAGGCCTATGGCATCCTTACTTCTGGCAAACTTTCAGATGCGCTTGATATTGAGAAAGAGGATGTAAAGTTGAGAGATCGTTACGGCCGAGGTTCGGCTAAGCATGTAGCTGACGGGGCTCCTAAATTACTTGATCACTTTTTACTTGCTCGACGATTGGTCGAGGCAGGTGTTCGTTGTGTTTCATTATCTTTCAGTCGTTGGGACTGGCACGGAGGTAATTTTCGAAGGGCTCGAGAGGATTTTCCTATGCTTGATCAGGGGGTCACTGCTCTTGTGGAGGATTTGCACAGCCGTGGTTTGGACAAGGAAGTTGCCGTGGTTTGTTGGGGAGAATTTGGTCGTACACCTACCATTAATAAGGATGCAGGCAGGGATCATTGGCCACGTGTTTCAACTGCATTGCTTGCTTGTGGGGGTCTTAAACATGGACAAATTATAGGAGCCACAGACCGTCTAGGTGGTGAGGCAATTGAGAGGCCTGTGACTTTCCCTGAAATGCACGCCACTTTATATCACTCTCTTGGTATTGATGTGAACAATGTAACTGTGAATGACCTCAATGGTCGTCCTCGTTATTTAGTAGCTGATAATGCTCAGCCACTTCAGGAAGTTATTTGATTCCTTCGTTTTATATTCAGGGCTTCTTCCACTACCTTTGATCGGATAAATTTAGTCTAAGGTATATATCTCAACCCGGGGAGGTTGAGCATAATCATTCCAGAGACGGTCAAGTAGTGAGGTATCGGGTTTCCCGTCGGTTACGACAAACCGATAACGTGAAACATAGTCATCATTAGGTTTGATTTCCCAATCACCAGTTTGAGACGGAGCAAAGTTAAAAAATGGTTCTGTTGGGTGAATTCGCATTGGTTGTGGAAAACGAAAATTGGATGGATGGCAAAGAATGCCAATCCCGCCTAATTTGCCCCCGGTTTTCCCGCTGATGTGACACCATCGTGCTCGAGTAGCATGGCTTTTAATCCGATTGCTTTCCCCATTCGATGTTAGAAAAAAAGAGTTTTGCTTTCCGTTCCATTCCCCATGGCCACGAAATCCGAGTCCTCCGTAACGGTACTTTGGAAATTTAATTTTATGAGGGCCTGCGCAGCGCTGTGCAGATTCGAGTTCGAATAGATGATAGGGTTTCTGATTATTCCCATCTTCATTGTCGGCTTTTATTGCAAAAACTTGTAGGCGCCATGTTTCGTTAAGGGCGATTTTCTTTGGTTTGGCAATTAAGTCTACAAAACGATGTGTACTGAGAAAGCCAGCATGCACAGGGCCATTCCATTGGGCTAGAAGGCCGGCAAACTCAACTGTGCCAGTCCCTTTGCCCATGTTCCAAAAGTCTGGGTTTCGCCCTTCAAATATGGTGTTAGTCCACGGGAACCAAATACCATGGTGATGCTTATGATCGTGGGGATAGTCATCAGTGATAACAGTTCCATTTGGGGTTAAAACTGGATGAAGATATCCACCTCTGCGGTAAATTGGTTCTAGGTCAGCACGTGGCAACTCACTTTTCTCAGCTTGATAGTGCAGGACGGTGTGTCCTTCGATTGTAAATCGAAGCTTTCCTTTTTTTTCTGTTACTTTTGCAATTGCAGGGTGAGTTGGCTGGCTGACGGGACTGAGCTTATAAGTAGCTGTCTCGAAGGCTGCTAATCTTGGAATAATGAATGTTCCTTCTTTTCTCTCGTTAGCTTGTACTGCCACTGTTTGACCAGATACATCAACAAGTTTCCAATGAGGATATCCTGCCTTAGGTAATATGAATCTTACAGGAGTATTAATGCGTTCAAATTGTCCTGCATCTATACGTAGTGAAAACTCTGCCGCGGGCATTTGTCCAGGCAGCATTGTAAAAATAATGATGGTGAAAAAACGGAATGTCATCCAAACGTTCTGTGTCTGTTACAGTATCTATAATAAGTCAAGCTATCGTAAAATCCCATAAAAAACCCCGGATAAGTTCCGGGGGTTTTGTAAAATATTTCAATAGATAAGATTATTTTTTTACCGTTATTGTAATTTTTTCGGAAATAACAGGGGGATCGTGTGGCAGGTGAATCCAATCACCAAGAACTAGCTGTAATGTGTGCTTTCCTGGAGGCAGCTCCAAAGTAACTTCTGTTTGGCCTCCGCCAAAGTGGCGAATATTATCGGTAGCGGCAAGTGGTATGTTCAGATTAGGCATTTTGTCGACGTCGATCAACAAGTGGTGATGCCCCGTGTTTTCTTTGTCGACTCCAGCAGGTGCTACCCCCATACCTTTTAGACCAAAGCGAACCGTAAATTTTTTCCCTACGGTTTTTCCGTCTTTTGGCCAGGCAATATATGTTTTGGCGCCTTTGGGAGATTTGCGTTTTTCTAATTTGTCTTCGGCTGTTGCTGATGCAAGTAGCCCACCGAAAACGATTGCCGAGAGAATGATTCGGAATGTCATAGCAGAGGGATTGTTCCGTGAGTCGGATTTTTGCGCAAGCTGAAACGCTATTATCTTTTACCGATTGACTCTGGCGTGAATGAGTCGTTTTATCAGTTCTTTGCATTTTGTCGACCCCTCCGTACCAACGCAGAAGCCGGAAACGCTCTCGGCGCCTAGGTCCAAAAGACCAGGTGTTGAAGGATTGGCGTGGTGTCGATTTGCGCCCTCTTGAAAAAGCTCACTTGGACCAAACAATCAGTGCTGGTTCGATAATAAAAAATGTTCTTGGATCGCTGAAACTCGATCGGCGCCGGGCTGAGACTGAGGTGGTAAAAGTTTGGAATCAAACGATTGATCCGTCTGTAACTGAGCACGCTCAGCCGTCTGGAATTCGAAAAGGGACTCTTTTTGTTTCAGTAGATTCTAGTGTTTGGTTGGATGAAATTGTCCGCTATCGTCGTCATGAGATCCTTAAACGAATGCAATTGGCTATGAGTCGAGATCTTATACAAAAAATATCATTTCGAATTGGTTAATTATTACCATTTAGTAATGCGTGAGATAAGCCATTGATCGTGTGATCTTTTGCTTCAACAGTCGGAGAAAGATTCAATTCAAGTAGAGCTTTAGTCGTTTCAGGGCCTATTGAAGCGAGCTTCAGTTCTGGATTTTCTTTGCAAATATTTTTTAATCCGAATCGGGCGTCAAAATTCTTTACTGCTGAGCTGCTGGCAAAAGTAATCCAATTTGCGCCCCCTTCTTCAAAGGCTTCCACTGCCCCATTCCTATCTTCCGATTCAGGGACAGTTTTATAAAATGCGATATCGTCAACTATAGCCCCTTGATCTTCGAGTAGCTTGGGTAACTCAGAGTTTGATTCCTCTGCTCTGGCAAGAAGTATAGAGACATTTTCCACGTTTTGGTATTCCAATAATGCTTTAGCGGTTGCTTGGGCAGTGAAAATTTCAGGCATGAGATCGATCGCTAAGTTTAGCTCTTTTAGTTTTTTTGCTGTTGCTGGTCCTACTGTTGCAAAGCGTATGTTCCCAAGATCACGTAAATCTCTGTATGCCTTAAAGAAATAGTCGAAGAAATGAGTTACGCCGTTTGGACTTGTGAAAATAATCCAGTCGTAGCTGCCAATGCCCGTGATTGACTCAATAATAGGTTCATTATCACTTGGGGGGACGATTTTTATTGTTGGAATCTCCAGTACTTCTGCTCCCAGATCTTTCAAGGAAAGAGTAAGTTTGCTAGCTTGTTTCCTTGTTCGAGTTACAACTATTCGCTGGCCGAAGAGAGGCCGTTTTTCAAACCAATTTAATGATTTTCTTAGATTCGAGACGTCTCCAATAATCGTTACTGCTGGGGCTTTGAATTTAGTTTCAATAACAATATCAGCGATGGTTCCAAGAGTTCCTGAGATAGTTTTTTGTCTTCCTGTGGTTCCCCATCGAACCATGGCTACTGGAGTATCTTTAGAAAGTCCATTTTCTATTAAGGCATACGCTATTTTGCCTATTCTTTCGACTCCCATAAGAACTACTTTAGTCCCTGGTTCTTGAGCAATTCGTGCCCAATCCAGTGCGGTTTCATTTTTTTCTGGATCCTCATGGCCTGTGATTACAGTAAAACTTGAGCAGTGCTCTCTATGGGTTAATGGGATTCCTGCGTAATTAGGTGCAGCAACTATAGATGAAATTCCAGGAACAACTTCAAATTCAACATTTTCATAATGTAATTCTGTTGCCTCTTCTCCGCCCCGTCCAAAGATGTATGGGTCCCCCCCTTTTAGTCGGACGACCGTTTTTCCTTCCTTTGCTTTTTTAATCAGCAACTTATTCAAATCGTCTTGAGGTATGGCATGATCCTTTGATCGCTTACCACCGTAAATTATCTCTGCAGATTCTGATGCTAAAGCCAGTAGTTCCCGATTTACGAGTGCGTCATAGACTACCACTTCTGCCCGGCGCAGCAGTTCCGCTCCGCGAAGTGTTAGTAAACCTGAATCTCCTGGTCCTGCGCCTACAAGATAAACTTTCCCTGTCAAACTCATCCGAAATCAGCCTTTATGAAGATAGCCAATTCAGCAAGAAATCATTTTATTAGATCAGTCTTGATTTTCCCTTGGGACAAGGACATTTAACCTTTGTTGTAGAACCTTGATATCTAAAGGTAATGTTCCTACGTAGTCCCCATCGGCTTGTACTAGTGTATTTGGCGGGCCTTCTATAGTTAATCTGGAAACACGATGATAGGTGACGTTAGGCCAGTAGTTGAGTCGGCCTCGCAACATGGCTATAGCTGCATTAGCGATAATCCTTTTGTTTACTTTTGGAAGCACACAGAGATCGAGTTTCCCATCATCAACGATTGCATTTGGAAACAATTTAAATGGCCCGCCATACATTTTGCCATTTCCAACACACATCCATTCGCCTTCGGCACTTCCTTCATCCCAATAGGCTTTTAGTTTGGGAGGTTTTCTTTGTAATGCGGAAATCGTTGATGCTAAGTAAGCAAGAGCTCCTACTTTGCGTTTTAGTGAGATACTAACATTCCCTACTGCATCCCCATCTAGTCCAGCCCCGATCATTTGAATAAAAACTCTTTCTGCAGCACCT
>JAYZHR010000171.1:0-6612 GCA_036166355.1 Verrucomicrobiota bacterium | reverse complement strand
CGCTTGAATTTCCAGCCGTGCTCGACAAAATCCGCTGCCAGCCAGTCCAGCAATTCCGGATGTGTAGGCTTACCTCCTTTGGCGCCAAAGTTATTCGGATTGGAAGCCAACGGCCGGCCGAAGTGCTGTTGCCAAACGCGGTTAACAATGGAACGCGCTGTAATTGGATTGGTCGGGTTCGCAATCCAATCGGCCAAGGCCAAGCGCCGACCATCAAGGGCGTCGGGTATTAGGAATTCGTCCCCCTGCTCTGCACCGGCCACCGGCACAGCAAGGGCACTCAACACACCGGGCTTAACCTTCGCTCCGGGAGCCTCGAGCGCGCCGCCACCAAGAATGCGAGTATCCGGCCGCCACTGGTTGTTGGTAAGCGAGTTCATACGCAGTTTGCGCGCGTTTAAAAATTTCGGCACCGGCCCATTGTAAACAGACTGCGCCAGCGGCTGGTAACGCTCCAAACGGCGTTGCCAAATCCACTCGTCCTGCCTGCGAACTTTTTTGCGGCCCTGCTCCTCGGGTGACAGGCCCACGTGCCTTGGTGGCTTTTGCTCGTCAGGCAAATTTTGCCGCGCCTTTTCGTCGATATACTTGGTGCCGACCTGCTTATACCACTCGCGCGCGGCACTCTCTTGCTTGTTGTATAGCGCGTTGTGTTTATCGGTGGCGAATGAAAGCAAACGGCGTGTGGACGCTTGACCTTCACTGAATCCATCGCGGTTTTCCGCCTCGAAAAACGGCGCCGGACGCTCGGCAAGTTGCGTGGGCTCGAATACGGCATACATGCGATAATAATCGCGCGTGGGCAGCGGATCGAATTTGTGGTCGTGACACTTGAAACATCGCATCGTAGTGCTAAGAAACGTCTCACCCACAGAGTTCACCACATCATCCAAATAAATCTGACGAGCCTGCGGATTCTTTACCATCGCCGGATCCCATGGCCCTATGCGAAGGAACGAACTAGCCACCAATTGCTCCGCTTCACGCGCGTTATACAGCTTGCCGTTTTTGCGCGCGTTTTGATACTTATCCCAATCGCTGATGCGCCTGCGCAACGATGCATCTGCTAGCTCGTCACCAGCTATTTGTTCGCGGATAAACTCGTCATAAGGTTTATCGTCGTTGAAGGCACGGATAACATAGTCGCGGAAGCGCCACATGTTGGAGCGCTCGTAGTCGTTGGAGTAACCGCCGGTATCCGCATAGCGTGCCACATCCAGCCAATGCTGCCCCCAGCGCTCGCCGTAATGGGGACTGGCCAGCAGTCGGTCGATGAGCGCGCTCCAGGCCTTGGCCGAATTCTTTTCCCAAGACTGGCGGAATTGAAAAATCTCAAACGGCGTCGGGGGCAATCCGATGAGGTCATAATATGCCCGCTTCACTAACGTCCGAAAATCCGCCTGCGTTGCCAACGCAAACCCTGCAGCCTTGAGCCTGCGATTGATGAACGCATCCACTGGGTTCGCCGCACCCTTCGGAATTTTTGGATTCACCACTGGCTGAAACGCCCACACATCCTCCGGTTTGTAACGCCGATAAGTCCAGTCCTCTGATTCGCCACCGCTGGTTTTCACTAACACACCCTCGGTCGTCAACGGCTTGGCGCGTTCCTCCTCGATATAAGCCGCCTGCGTCTTCGTATCCGGCCACGGTGCACCCAACGAAATCCACTGCTTAAGCACCGCCAACTGATTATCCGTCAGTTTGTCGTTCTCCTTCGGAGGCATCGCCGACCAATCATCCTCATGCTCCCGCGTCGCCGCCAAATACAACGGACTGGCCATTGGCTTACCTGGCACCACTGCTGCTTCATCACTCTCGCCTCCCTTGAGCATCGCTGCGCGCGAGGACAAATCCAATTCGCCCTTCAGTTTCTTTCCCGGCTCGCCATGGCAAGCGAGACATTTTGCATTGAGCACGCTCCTTACCTTCAACGAAAACAACCGCTCACCTTCGCGGTTTGCTGCCGACAGGCAGGCCGTTCCCATCCAAACTAATAATAAGAAGCCGCGAAAAATCACGCTACTTCAACACCTTGAGCTTAATATCTTTAAATTCGACTACCATGCCAGGATCATGCAATTGAAGCTGAATCATTCCACTCTTCAATCTCTTGGATTCAGGCAAATGCTCAGTAAATTCTGATGCAAGTTTACCATTGATATAAAATTTAAATACGTTGGCTTTGGCAAAAACATGGACATCGTTCCAGTCACCTTTTTTTATACTGGAGACATCAAGACCATCTCTAATAGCCGTAATCACAGGCTCATCATCCTTCCCAATCACCAAACTATCACCCAGAAAACAACGGTGTTCCCGTCGACCAGGAGTATGAAAATCCCAAGCACCTAAAATCTGATTACCAATCCCTACATGCCCTAAATCTGCATGATAGCTTTGAAAATCCCGTCGCCCAGTTTTATCAGCTATAGCACGAATACTCACACCACTATTACCTTTTCCGGGGAAACGATATCTAAATTTCAACTCAAGATCCGCAATGTTCTTGTTTTTACTGTAAGTTAGGTAACCTCGCCCCTTATCACCAGTACCCACAATCGCCCCATTTTTAATCTGCCAGGCCTGAGCACTTTTAGCCGGAGTCGCCTCCCATCCATTTAAGGACTTACCATCAAAGATACTAACAAACCCATCGTCTTTAGATTTGGTATCCGCTGCCTGAACGACTGTTAAGATCTCACCGCAACCTATTAAGGCTGCAGTAAGCCATACTGCAATTGATTTGGTTAGGTTCATTTTAAAATTTGTGCTTAAAGAAGGAATCTATAACGAGTTTATCCATTGGCCAAGTTAGCTTATCAAAAAATCAAGGGTGTCATTTAAAATGACATTTGCCAAATCAGCGTATTCAACTGTAAGTTCCCGAATGGTTTTCGGGCATTGAACATATGGTCCATCAACTATGTCTTCCGGACAATTTTTGATCATTAATTCGACAGCTTCAGGTGTAGTTTCCAAATGAAACTGCAAACCGATCACATTTTCCCCGATTATAAACGCTTGATTTTCACAGACCTCATTCCTCACCAATTGCATAGCACCTTTCGGTAAATCAAACGTATCTCCATGCCAATGAAATGCAGGAAAGCGCTTCGGAAATGGTAATAATTCACTATGCCCTGTAACGGACTCAACCGGGAACCAACCAATCTCCTTGTGTTGATTAGCAAAGATTCGAGAGCCCAAAGCACTTGCAATCATCTGTGCTCCAAGACACACACCAAGAACAGGAATTCCGGCACTAATAATTTTCCTTAGTAAAATCTTCTCCTCGACCAACCACGGATGAGAAACCTCATCATCAACATTCATGGGACCGCCCATGACAACCAACAAATCAACACAAGAAATATCGGGCAATTCACATGAATCATAGAATCTGTTATATGTCACCTTAGCTTCCCTAGAGTCGAACCAAGACTCCATGCTTCCTACCCCTTCAAAGGGAACATGTTGAAAAACGTGAATATGCATAAAATTAAGATTTCATAGTAATTAATTATCACTCAATGGAATAGATAGTTTTTTATGCTGACGTGAAGATGATCAAAATAATTAAGCAACTAGGATTCCTAATTCATGAAGTAACGTCAATCCGGCAGCTAAAACAATAACACTCATATATTGATTGCTATACAACAGTGCGATAGAGATGTGCATGCCATTTTTTAAACCATTAATTACTAGCCTATTCTTGATTATCAGCACAGGTCAAATATTGGCTAATAATCCACCAAATGTCATTTATATCCTAGCCGACGATTTAGGTTATGGCGACCTCTCACATGCCGGAGGAAAAGCTCCTACCCCACACTGTGATCGCCTAGCCAAAGAAGGCATGCGATTTACAGATTCACACACAACCTCATCAGTTTGCACTCCCACTCGATACGGAATTGTAACCGGTAGATATAATTGGCGAACTAAACTAAAGAGCGGCGTGCTCTGGGGACTATCTGAACCATTAATTCCCGAAAATCGATTAACAGTTTCAAAGTTTTTGCAACAAAATGGTTACCACACGGCAGTGATAGGCAAATGGCATCTTGGACTTGGATGGGAGATGCTGCCCGACGGCGAAAAGAGACAAGCTAAATCTGGGCCAACAAAAGGAGATGGCTGGCAAATTGACTATAGTAAAAAGGTAAAAGGCGGACCATTAGCAATCGGCTTCAACGAATCATTCATTATTCCAGCATCACTTGATATGTTTCCATACGTCTACCTGAAAGATGACAAACCAACCGAATGGGCGACAGTAACTAAAGCATTTCATCGACCCGGACCTAGCGGAGAAAATTTCGAAGCTATCAACTGCTTGCGTGATTTCGCTCAAGAAGCGAGTCAATTCATTGATTCCCGAGCCAAAGCCAAAAACAAACCTTTCTTTCTATACCTTCCATTGACCAGTCCACATACACCCATTGTGCCAGCCAAACGTTGGCAGGGAAAATCTGGTATTGGTACATATGGGGATTTCCTTATGGAAACCGATTGGGTTGTTGGTGAAGTACTAAAAGCAGTCGACCGAAACAACATTACCAAAACCACCATTATCATATTCACAGCAGATAACGGTTGTTCCCCTCAAGCAAAAATCCCTGATCTAATCAAACAAGGGCACAAGCCTAATTCCAATTTAAGAGGGCACAAGGCAGATATTTTTGAAGGAGGGCATCGCACCCCATTTCTTGTCAGATGGCCAGCCAAAGTTAAAGCTGGTTCAATCTCCAAACAAACAATCTGTACTACCGATCTATTTGCAACACTAAAAGAAATTATAGATTCTGAAAAACCGTTTCCAAACAATGCAGCTGAAGATTCTTTTTCTTTCCTTTCATCCCTTCTTGGAAAAACAAATTCTCCAATACGGCCATTCACCATTCATCATTCGATTAACGGATCATTCGCAATTCGACGTGGTAATTGGAAACTTTCCTTATGCCCAGGCTCCGGGGGCTGGAGCGCTCCCAGACCGAATATTGCAAAGAAAAATGATAAACTTCCATTGATCCAGCTATACAACTTAAGCACAGACCCTTCTGAAAAAAATAACCTTCAGTCCAAGCATCCAAAACTGGTGCAAGAACTGGTGCAAGAACTGGCTAAGGCAATCAAAAATGGCCGCACTACTCCTGGCGTGAAACAATCCAATGAAGGCCATCCGAAGACTTTTGACAAAAGACTGTTAGCTCAATTCCCGATACTGACTGAATAGTTACCAGTTCAGGACTAAGAGAGACTTGATGCGCCAAACTTTTTAGCAGAAAGTTTGGCGCATGAATTACTCTCACTTAAGGCTAATCGCTCTATTTCTTATTTTAAGCATTAATAGCTCACTGACACGTGGAGAAGAAGGTGAAACTGTTCCATTGCGCGCGCTGATTATCACTGGAGGGTGCTGTCATGATTATGGCAATCAATCGAACATCATAGCCAAGGGAGTTTCAGCTAGAGCAAATATATCATTCGACGTTAAATACCAAGGCGGCACCGATCGTAATGTTAAAATCCCAGTATATGCGAACAAGGAATGGGCCAAGGCATACGATATAATCATTCATAACGAATGTTTCGGTGGTGTTACGGATGTAGATTGGGTCGAGAACATTGCCAAAACGCATCGAGATACCGGTATCGCTGCAGCAGTAATTCACTGTTCTATGCACAGTTACAGAAATGCCAAAACAGATGAATGGCGAAAACTACTGGGCGTAACTTCTCGGAGCCATGAAGGCCATCGCGCAGTAACTGTTGAAAACTTGGCTCCAAAACATCCAATCATGAAAAGTTTCCCAAACAAATGGAAAACCCCAAAAGGTGAGCTATATAAAATAGAAAAAATATGGCCTAATACCAAAGCACTTGGCCAAGCTTACGGGAAGGATACAAAAAAAAATCATTTATGCATCTGGACAAATACTTATGGAAAAGCACGTGTATTTGGAACCACACTGGGTCATCATAATGAAACTATGCAACAGGAAATTTATCTGGATTTCCTTTCACGCGGCATACTATGGGCCTGCAATAAACTTACTGAAAATGGAGATCCGAAAGACGGTTTCGGCCCAAAGAAAAAATAGTGAAAATGAAATCATTAATCCTCTCTTTATTAATTGTTTTTAATCTGTTTGCCTGGCAAAAGATCTGCCACGCAGATTCGAAAAATAATTATCCTAATATCATTTTTCTTATGGCCGACGACATGGGGTATGGAGATCTAAAATCCTATAATTCAGGTTCCAGAATCAATACACCTCACTTGGCTCGATTAGCAAAAGAAGGCCGCCGGTTCACTGATGCACATTCACCGGCTTCGGTATGTGTACCTACACGATACGGATTAATGACCGGGCGATATCCATTTCGAATGAAAATAGATCGTCGAGGCCCTCTTCTAGAGCCTAACCGAACAACTCTGCCTTCTGTCCTTAAAAATGCTGGATATGAAACAACAATGATCGGCAAATGGCATCTAGGGGTAGAACATGAGAAAAACCCAAAAGCAAACCAACAACTAGTTGGCGGACCTTTCGATCATGGGTTCGATTTTTTTTACGGAATACCAGCTTCCCTTGATATCCC
>JAYZHR010000170.1:0-23107 GCA_036166355.1 Verrucomicrobiota bacterium | reverse complement strand
GATATTGATCTTGGTTCTTATCGGATACATAAGTGCGCTTTGGAAAATTAAGTGGTGAATAGTAACCTGATGGCTGATATGGGCGCGATACAGCTCCTCCCATTTTGCTATTAATTAACCCTCCAATCGCAAGAGCATTATCGCGAATAGTCTCCGCAGGAAAACGAAATCGACCTTGCCTCGAAACTAGGCGATTAACTGGATCTCTCTCTAGTAAAGATGGATTTACAATGGAAGATTGACGGTAAACACGAGACATCACAATTTGGCGCACAATGTTTTTAATGTCCCACCCATTTTCAATAAATTCAACCGCTAGCCAATCAAGAAGCTCGGGATGATCCGGCCACTCACCCTGAGAACCGTTGTCATCTAGGGATCGATAGATTCCGTTACCAAAAAAAAGATACCACAACCGATTAACAAATACTCGAGCCGTCAAATGGTTTCCCGAACCGATCAACCAATTAGCCAAGTCCAAACGAGTAGCACGCCCATCTTTTTTAATTGGTTTTAAAAAGTGAGGAGTTGAAGGCAACACAATCTCACCGGATTTATCCATCCAATTACCTCGTGAAAGCACTCTGATATTTCTTGGCTCCACACGTCCAGTAATCATTGTTCGTGTAAGATTTCCAATAGGATCTAAAGGAGACATCACTTTCATCTCGGGCTCACGGGTAGTAGGGAGTGTATTACTACCACGAAAAGTCTGGCTATCATCTACATCTGCAAAAAAAGCAGCCATGCTATAAAAATCTCGCTGGGAAAAGGGATCATATTTGTGATCGTGACATTCACTACAACCCATCGTTGCCCCAAGCCACACGTTAGAAACATTACGAACACGGTCAGCTGAATATTTTGCCAAATACTCCTTTTGTTGCACACCTCCCTCATGTGATGTTTGCAACAACCTATTATAACCACTGGCAATCTTGTCATTAACTGTAGACTCCGGGAGAAGATCGCCAGCAATCTGAGAAGCCGTAAACCGATCAAATGGCATGTTATCATTAAAAGCCTTAATCACCCAATCACGGTATGGAGTAATGGGGTGGTCTTGATCCCCATGGTAACCAACCGTGTCGGCATATCGAACAAGGTCAAGCCAGTAACTGGCAAGTCGCTCTCCAAACATAGGTGAGCCGAGTAATTCATCAACTATAACTGGATAGATATCCGGAGATTTTAATAATCGCTTAGCCAAGTTTTTAGATGGAGGCAATCCAGTTAGATCGAAATGAAGCCTCCGAGCCAATGTACTAGCATCAGCCTCTGGTGAGGGAACGATGTTTTCCCTCTCCATTCGCTCCATTATAAAAAAATCGATCGCTCCATTAGTCCAAGAAAGTTTCTTTACTTTTGGGACAAGGGGCTTCTTAAGCTCAATATATGCCCAATGCTTTTCATATGCTGCGCCTTGAATGATCCAATCGTGAAGGAGCTGTTTTTCAATAGGAGTCAATTGCTTGCCAGATTTAAGAGGCGGCATTTGCTCTTCGGACTGAGATGAATGAATTCGGTTTATGAGTTCGCTTTTCTCCGGCTCACCTGGAACAACCGCAGCATAACCTCCAAGATCAGCTTGCGCTCCTTTCGATATATCTAATCTAAGCTCAGCCTTGCGATGACTGGCGTCAGGCCCATGGCAAGAAAAACATTTATCTGAAAGAATCGGACGTATATCTCGGTTGAATTCGATAGCATGTAATATCTCAATACTTGGACAATTGTTCGGGGCTATGAACAATCCAACTAAACCGATACAAATGCAAAAACTGCGAGGCATGCTTAAGGACGAAATTTGCCAGAAAACTATCAAACTGTCATTACAACTATTGACCTTTTGACTTATCCAAGCCTTCTGGGCAAAATTCTCTCCATATAATTCTAATGTCTGGCCACTTAACCGCAGAACAAATTACTGATTTTCAGGAAAATGGATACCTGATTATACCAAGTCTTTTCGACGCGGAAGAAGCTAAAATTCTTCATACAGCTGCAAAAGCGGATAAGGCATTTGCCCAGCACGCACACGATCTTGAAGACGGCGAAGGCGGCAAGGCTCAACTTGTGCTTTGGAACAAAGCAGGGGAAGACCTCTGGGGGGCAATTGCCCGCAGTAAACGCATTGTAGAGGCAATGGAAGCATTGTTGGGGGACGAAGTGTATCATTATCACAGCAAAATGAGTATCAAGCGCCCACACACAGGAGGAGCATGGAGCTGGCATCAAGATTATGGATACTGGTATCAAAATGGCTGCCTCTTTCCCGATATGGCTTCAGCTTTTATCGCTGTAGATCCAAACACAAAAGCTAACGGCTGCCTTCAGGTCCTTAGCGGATCACACAAAATGGGACGAATTGAACATGGTCGTTTTGGGGACCAAACCGGGGCCGATCCCGAGCGGGTCAATGCAGCTATGAAATCAATGGAACTAGTCTACATAGAGATCGAACCAGGAGACACGCTATTCTTCCATAGCAATACCTTGCACAGATCTGACCAAAATACATCTGAAAACCCGAGATGGTCTTTACTTTGCTGTTATAATACAAAGCATAACAATCCATATAAAGAGTCGCATCATCCATTCTATGAACCAATTGACAAGATGCCAGACAACGCAATCAAAGAAATGGGAACAAAATTATTTGAAAGTAACACCGAATTTTGGGATCCAGTTCAGGATGAAACTGTAGGGGCTGGCAAGGATAACTGATAGAAATCATACAATCGAAACTATGGATCTTAATATTCACTCCCCATTACCTAATCGTAAAGACTGGCGCATAGGCTGTATTGGAAGCGGGTTCATTATGAACGACTGTCACTTGGTAGCATATGGCAAAGCCGGACTTAACCCAGTAGCAATCGCTTCTCGCACTCATGAAAATGCCATCAAGTGCGCAGAACAACATGCGATTACTACCGTATACGAATCAATAGAGCAGCTACTTGATGATGAATCCATAGAAGTACTGGATGTAGCAGTACCACCAGATAATCAACTGAATGTTATCAAGACTGCCTGCGAACGAGGTACAGTTAAAGGAATCCTCGCTCAAAAACCTCTAGGATCTAGTTATACTGAAGCAGTTGAAGCAGTCGAGTCATGTGAAAAAGCTGGCATCATTCTCGCTATAAACCAGAACATGCGCTATGACCAATCTGTTCGAGCTGGGAAAACCCTCCTGACCAACGGCACGATCGGAGAGCCGGTATTGGCCAATATCGACATGCGAGGCATTCCACATTGGATGCCTTGGCAAGAACGTCAAGGTTGGGTTACCTTACGTATCATGTCCATTCATCACATGGACACCTTCCGTTATTGGTTCGGGGATCCTGAACGAATATACTGTTCAGTGAGAACTGATCCTCGTACACAATTTGCACACAAAGACGGAATCGCGACATACATTCTAGAGTATTCAGACGGCCTTCGTGCAATTGCCATTGATGACACATGGACTGGCCCTGCCAGAGAAGGGGCTCCGGGGGATATAGGAATAACTTGGCGGATCGAAGGGCTAGATGGATTAGCAAAAGGCAATATTGGTTGGTGTCAGGACCCCTATACAACCCCTTCCACCATATCTTATGCATCAAAGGGCGACACCAATTTCCATTCCCCCATCTGGGCTGAAAGCTGGTTTCCAGATGCCTTTATTGGAACAATGGCTCAATTATTGATCGCTCTTGAAACAGGTGAAGAACCAGCTATTGGAGCACGCGATAACCTTAAGACCATGGCTCTTGTTGAAGCCGCCTATCTTAGCTCAGAACAACACCGCGCCGTAGAACTAAGTGAAATTCATAAATAACATAAAAGCTCGAATCTTAACTTCTTTAGCGACAGTTTTAGTTGTCGGCTGTAATACAACTACCAAGATATTAGATACAAAAGGAGAACAACCTAGATTAGAGGGTATTGCCTCCCTAAAACCTAAAGAAATAGTCAACCTGCTAGGAGCTAAAATATGGGAGGATGTAAATGAACGGCAGATCGAAAACTACCGCCGGGTATTTGGATTTGGAGATACTGATAAAGATGGTAGACATTCAAAAAAAGAATATATTGAAAACGGACGTTACATGACCCCCAAAGCACGCCAAGGAATCTTCAGAGCCTCCGATACAAATAATGACGGATTTGTTACTGAAGCAGAGTACGTCGAAAACCGAATTATAACCGATGAAGCTAAAATAATATTCGACGAAATGGATGCCGATCTAAACGGGAAACTCACAAAGTTTGAATTTTTGAATGCCGGGCTGATCAAAAATCAGCAATTGGCTAAGGAAATTTTTGAAGCACTGGACACTAATAACAACGGAGAGCTCATTATCCCAGAGTACCTGAGAGTTTGGGGGAAATGGGCGAGAAATATCAGTCCTTAGAGTCAAACGGGAAAACAATGACAGCACCTTCCTTAGTGGACCAAGGAATCTCCTTTTTATCAATCACAAGGGTACGAGGCATTAGCTCAATCTCGTGCCCAAGAAGGTTCATCGTTACCACACCCGGTAAGAACATAAGATCCTGATATATACACTCCCCAAATGGCACAGTGAATGCACTTTGTTTAAGCTCTTGACTACTTTCAGGAGTTTTATCCATTGGTTGCGCATTCAGTTTAGGATTATCAAAACTTACCAGTCCACTGGCTAATCCATTGGTATTCACACCCTCGAAAATAATTTTAAAACCCTCAATCCCAAGTGCCATTTGGTTTATTTTCATGGTGGGACTAGATGACTTTAAATCGAACTCCACAGTCCAAGGACCTTTTCGAACGCGAAAATGTTCGAATCCATAAAATCCGCAGACATAAAGCACTAAGGTCAGCAGAAAAAGCATAACCAAAACGCGCCAAGGAATTTTCGAATGCCCAATTTCCATCAAGAGCCGACCGTTTCTCTTGATTGTACTATTGTCAAGCAAAGGGCACTTGAAACTTGAAACATTAAGTACAAAAAGAGCACTCTCACCTAAACAAGTTTGATTCACCTAAAAGGAGGAATGAAATTCACAGTTGCCACATTTTATCTTTTTGCCGATCTGCCTGATTTTGAAAAAAAACAGCAGATCATAAAGGAGTTTTGTGAAAATCAATCGATTTTTGGGACTATTATACTGGCACCTGAAGGAATTAATGGAACCATATCTGGAAAACGTGCAAACATTGATGCTGCCCTAGACTTTTTACGTAACGACAATCGACTAGCTGATCTTCCTACTCGCCTATCATATACCGACCGCAAAACATTTCATCGCATGCGCGTCATCCTTAGACCGGAAATTGTCACACTAGGCGATCCATCTGTTAACCCCAATGAAGCCGTCGGTCAGTACATAGAACCCGAGGATTGGAACGATTTGATTGAAGACCCTCAAGTAACGCTGATTGATACTCGTAACAACTATGAATTCGAGGTAGGGACCTTCAAGGGAGCAATCGATCCGAAAACTGAGACATTTGGTGAATGGCCAGATTATGTAAAAAATAATCTCGATCCTAAAAAAAACAAAAAAATTGCGATGTTCTGCACAGGAGGCATTCGATGCGAAAAGGCTTCAGCTCATCTACTTAAGCATGGATTCAAGGATGTATTTCATTTACGGGGAGGAATATTGAATTACCTCGAAAAAATACCAGAAGCGAAAAGCACTTGGGAGGGTGATTGTTTTGTATTTGATCACCGGGTAGCAGTGAAACATGGGCTAGAGCAAGGCGATTATGAAATCTGCTTTGGCTGTCGTTGGCCCATATCAAAGAACGATGTTGACTCATCCAAATACGAACCAGGTGTTAGCTGCCCAAAATGTGCAGATGAGCTAACAGAAGAGCGTAGAGAGCGACTACGGGAGCGACACAGGCAAGTTATACTTGCTGCTAAACGCAACAGCTCTCATATAGGCAAAAAGCCTGAACACAAACCTAAACCCAAAGAACCTCGGGTAAACAATGACTGAAACAGACCCACAAGTTTTCAAATGGACCTGGTGTTTACTACCATTGATAGCAGCACTAATAGGCTGGGGGACCAACTACCTTGCTGTAAGGATGCTATTTCATCCTCGGCATGAAAAACGCATCCTTGGCTTGAAGTTTCAAGGTGTATTCCCCAAACGTCAAAAAGTTTTGGCAGAGAAATTAGGTGCATTGGTTGCTCGCGAGTTATTCTCAATGCAGGACGTAAAAAAACACCTTCAAGGTGATGAATTCATTACACATATAAAAGCAACTCTTGAAACTAAAGTTGACGAGTTCTTAGAAAAAAAACTGGCAGAAGCCCTTCCAATGGCAACGATGTTCCTTGGATCTGGAATGGTCGATAAAATTAAGCATTCACTAGTCGAAAATCTTGCTAAAGCTGTACCAGAATTGGGGGAAATGTTTGTTGCTCATCTCGAAAAAAATATGGATGTCGAAACCATAGTCCGCAATAAGGTTGAAGCATTTTCAAGTGATAAACTTGAAGAAATATTATTGAGTATTATGAAGCGTGAGTTCCACTTTATTGAATTAGTTGGAGCAGCTCTTGGGTTTATGATTGGATTGACTCAACTTGTAATATTATGGCTTTTGTAAAAAGAACAGACTGTTACGGCATAACAATCATACTTGTACTCGGATTGATTATTGCCACTTTTATAGGAGGCAGATCACTCGAAAAGATGCGCTCGGCTGGTAACGGAATTAATGTCAAAGGTGTAGCTGAAAAACTTGTTACTTCCGACCTCGCCACATGGAGAGGCCAGATCACACTAAGCGACAAAAGTTTAGCCAGCGGCTACGATAAACTTCAGCAACAATATAAAATCACAGTTGATTATCTTAAGGGCAAAGGCATACCGGAAGAGAGCATTGAAGAAGGGACTATCAATACCAGTGCAAAATTTTTAAGGGATGAAAAAGGAAACCTCACAACGAAGATTGATATTTTCACGCTTAGTAAGAGCTTCACCGTAGAAACATCAGATGTAGACTTGGCTAGAAGACTAGCCAAAGAGTCTACCGATCTTATTCGTAGAGGAATTGATTTTCGCTCTTACCCTCCAAGCTACTTTTACACAAAACTCGAAGATCTAAAATTAGACCTGCTAGAAAAAGGAGCAGCCAACTCAAAACTACGAGCAGAACGATTGGCTAAGAGTGCAGGAAACAAAATAACAGGTGTAATCTCTGCATCGCAGGGGATTTTTCAAATTACCAAGCCAAACTCTACAGAAACTTCAAGCTGGGGGATGTACGATACGACTACGATCGAAAAAAAAGTTCGAGCAGTTGTAACGATAGAATTCCGCACTGAGTAAATGACCAAATAAAAAAGCCCCGCATTAGCAGGGCTAAAATTTATTTTGCTTGTAGATTTATGCTACAGCGTTGGCGCGAGCGGCAAGACGAGACTTCTTGCGATTAGCCTTGGAAGCATGAACCACACCCTGCTTGGCAGCCCGGTCATATGATGAATGAACGGCCTTAAGAGCAGCAGTTGTGTTTTCCTTATTACCGTCCTTAATAGCATCATCAAGACGACGCTCAGCAGTCTTTAATGAGCTTTTAATACCACGGTTGCGAGTCTGCTTGACTTCGTCACTTCGCATACGGCGCTTGGCTGACTTAATGTTAGGCATCTTATAAAAATTCCACAATTCAGCGAAAAGGGCTGGGCAAGCTACTAAAAATACTCGCCTTGTCAACAGGTTAAATCATATAAATTAGCCAAGAATTCGTTGCAGTTCGACTGCAACTTGAACAAAAACTTCTGACGGAGCCGAGTCTGGCTCGCCAGCAACAACTGGAATCCCATTATCTCCCCCTTTTCGAATCTCGGTGAAAATAGGGATCTCTCCCAAAAACGGAACACCTTGACGTGCTGCTTCATCCTGACCCCCACCATACCCAAATATCTCTAATCTTTCACCATCTGGAGCCGTAAAGTAACTCATGTTTTCTACAATACCAAGGATAGGAACATTGACCTTTTTAAACATTTCAATCCCTTTACGAACAACTCCCAACGAAGCTTCTTGAGGCGTAGTCACAATAACGCCTCCATCGAGCGGAACGGTCTGACATAGAGAAATCTGAGCATCACCGGTACCTGGAGGCAAATCGACAATTAAATAATCAAGATCACCCCAAAGCACTTGTGATATGAATTGCTGAATAGTGCGCATGATCATGGGACCACGCCAGATAACAGGCTGATCGTCTTGCAACAGAAAACCCATACTCATCAATTTGATCCCATGATTTTCAAGAGGAATCAATTTTTCGTCATCATCTGTTACGGATGGCCGTTGATTCACTCCCATCATTAGCGGGATGCTGGGACCATAAATATCACAATCAAGTAAACCTACTCGAGCACCACGCTTAACCAAGGCACACGAGAGATTGGCAGAAACGGTTGACTTTCCTACCCCTCCTTTTCCACTAGCAACCGCTACAACTCTTCCAATACCAGGCATTTTGTCTGGACCTTGAGACTGGCTGGGGGCATGGCCTTCCGGCTGATTTATTTGGACATGAACAACACGAATGCCATCGA
Source organism: Verrucomicrobiota bacterium (assembly GCA_036166355.1). Lineage (GTDB taxonomy): Bacteria > Verrucomicrobiota > Verrucomicrobiia > Limisphaerales > UBA1096 > UBA1096. The sequence continues at coordinate 14,537 of JAYZHR010000170.1, read as the reverse complement.
TCGATTTCAAGACTGACTGACAATCTGCTTTTATCTGCTTAGCAACATCCGCATTATCACTTGTGAGGTTAATCAATACGCTTACTGCACCATTTGCTACAGTAACTTCCTTAATTATACCAAAGGATACAATATCCCGTGAATAACCAGGGTAATTCACCTCCTTTAGTTTATCTAGAATGTCATTTTCACTTGGCATCAAATGAGGCGGGACTGTTACTCAAAGAAAGCAAGTTGGCAAGTTGACAAACTAGAGCCATTTGCAATTGTAACTTTTATGTAATTAATCAAGTCTGTCTGTGTTATAATAAATGCAAATATTATGAGCAGGAAATAATCACTGCTGATAATGCCCCTTAGCTAATGGAATCTAGTGAAACAACCTTAAAAGACGAAACTCGCACCGACGAAGAATTAGTCGCGGCTGTTGTTGGGGGAGAAGTAGATGGCTTCGAAGAACTAATCCTTCGTTACCAACCGAGAATCTTTGGCATGGCTCGAAAATATTTTCGAAACGAGTCAGATGTGGAAGATGTCGTTCAAACTATTTTTACTAAAACATTCCAAAAGCTGGGGAGCTTTAAGCATACGGCCCCATTCGAGCATTGGTTCATGCGACTATCGGTTAATACTTGTTACGACGCACTTCGCCGCCGGTCTAACCATCGAGAACAGTCAATCTCTGACCTTATGTTTGAAGATGATTCATGGCAAACGCGATTGGATAATATTCCTGACCTTGACGATCAAGAAGCTCTAGATAAAGCGAGTGAATTGGTTCATGCGGTATTGGGGCAAATCTCAGACAAATCCCGAATTGTCCTAACAATGCAAGAACTCGAAGGCAGATCAATTAAAGAAATTGCAGAGCTTACTGGCTGGTCGATTTCGCTGGTCAAAGTACAAGCATTTCGAGCTAGGAAAGAAATGCGGGCTGCTGTTCAACGATTTCTCCGAAAAGAAGAAAGATTGTAACCTAAACCTCTATTAATTCGTCATGAGATACTGGCTATGAATCCCTCTGAAATAGAAAAAAAGCTTATTGAACTTGCCAAGGCCATACCAGCCGATGAGCGAGTCACAGAGGACATTAAGGGGCGCATAATGGATGATATTCGAGAGCTTCATCATCGAGAAACGAATATAGCAGACGAACGCTTTTTACGTTTCGCAAGGAATATGCCTGTAAATGAGAATGTTCCCTACAAATTTGAAAATAGGATTATGGCTTTGATTCGCAATTGGAGAGTAGAAAATCCATTTGCTGTATGGTCTCATGTATTATGGAGGGCTGTTGTTCCTTGCTTAGGAATCATGATCATAACAGCTTTAATATCGATTAATCGCGTTGAATCTGCAACGAACCCGCAAACTTTTTTACCCAAAGATAATACTAACAATAATCTTGAAATTAATATCTCTGACTTTGAAACCGTAATGTTGGCTTCATTTGACGACCTCGAGAACACATGGTAAATGCTTGGAAACCTATTTTTGCTGCTTTTATTATTTTTGCAGCCGGTGTTGTAACTGGAATCTTTGTTCTTAATTCTACACCTGAGCCGGCCCGGGCATTCCCCAGAGACTTCTCAGAAAGGCACAGCAGGCACCATGCCGAGCAGCAACGGCCAGGTTCTCGCGTGGAAGGGCAACTTCAATGGCTCATGCGCCGCATCCAGCGCGATCTGGACCTCACGGATGAACAAACAAAAAAAATACAAACGGCATTTAAAGAAAGTCGCGAAGAAATGAAATCAGCTTTTGACGATCTACAACCTCGATTAAGAGCTTCTACCGAAAAATTAAAAGACAAACTCAGAGGAGATCTGACAGAAGAACAGATTGAAAAGTTTTCAAAGTACCTTCGGCCTGGGCCTACTAATCCTCGAGATCGATTCAAAGCAGGCCCCGGCAAACGACCTTCCGGTGCAAGAGGAGAAAATCGCCCTCGAAGAGGAGAGCGTCTTCGTGATAAACGAAATTCCGAACAGAAGCAGGATTCGGTGATTGATAACTCAATTAACTAATTCGACCAAACAGTCGTTCGCAGCACGAATTCACATTTTCTTCAGCTGACCACTCCAAAACTTCACACTTCATCTGGTTGCGAAACCACGATCTTTGACGTTTAGCAAACTGACGAGTCTTTGCCTTTACCTGTTCGATCACGCTACCTAAACTTAGTTTTCCATCTAAAAAATTCAAAACCTGGCGATATCCTAATGCCTGACAGGCATTTCGATTTTCGAGAAGCCCTTGTTTAACCAAGTGTTTAGTTTCCTCAATAAGCCCATTCTCAAACATCCTATCCACCCTGTTATGAATGCGTTTATTAAGCACTTCCACCTCACGATTAATGCAAAAAAAGTTTTTCGGGGCTTGCTTTGAAGTCCTCCACCCAATTCTCTGACTAGAATATGGTCGACCAGTCAAGCGAATCACTTCTAAAGCCCTTACTAGCCTCCGAGGGTTTTTCAGATCTACCTGATTAACAAAGTTGGGATCCTTTTCTTTCAACTCCTGAACCAGACTCTCCAGAGGGAGAAGAGATAACTCTTTGCGAATCGTCTCATCACCAGGCGGGCTATCTCCCAACCCTTCAATCAAAGCACGAAAATAAAGGCCTGTTCCACCGCAAAAGATAGGCGTTCGACCTCTATCAATAATATCCTTCGATGCACGTTCAGCCAATCGCACAAACTGTGCCGCATCAAAAGACTCATCTAATCTAACAATATCGATCAAGTGATGCCTAATCTCTAGTTGCTCTTCAACAGTAGGCTTGGCTGTGCCTATATCGAGCCCACGATATACCTGCATTGAATCAACAGAAACAATCTCCCCCTCAAATTTTTTTGCTAAACATAAAGCAAGCTCTGACTTTCCACTTGCCGTCGCGCCAGCGAGATAAATCGGTGATCCAATCACACCTCGTTGCCTTCTTCAGTCGAGTTTATGTCTTTAGGCTCTACAGGAACCTTTCCCTTCTTGGCCCAAGTATCACCTGGTTTTGGCTTTTTAAATGAAAGAAGAAACATAATCCCTACACCCGTACAAATGCCACTATCAGCAACATTAAACGCAGGAAAAGGACCCGGAATATAAAACTGCAAAAAATCCACAACATGATGATGCACCACGCGGTCAATTAAATTCCCAGCCACCCCTCCAAGAATTAACCCTAATGCCAACTGCCCCAAAGCTGTCTCTACTCCAAAATGCCTTCTGCATCTCCAAAGAAATATCAGTGCCACAACCGAAAAGATTGCCAGCCAAAAATTATTCCCACTAAACATACTCCAAGCAGCACCCGTGTTGCCATAATGGACCAGTTTAAAAAAACCTTCCACAATAACTATCGACTCATCCAAGCCAGGCCCAGGGATTTTCTGTATCACAAGCCATTTAGTGCTCTGATCCAAAGCAAGAACTACCAATGCAATTAAAAGAATGCGAAAGTTTTGAATAACAGACTTAGGCATAAGTTGAACCCCCAATTTGGCCTGTCAGGGCAACGGATAGCAAGCCAAGCCGGATTTTTAGGTCAAACTAAATTAAAAAAATGTAATCTTTTTCGTGACAAAACTCAGAAAGGCAATAGATTCTGTCGCCCTTTGGCGGAGTGACCCCTTCGTCTAGCGGTTAGGACACCGCCCTTTCACGGCGGTAACACGGGTTCGAGTCCCGTAGGGGTCGCCACTTCCTTTGCCTTTTATTAATAAATTTCACAAAGTATATGTGAATGGGTTAGTGAATATTTAGCCCATCTGCTTAATTCGTTCGAATATCTAAATCGGGCAAAAGTGCTAGGATGAACCGAAACTTCAAGGTAATCTCTCATTTCAATGTCGATCGTTATGATCTGTCATGCTCCATCCAAAAGTTGATCGCGCGTGGTTAATGATAGCAAGGTAACTACAGAAAAACCGTCTTTTCGGCGGGCCCAGTGGCGAATGCTATTGGCGACGATGTTTTGCTATTTGTTCTTCTACACAGGTCGACAAACGGCGGGCTTCGCAATTCCCGGAATTCATGATGAACTCAAGATCAGCCTCACGACGCTCGGATGGATGAGCGCAACACTTTTTTGGTGTTACGCAGTGGGGCAATTTATAAATGGTAATCTTGGAGATCGGCTCGGGGCGCGGGTTATGATGAGCTCAGGAGCCGTTATTTCCTGTGCATTAAACTGGGTGGTGAGTTTTGGACAGGGCGTGTTAACCCTGTTCATCCCATGGGGCGCCAACGGGTTTGCCCAGTCGATGGCTTGGGCGCCAGGAAGCCGTCTCATTTCGAACTGGTGGGGGCACCACGAACGAGGAAAGGCATTTGGATTTTATGTTTTTGCAGCAGGCATGTCATCGGTGCTGGCATTTACAACGTCATTAATTGTTCTGGACGTGCTGCAACTAGGGTGGCGCTGGATATTCCGGTTGCCGGTTCTACTGATGCTCCTCGGTGGAGCGACCTACTTTATTATTGCACGAAACCGGCCAGAAGATCTCCGTTTTCAGGTGCATCCTGATAGTTCGGATCTCGAGGTTACACCCGCCGAAAAAGATGCGACTTGCACGATACAGGGGGAAACTTCCAGACAGCGTTATGCTGCGGTTTTTAGAAACTGGCGTTTCATGGTTGCCAGTTTGGCAATCGGCTTTCAGAACACGGCACGCTATGGCCTCCTGATCTGGGTCCCCGTCTATTTCCTGGGTGAGGATTGGAAGAATGCAGATGCGACCAAATGGGTCAGCATCGCCCTTCCTGTTGGCATGGCCTTCGGAGCGATGGCCAGTGGCTGGATTTCGGACGCCTTATTCAAGTCCAAACGATCACCCGTAATTATCATCTGCATGTTCATGGCGGCTACATTCGCCTTTCTTATGTATATTGTGCCACGGGAATCTTGGGTGGTTGGAATAATCAGTCTCTTTTTTGCAGGGTTCTTTGTGTACGGTGCTCAGTCGAGTTTTTGGGCGCTTTCCCCTGATTTACTTGGGCGCAAGCGCACGAGCACCGGAATTGGCGTTATGAATTTCTTCGCCTATCTCTTGGCCGGGCTCGGTGAACCGCTGATCGGTTACGTGATTGAAACCAATGACTATGAATATGACCTGGTCTTTCCGCTAGTCGGAACGTCCTGTTTGGTCGCCGCTTTTCTCGGCCTATTCATCCGACGGTAGTTTCGTTTCAGAATGATGACAATCCTCAGGGATGCAAACCAGGTGGCGCTAGAAGTGAAGCGCTTTAAGAAGGTAGACTAATGGGCTTTAACAGCTTCGACTTCCGTAGAGGCCGCCATTTTCCCTTTTCAAGCTCATTATTTTAGTCCTCTAGGAAATCTCTCACGATCGAATAATACAAATCTGGCTCTAGTAAAAATGAATCATGTCCCTTCTCGGAATGGACTTTATACAGATTTGATTTTATTTCATTCATATCAAGAAAATCATGCAGTTCCTCCTGCTCATTCGGATAAAAACATACATCTGTATCAATTGAGATAACCAAAGCTTTAAATTCAGAATTTAGTTTTTTTGTATTATGAATCTTGTCCTCAAGATTAAAGCTTTGCCACGCATTAATAATTCTCAGATAAGAATTTGCATCAAATCGTTCAGAAAACTTTTTCGCCTGATAATTGAAATACGATTCTATAGAATGCTTAGCTCTATAACCGGAATCATATTCTCTCTCTGGCATAAGATTATTCCGAGCCCGCTCAGCCATTGTAGAAAGAGACACATAAGTTTTATGCCCAATCATTCGAGCTAACTCTAGACCTAACTTGGGAGGATCGTCTTGCGAATAATTTCCACCCAAAAACAAAGAATCACTTTCTATTGCCTTAATTTGTTCATAGTTGTGAATAATCTGGAGAGGCTGAATTTTCAATCCAGACGCGATGGATAAAATCCTTTGAACTTTTTTTGGATTAAGCAATGAAGCTGTTAGAGCAAGTAATCCTCCGAGAGATGGCCCAACAACCGCATGAAGGCTTTTAATCCCAAATGATTCCACCAACTCCATTTGTGATCGCACAATATCTGAAAATGATATCCAGGGGAACGATCTCATATACCTTTGACCTGAATCAGGATTAATTGATAAAGGCCCAACTGATCCATAACATCCTCCAATATAGTTTGCACATATCACAAAATATTTAGAGGTATCTATAACCCTATTTTCCCCAATGAATTTGTCCCACCAACCTATCTTACACTCTTCGTTCCAAAGTCGATCTACTGATTCACTTACAGACTCACGCAATCCAGCCGCATGCTGACTCCCACTTAATGCATGAAATATAAGAATCGCATTGTCTTTTTCTCTATTCAGTTTTCCGTAAGTTTCATAAGCCAAAACAGCACTGTTCAACCTTTCACCTGTTTCCAAACAAAATGTTTTTTTTGGGGTGGAAAGTTGATACTCGCCTATAGAAAAATTCAACTTACCGCCTGCAGTACCCTGAGACATTACTTGAACTATTTTGTATTAATTTAATTGATATAAGTCTACACAAGGGCTTGATTTAAGTCGGCAATAATATCTTCAATATTTTCTATACCGACACTTAGCCTAACCAATTCAGGAGTGATTCCTCCGTCCTTCTGTTGATCATTATTTAGTTGAGAATGAGTGGTCGAAGAAGGATGAATTGCCAAGCTCTTCGCATCACCAACATTAGCCAAATGAGAAAAAAGCTTTAATTTATTTATGAATTTTTCGCCAGCTTCCCGGCCACCTTTTATTCCAAATATGACCATCGAGCCCCCTTTACCTTTTAAATATTTTTTGTTCAGTTCGCTCATCGGATCACCATCAAGGCCAGGAAAACGAACCCAATCCACTGAACTATGCCCTTTAAGATGTTGAGCAACCTTTAAAGCATTTTCACAGTGTTTCTCCATTCGCAGAGGAAGCGTCTCTATTCCTTGCAAAAACATCCAAGAATTATCAGGAGAAATACAGGCTCCTAAATTTCTTAAAGGAACAGTGCGCATCCTAAGAATATAAGCCAATGGAGCCAATGCATCCGGAAGATCATGCCCCCATCTTAACCCATGATAAGAATTGTCAGGCTCATCGTACAATGGATGCTTGCCTGCACCCCAATTAAACCGACCACTATCAATCACAACACCCCCTATTCCGGAACCATGACCTCCAAACCACTTAGTCAACGAATGAATGATAATATCACATCCATGCATGAGCGGCTGAGTAAGATACGGCGTCGAGAACGTTGCATCTACAATAACAGGAATTCCGTGTGATTTTGCAATCGAAGACACCTTGTCCAAATCCGTAATTTCCAGAGCCGGATTTGAAACTGTTTCACAAAAAATTGCTCGTGTTTTTTCATCAACTGCATTTCCAAAAGCTTCAGGATCATTAGAGTCAACAAATTTAACTGTAATACCCAAATTTGGCAGAATATCATTAAACTGAGTATAGGTGCCACCATACAAATTTCTTGCGCTTACAATGTTATCACCTGCCTGTGCAAGATTGATAATAGAATAAAAAACTCCACTAGTCCCAGATGCTAAACTTAACCCGCCCATCTCATGGGCCCCCTCCAATAACGCAACTCGTTTTTCCAAGACATCGTTGGTCGGATTCATTAATCGAGAATATATGTTCCCCAACTCTTGAAGCGCAAAAAGCTTGGCAGCATGTTCTGTATCTTTGAACTGATATGACGAGGTTCTATAAACAGGAACGGCCCTTGAGAGAGTAGTTGGATCAACCGAGTAACCTCCATGCAGACAGGTTGTTTCAAATTTCATAATATTAAAGGTGGACCACAATTAAGAACGATCCGCGCAGACCGTCGGTAAAAAACAAAATATTTTCAATTAATTAAATTAACTGGAACAAATGCAACTCAATTAAACTGTAATCTATAAATCAGCAGACCAACCCAGATTGTCATGGATAGGTAAAGGAGGCTCCATCCCAAAGACAAGGGGAATTGCCGCGAAACTTTTGGAAAATTATTAATATACCAATTATTAAATCCTTTAGATGTTGAAAATACCACGTTAGCTATTGCATCCAGAAAAAAAATAAACCAGATAACGGTTTCCAAATTTATATTCATTAAAAGATTAGTTTCAATGGGTAGTGCTTTTGTCTACTTTTTATCAGGCCTGTATCCGAACATTTTTTTTCTCTTAATTGTTTGGGCCGCTTTAGGCGGCAGACTTTTTTCCCAGCCTGTTTCACCTTTCCGAATTCGCCTAAGCACATCCCTGGAAAAAATCTTTAAATAGTCCTCGTTATATTTTTCAATACCAACAATGTATCGATTTTCCTTTAGGTAGTTATAAAGATAACGGAGTCTCTTTGGTAGATTTAGATTTTCAACAGTAATTTTTTTATCAGATTCTTTTTCTAATAGAGGGTAAATATACATCTTCAGATCATTCTTAAACAACCTGCCAAAACCCTCGAGGATGCCGCCATCTAATTTAGAATAATATTTTTCATCAAATATCTCACGTAGTGTAGGAACGCCCATGACAATACCCATCGGCTTTTGAGTATGCCGGAAAAGAAAGGAAGCAAGCCGGTAATGGGTATCATAATTTGAAATCAGAACAGGATAACCAAGCGTACCTAAAAGATCGGCACGATCGAGAAAGTCCTGATAGTTTATTCGGCCATGATCATTAAGATTGCGTAGCGTCATCTCAAGAACAACCAATGGTTTTTCTTTTTTCATCTTGGACTCCTTGCAAAACTGATCTAGTGCTCGATTCAACATATCGATCGAAACTCTCGTAACAGGCCGAAAGCTACCGCGCTCAACCAACACTGATTGTTTGTATAATAGCTCAGAAGGCTGCACAACTTCACCATTAGCCTTGAACATAGCTGCGTCTGACAAACCGTTCTGTACTAGCTGCAAGCTCATCAACCGGTTATCTAATCTTGGAAAGGCTGGCCCATCAAAACGAATCGTATCAACCTCTATTCGAGCCGCAGATAATTCGTCCATGAGTGAAATAATTAACTTTTCTGGCTGCCGACATAATAACATCGCACCATAAATAAGATTAACACCCATTATTCCCAAAGCTTCTTGCTGCTGAACATTTTCTGAATCCAACATGCGTACATGAATTATTATCTGAGAGGGGTCAGCCTTCGGTCTATGCTGAAAGCTAATACCCATCCATCCATGAGATTCACCTTTACCTCGATAACTCTTAGCCTTAACCGTATCAGCAAAACTAAAAAATCTCGTGTTTCTTCCTCTCGAAGATGTAAGCCGCTTAACCAGCAATTCAAATTCTCGCCTTACCATAGTCTCAAGCCTAGAGAGACTTACGTAACGCTGCTCCTTACCATAAATGACATCACTTATAGTCATATCGTATGCCGACATGGTTTTGGCAATAGTCCCGGAAGCTCCTCCAACCTTAAAAAACCAACGAGCTACTTCTTGACCGGCTCCAATTTCCGAAAAAGTACCGTAAAGCTCCGGGGACAAATTGATTGATAAAGCTTTCTGTCGCGTAGATGGACGTGGATTATCGTGAGGCATACAACAACTATATAAAGACTTTAACTAATCCAGACTAAGTATAAAAAATGGAGGAAAATCGGAAGTTCGATTACAACTCTTTACCTTTAGCTGCAATCGGCTCATAGCCATTTAACTTCAAATAATTGAGCATTTGAGTTCGCCCATCGCGATAACAATTTTCTAAAAAAACATCCACCCAACTATTGCTTAGAGAAGACAAATCAATAACAGCTCCACGCCTCGGAACACTTCCGTCGATATAGGTAGGATCATCGTGATACCAAGCTTGAAACATCCGTACTTTCTTTTTCTCATTAAGATATTTTTTCTCCCAATCAACCCAGGGATTGGCAGAACCACTGGCTTTGGTAATTAAAGCTTCATCAAACTTATCAAGACTACTCCTTTTCACTGAACTATTAACCTTAAAAACATTATATTGAACATTGGCATCTATTAATTTCCCTAAAGTAGAAGAATGAATCATCGTTTCATGTTCCAATTTAGTCAATGTCCTAGCATAATTTAAGTCAAAATAGTCTTTATTAATCAGACTCCAAGCATTGATAGGATCTTCAGGCATATCAAATCCCTTGACCTTTGCTTGAACTTCCCATTCCCCTAAATTATTAAGCGTACTCAAACCAACCTGATGGCCGTGATTCCATAACTCCGCCTCGATTGCCTGATCCTCTGAAAATTTTACCCACAAACCATGATTGCGACTTTCATCATCTAATACTCCATAATGAATGATCTGATCTGCGCTCCATATAAAAGCTAATGATCTAGGTAAAGGTTTGATGTCTGGATCATATCGCTTGAATCTTTCAGCCTGTCTATAACAAGTAACCCTGAGCGGCTTCACAGACAAATCACTATTAAACCGATGGATAAATCCATTTAAATCGCCGTATTCGCCATAATCCCAATGCCATCGTTCGATATATCTACCATCTTTTTCTATTTGTACCTGAGCTGGGAAACACAGCGTGTTGTCTCTACCTACAAACGCGGGAACATCCCGCTTAATCAAGATCTTCCCTACCTCTATAGTACGGGCTCCAACGTGGAAAAATCCAAAATATCCCAAACCTACAAAGATAAAACCCACCAGCGCCAATACATAGCTTAAATTCAGACGCGAAATCTGAATTCCATCCCTTTGAAGACAATCTGAAATTAACTCGTTTTCTAACAATCCGAGTTTTTCCAAATCATTTAGTATGCTACGTAATTCGTTTTCGACTCTTTGATTCATAAGCCGTCAAAGACCCTTTCATATCTCCCAACTCCTTCGATACAACATCCAAACGACTCAAAAAATGAACTAATTTATCATTATCTATATCATTTTTACTACGAATAACCCCTCCAAGATGCCTTGCCAAAGCTTCATTAATTACATCAGTTGGCCGCTTCCCATTCGATTGTGCCTCCGACTGCACCAACCGCCACAATCTAGGATCCACTCTAAATGACCTTGTCTCCTTTTTATTCTCTACTTTCGGCCTGCCCATTTCATTATTTTTACTAAGCTTGTGGAAAGGAAGTATTTAGATGACAAAACTTTTTACAACCAAAATAATCAAAGGAATGTCAAACTAGCTAAATTCAAATAATACGCTCAAAAGCAGTCAAAACCTCACTAATTTCTTCGCTACTAACTGTGAGATTTGTAACAGCCCGAAGAGTGTTTGGCCCAGTATCGAGTAATCGCACTCCTGAACTTTCAAGCTGTTTAACCAAATCAGCAGCTACATAATCACCAGTATTAATAAACAACATATTGGTTTCAGGGCCATCTGAATCAATTTCAATTCCATCAAGTTTATCCAACCCCTTTGCTAAAATTCGACAATTTTGATGATCTTCAGCCAAGCGATCATGATTGTGCTCCAAGGCATATCGGGCAGCTTCAGCAAGAATCCCTACTTGACGCATTGCCCCACCTTGCTGCTTTCGATAAAAGCGTGCCTTGTTAATAATAGGAATGGATCCGGCTAATATAGATCCAACAGGGGCGCCAAGCCCTTTTGAGAAACACACACTTACAGTATCAAACATCGCTGCGTATTCGGCCTCCTGAATTCCACTTGCAACAGAAGCATTCCAAAGACGGGCTCCATCCAAATGTAATAATAGATCATGTTTACGTGCCACTTCAGCAACAGACTCAATTTGATCAAGTGGCCAAATTACTCCACCACCACGATTATGAGTATTTTCAAGGCAAACCAAACTTGGCTGAGCAAAGTGATTGTCATGAGGAGGAACAGCAGCTTCAAGTTGCTCCGCAGTAAACATCCCTCGATTACCCTCAAGAAGTTTACACTGAACTCCAGATAATGCAGCAGGGGCACCAGCCTCATAAAAATAAATATGTGAATTGGCATCCAATAGAATCGCATCACCTGGTCGTGTACTCGCTCGAATCGCCAGCTGATTAGCCATGGTGCCAGAAGGGACAAACACGGCAGCCTCCTTGCCAAGCAGATCTGCCGTCTGCATTTCTAACTCCTGCACAATTGGATCATCACCTAACACATCATCACCAACAACCGCTCTGGACATAGCTTCCCGCATTCCATCGTTCGGTTGGGTAATGGTATCACTTCGAAGGTCGATCTTTCCGTTTAGCATGTAAGGGGGAGCATCCTAGTTTACCAAGATACTGGCAACGCTTTTGCCGAAATCCCCTCAGAAGTGTTGATTATAACAGTTTTTATGTAAGACTCTTTCAACTTCGATAATGAGAAATGGGTGATAAAAAAAACGTAAAAAACCCCAATTTAATTGAGAATTTATCGCTTTATGAACGATATCTTGCCGAGCGAGATGAAATTCTACGTCATAAATGGCTTGAATCAGAAAAGGAAGGCCGCGACATTGGGTTCGAGCGGGCTTTAATAGGCTGGGTGCTGAACCACCGCAATAAGTGGCGCAAGAATAAGCACTGAATATATCCCGCCTGTTTCCTTTAAAGCGATTCAGAGAGGTCGAAAAGGAGCATGAATAGGAAAACTGTACAAAACTATTATTTTAGAACCGGTAAACTCGGCCCCGGTTCTTTTTTTTATGCCTACTGATAGCAACATGGCTGAAATTAAGACATTATTAGACTCCAATGCAGTTCAACGCGCTTTGACCCGAATCGCTCATGAGATAGCAGAGCGAAATCCTAATCCTGACCTAATAGGCTTAATTGGCATCCAACGCGGTGGAATTCATTTGGCTAAACGCTTAGCCAAGCTTCTGTCTGAACTAATGGAAAAAAGTGTTCCTTTTGGTGTAATCGACGTGAGCATGCATAGAGATGATATTGCTCAACGGGGAGTAATCACTGTACAACCCACCGAAGTCCCATTCGATGTAGAAGGTAAAACTATTGTACTTGTCGATGACGTGCTCTTTAACGGACGCACCGTCCGGGCCGCCCTTGACGCAACACACCATCTAGGCCGCCCTCAATGTATTCAGCTTGCCGTACTTGTTGACCGCGGGCATCGGGAACTGCCCATTAAACCTGACTTCATAGGTAAGAATATTCCAACTTCGATTACTGAAAGAGTTCAGGTTTCGCTTACTGAAACCAACGGAGAAGATATCGTCACATTGTTATCAATAAACACTGAAGCATGACTTGGAACAAAAAACATTTACTCGATATAGAATCACTTAATGCCGAGGAAATTCGGGTAATCTTGGATACGGCTCGTGCATTCAAGACAGTAGGTAAACGTACCATCAAAAAAGTCCCTGCCCTTAGTGGACGCACTGTAATTAATCTTTTCGTGGAGCCATCAACACGTACTCGTATTAGTTTTGAACTGGCTGCAATGCGACTTAACGCCGATGTTATAAATTTCACGGCAGAATCATCTTCCCTTCGCAAAGGAGAAACACTGCGAGACACTGGAAAAACACTAGAGGCACTCAGTGCAGATATCATAGTAATAAGACATAGTGCCGAAGGAGCTCCACACCTACTTTCTCGAGTGGTGGACTGCTGTGTCGTAAATGCTGGCGATGGAGCACATGAACACCCGACACAGGCTTTACTCGACACATTCACTATTGTGGAAAAAAAGGGGCAAATCAAAGGACTTAATGTAACCATTCTTGGAGATATTCTATATAGCCGTGTAGCTCGATCAAATATCTGGGCACTCACTAAGTTAGGTGCAAAAGTTACCCTATGTGGGCCACCAACTCTTGTTCCCCGAATCTTCGAGCAAATGGGATGCAAGGTAACACATAATGTCGATGAGGCACTTGCCGACGCTGATGTGGTTGACTTGCTCCGTATTCAACACGAAAGACAACGGCTTAGTGCCTTTCCTAGTATCGGAGAATATCGCTCGCTATTCGGCTTAACAACCGAACGATTTAAGCGACTCAAGAAAGATGCAATAGTAATGCACCCTGGCCCAATCAATCGAGGTGTGGAGATTGACAGTGAAATTGCTGATCACCCTCAATCAACAATCCTTGATCAAGTAACCAACGGACTTGCTGTCCGCATGGCCGTTATGTTTTTAGTTTCAGGAGGAAAGGCGCTACCTGAGACGGCAGAATCGTCTAAATAAAGTAGCATGAGCCAACCTTCCATTGCTTTAATATTTAACCCAACAGCTCGTGGTAATAAAGCAGAGAAATTCCGTAAATGGCTTGGAGAATTACCCAACGATGTAAAGCTAATTGAGACCACTGCGCCAGGGAGCGCAAGTGGCTTAGCAGCTCAAGCGGTTGAAGATGGATTTCGAACAATAGTCGCTTCCGGCGGAGATGGCACCATCAATGAGGTTGTTAACGGGCTAAGTGGTAAAAAGACGAAAATTGACAAAGTTTTGCTGGGAATACTTCCACTAGGAACTATGAATGTTTTTGCCCGAGAACTAGGAATTTCCCTTTCAATAAAAAGGGCATGGGAAACGGTGCAACTTGGGTATTCACGTAAAGTCGATCTGCCATTAGTAAAGCTTCAAACAACGTCAGG
>JAYZHR010000169.1:0-6036 GCA_036166355.1 Verrucomicrobiota bacterium | reverse complement strand
ACAAATCAAATGACGTTTACTCTCAGCTTTAGCCAGATACCATACTTCCCCAGGCTTTGGAACATCTCTTGTGTCAACTCCCCAACACCCATCTCCCATATAAACAACACCTCGTTTATGATCGATTCGGTTGTTACGTAGAGGATAGGTTCGTTTGTAAGTATGATGATCATTTTCGAACACTGCAGTCACGTTGTATTTGTCGAAAAGAGGACACCAATTCTTGATTATCTTTTGCGCCAATGGATCTTTGGAAGAATCTTTAGTTCCACTAGGGGGCTTGGCAGTGCCGTATGCAGGTTTATGATAGCAAGCAAAAACAAAAGGGACCTTCTTACTGGAACGCTGTGATAACTCCTTTTCCAACCACACAGTCTGTTCCCCTTCAATACGCTCCGTCATATCGGAATCAAGCAAGATCAGGCTTAGAAAATTCCCTACATCCAAGACATAGAAGCTTCGCTTGGCTGGTAATGGAAACAAGCTGTAAAAATATTTTGCATCCTTTGGTTTCTTCCCAGTTCCACCTGCAACCTCGTGATTCCCAATTGCTACTATCATCGGAATTAATCCGCCATCACTCTTTCGTACAGAATTTAACATCCAAGACTCCAACCAATCATCCCATTTAGATACATTATTTTTGTTGGAGTCTGCATAAGCCAAATCTCCACCAAGCAAAGCAAACCAAGGATTAAGCTGGGCAGCCCGCTGGTTCATAGCATCAACCTTTTTTCTATCGTGCATCATATCCCCTCCAGTAACGAAACGGAAATTAGATGGCATTGATTGTGGAAGTGTACGAAATTTAAAATAATTATTACCTCTAGTAGGACTCTGGGAACCAATGGTGAAGATATATTCTGTATCAGGCTTAAGATTTCGCAACTCAACATGATGAACAATTCGTTTTTTATCGTCAGCAAAAGAGTGATTAAATCCTCGAGCTAGCACCCAACGACTTCCACGTGGTAAGGCCGAACGGCGATACATCACATAGTCAGGACTTCTAGAATCATTATCCATCCAATTCACGACCATGGTTGATGTAGGATCCTGACGCCAAGTCAAGTAAACAAGAGGCCGCCGAATCAAGAACCTACACAAAGCCCTGTAAGGAGCGACCAGTAAGACCGACACTGTCAAAAGGAATATTCGACGCCCAGATTTCAACGGATTAACACTCACAATCACAAAATAGAGGCAAAAAATAGGCGTTTAAATCAGTGAGTCAATACGAAGATTATACCCAAACATGCCAAAAACCCTAAAAAATGGCTTTTTTTTCTGAAACAACGTATTGACTCACTTCTTATTTTTGATACTTTTCCCGCCCCCTTTACTTCTGGGGGGTTCTGGATGAAGACCTATTTGCCCAAGATCGATAAATTGAACCGTACTGTTGATGAACAGTCACGAAAGTGGCATGTAATCGACGCCAATGGAGCTGTACTTGGCAAAGTAGCCACCATGGCAGCCAATATTTTACGTGGTAAAAATAAGCCAACATTCACTCCGCATCTTGATACTGGAGATTTTGTTGTCGTTATTAATGCTGAAAAAGTGGCTTTATCGGGAAACAAAGAAACTGACAAGGTAATGTCTACATTCTCAGGCTGGCGTGGAGGGCAAAAATGCTTCTCTCCAGCAGACGTGCGGGCCAAACATCCCGAACGACTAATAGAACGCGCAGTTAAAGGGATGATTCCTCATAATCGCTTAGGACGTCAAATTTTCAAAAAACTGAAGGTTTACACTGGAGCAGATCACCCTCATGGAGCCCAGTCCCCTGTAATCTGCGAAATCGCTTAATCTAATTTTTTCAATAATGGCCCAAACCGAAGAATTTTTAGGAACAGGAAGACGTAAAAGAGCTATTGCTCGAGTACGATTAGCTGAAGGCTCTGGTAAAGTAACTATCAATGGTCGTGACGTCGAAGATTATTTCACTGTTGAAAACCAACGCTCTCTAGCCATCGAACCTCTAGAGACTGTTGAACTTAACGAAAAGACTGATGTGCGTGTAAACGTAACCGGTGGCGGCATATCTGGCCAAGCTGGAGCGGTTAGGCAGGGTATCGCAAGGGCTCTGGAGAAGTCTAATAGTGAGCTGCGTCAGTCTCTCAAAGATGCTGGGCATCTCTCACGTGATCCACGAAAAAAAGAACGAAAGAAGCCTGGACAACCCGGGGCTCGGAAAAAGTTCCAATTCAGCAAACGCTAATTATTATAATTTCCAAGCCCCGCCGGTTGAAACACTGGCGGGGCTTTTGTTTTTTAGATACAAACAACTAAAACGTGCTTAACCTAGTACTTTAATAAAAAAGAATATGGCAGAAAGAAAAGTCAACGTTGCTATAGTCGGAGCATCAGGATACTCCGGGGAAGAACTGGTACGACTTCTACTTGGACATCCTCATGCCAATTTGTCAGTGCTGACCTCACGCCAGTACGTTGGCCAACTAATGACAGCTGTATTTCCACGATTTGCAGGATACTCTGAGGCTAAGGATTTAATATTCTCAGAGCCCTCTATAGACGTGATCGTTGAAAATGCAGAAGTAGTTTTTCTTGCTCTACCCCACGGAACCGCATCTGAATTTGCAATTCCATTGGCTGAAAAAGGAGTGATTGTAATCGATCTTAGTGCTGACTTTCGAATTAATGACGCAGCCGTCTATAAAGATTATTATGAAAAAGAACACCCTGAACCTGAATGGCTTACTAAAGCCGTCTACGGCATGCCGGAAATTTACCGATCCAACATTGCCCAAGCTGAATTGATAGCCTCTCCAGGTTGCTATCCAACCAGCATCTTGATTCCAACTATTCCATTAATCAGATCTAAACTAATCGATACGACTGAGATTATCGCAAACTCAATGAGTGGAGTAAGCGGAGCTGGACGTAACGCATCGTTGCCTTTCCTTTTTGCAGAATGCAACGAAAGCCTTCGACCTTATAGTGTCCCAAAACATCGTCATCTATCTGAAATAGAACAAGAACTAGAATTAGCTAACGGAACACCAGTGACTATTGAATTCACTCCGCATTTGGTTCCAGTTAATCGCGGAATTCTTACAACTCTATATCTTAAACCTCCTACTGAACAAACCAACGATTTCACCCATTGGATTACCTCTGTAGAGGAATGCCTACAAAATTTCTACGCTAATGAACCATTTGTCCGAATTATTGGTGATAAACGGTTACCTGATACGAAAAATGTTACAAACACAAACACGATAGAAATCGGATGGGCTGCAGATCCAAGAACCCAGAGGCTAAGGGTATTCAGTGCTGAAGATAATCTAGTAAAAGGTGCAAGTGGCCAAGCAGTGCAATCTTTTAACATCCGGTTTGGTTTTGAAGAAACTACAGGATTACAAATTTAGCCATGGCCAAATTTAAAACTATAAAAGGATCAATCACCTCCCCGAAAGGCTTCCATGCAGCTGCTCGGTTTTGTGATCTAAAAAAAATTGGTACCGGCAAAGGCAGCAATAAGGGACAAAAACGAGATTTGGCGTTGATTTACTCAGACACACCTGCATCGGCTGCAGGAATGTTTACAACTAATCAAATCTGCGCAGCGCCCGTAAAAGTCTGTATAAAGCATTTAAAGAATAATTCTGCTCAAGCAGTAGTGGTTAACTCTGGTAACGCCAATGCCTGTACTGGCCCAAAAGGCATGAAAGACGCTCAAGAAATGGCAACTATTACCGCCCAGAAACTAGGAATTAAAAAATCAGATGTTCTGGTTGGGTCAACTGGACGCATTGGAGTTAACCTTCCAATGACTCGTGTTCGTGATGGCATAGTAAAAGTTGCTGAAAAACTAAAACCCACACAGGCTGCAGCATCTCAAACCGCTGAAGCAATTATGACCAGCGATACTAAGCTGAAAGAAATTGCGGTTGAATTTAAGATTGGAGGCAAAATTGTTCGGCTCGGAGGAATTGCCAAAGGAGCAGGCATGATTCAGCCAGGCATGAGTCCGAATGGATCATATCCAGCCTCTATTCCTAGAGGATTACATGCAACAATGCTAAGTTTTTTGACGACCGACGCTAAAATTGATGCGAACAACCTTAAGAAATGCCTTCGTGAATCTGTCTCTAAAAGTTTTAATCGTATTACAGTCGACGGGGATATGAGCACAAATGATACAGTTCTATTATTGGCTAACGGCTTGGCTGATAATGACAAAATAGGCATTAATGATATAGAAATATTTCAAAAAGCACTGGATCATGTCTGCCTTGAATTAGCCAAAATGATCGTTAGTGATGGAGAAGGTATTACACGAATCGTAACTGTGCGGATTTCAGGTGCAAAATCATATGCAGATGCTGATAAAGCAGCACGTTCGGTAGGTAACAGTTCACTGGTTAAAACAAGCTGGGCCGGTGGTGATCCCAATTGGGGCCGGATCATAGATGCTCTCGGATACTCAACTGCAAAAATAATCGAAGAAAAAGTAGATATCGCCTACAGCGCAACCAACTCAAAGAAAAAAGTTTTCTCCTTAAAAAAAGGCCGTCCAACTCGCTCTTCCTTTGAAAAATTATGCAAGGCCGTACAGCCAAAAGAATTTGATCTACATATCAATTTGAATATCGGCAAAGGTGAAGCTGTCCTTTATGCAGCCGATTTAACCGAAGAATACGTTGATTTCAATAAAGGTGATATCTCTGACCCCTCATCACTTGGAGGATAAATGAACCAGCTTATTGCTAAAGCATCCACTCTTTTAGAAGCGTTACCTTACATACAAAGATTTCGGGGCGAAACATTTGTAACAAAATATGGTGGAAGCTTTATGGATTCTAGTGATCCAACCATACGAAGCAGTGTGGCTCGAGACATTGTCTTTCTTGAGGCAGTAGGTATTAATCCCGTTGTTGTCCATGGTGGTGGAAAAGCAATCACACAAGCCCTAGCAGATTCTGGCGTAGAAACAAAATTCGAACAGGGATATAGAGTGACCACCCAAGAGTCAGTCAAAGTCGTTGAACAAGTTTTATCTCAAAAAATAAATCCTGATATTGTTGAAATGATTAATCAACATGGCGGAAAAGCATGTGGTTTTTCTGGTACAGAAATTTTTAAATGCAGACCATTCAAACCTCTTAGCCATACAGGCGAACCTGTTGACATTGGCCTGGTTGGTGAAGTTACAAACGTCAATACAGAACCACTTAGAAAGTGCATTGAACAAGACATAACTCCAGTGATCAGTCCAACAGCAGTTGGTGAGGATGGACAAATATATAACTGTAACGCTGATGTGGCAGCAGGCCAAACAGCAATATCTCTTCGCCCTAAGAGGTTAGTCTATATGAGTGATGTCCCAGGATTATTAAAGAATCCAAATGACCCTAATAGTGTTATATCGCACCTGCCAGTGAAAGAGATAGAAGTATTAAAGAACAATGGCATCATCTCAAAAGGAATGATACCAAAAGCTGATAGTGCTATCCAAGCATTGGCAGCCGGAGTGGAAAAAGTATTCTTTATAGATGGACGAATGAACCACTCTCTACTATTAGAAATATTCACCGATGCTGGAGTAGGCACAGAAATTGTCCAAGAATGAACAAGGAAATTACAGATAATTTCAGAAAATTTGTCGCTCCAACCTATGGGCGATTCCCTATCACGCTGGACCATGGTAAAGGATCTCTAGTATGGGATACCGAAGGTAAACAATATCTCGATCTTGGTGGAGGAATTGCCGTCAATTGCCTTGGGCACTGTCATCCAGAAATTAGTCAAACGCTTTTTGAGCAGTCGAACCGTCTAATTCACTGTACTAATCTATATCATTTCCAAGGCCAATCACAATTAGCAGAAAATTTGAGTAAGCGTATTGGACAAGGGCGTGTATTTTTCTGTAACAGTGGCGCAGAATCATCAGAGGTAATGATTAAGCTCTCTCGCCGTTATGGCCAAGCGAGGGGACAATTTGAGATAATTACTGCTGAAAACTCTTTTCACGGAAGAACAATGGCTGGTATCTCAGCAACTGGCCAA
>JAYZHR010000168.1:0-17552 GCA_036166355.1 Verrucomicrobiota bacterium | reverse complement strand
TACAGAACAACCAAACTAAAACCGCCAAACTACTCCGCAAAAACGGTGGTAAGACGAGTGAAGAATTGAAAACTGAAGGAAAATAAAAACGCACTAATTGCATTCGCATTTCGAATTGAAAAAATATATCAACGCATTAAATTATTTCTTTCATGAAAAATAATCTAAACACAATCACGAACGCCCTACCAAAAAAACTATTTTATTCAACAATACTATTTTACAGCATAATCTTTATATTGGATACAGCTAACATCACAGTTAAAGCACAACAGGAGAAACCTACACCACCAATAACATTCGAAAATGTACCCTATGGCGATCACCCCAACCAAGTGATAGATTTTCGAAAAGCTAATGTGAAAAAACCAGCCCCCTTAGTTGTATTTATTCACGGAGGAGGCTTCACGGGAGGCTCACACGACAAAGTTAATGCAAAGGCTGTTCAACAATACCTTGATGCGGGAATTCACCATGCGTCAGTAGAATACCGTTTTCTCAAGCATGCCGACTTCCCTGCTGCGCATGAAGATTGCATTCGAGCCTTACAGTTTATCCGCTCCAAGGCAAAGGAATGGGGAATCGATAAAAATCGCATCGCTGGATATGGAGGGTCTGCGGGGGCTCAGCTAGTTGCCTACTTAGCTTGGGGAAATGATTTTGCAGACCCGAAAAGCGACGATCCGATCTCAAGAGAATCATCGCGCCTAAAAGCAGTAGCCTTCTGGGGAGGCCAATCAACTATGGACTTAAATTGGTGGACCAAAAATATTCCGGGCTACAGAAGAGAATTCCACGCCAAAAAAGAAAACAAAAGGAAAGATTTATCCTTTATTGAGCGACGCGCACTTATCAACGAAATATCCGTGATCAATCATATTACTTCCGATGATCCGCCAACTTTTATGAGATACGGCATGAACCCGGATGACCCGATTCCTAGCAACTTTAAACGCGCACGAGGCTGGATTATTCATCATGTGAATTTTGGAATAGCCATGGAAGAAAAACTAAAACTTAAAGGAGTTGATGTGAATCTGAATTATCCAAAAGCGAACAAGAGATTTAAAGACGAAATATCATTTCTAATCCATCACTTAAAAAAATAACGCCGTTCTATTTAGCAAACACGGCGGCGAAACGAGTGCTAATTAAAAGCTAAATGGAAATTAAAATAATACTAGTCACAATTTCAGCTGTACTATTGGCTGGTTGCAGTAAGACAGGACAGCTTCTATCAACGAAAGCGAATCCATCAGATACAGCACTCCTTCAACGACAGGTTACAGTTGAAGAACTTAAATCGATAGGAGATCTACATTTAGCAGTTGAAGCAGGAGATCTAAACGCAGTTAGGCAGTGCTTAGAAACTGGTACAGATATTAACTGTGTCTGAGGAAAAGCCTCTTTTAGAGTTCTTCATAGGGCGGCTGATGCTGGTAACAAGTCAATGGTGAGACTTCTTATCCAAAAACAAGCCAGCGTTAACCCAAGGGCAATTAGTGGGTGGACTCCATTGGACTTAGCCCTCAAAAAAGGGCATCTTGAAGTTGTACAGTTGCTTAGAGAATACGGTGGCAAGATGAGTAAAGAATTGATAGCTGAAGGAAAATGAGACAGATACTAATTACAATAATAGCATTTGCACTTTCATTAAATAATACTCTCGCAGAGAACAGCTCAAGAAAATTAGAGGGTGATATAGCCGCTTTTATGGGGAGCCCACGTATGGATGTTAAACCGCTCTTCAATGAAATACGTCATCCCAATATTGTTGTAACTCTTAAGGGAACAGTACTTGCCACACTGGGGGATAAAAAACTTCTCTTTCGACGCAGTGAAGACGGGGGTAATACATGGGGAGATGAACTCGTCTTAGCCGAGCCCGCATTTCAAGGAGGAGGACTGACTGTCGACGAGGCAAACGGAAACATTATAGCCTTTGCTGAGGATCGCCATCCACCTGCACCGCTGTCAGTCTATCGCAGTCAAGATGACGGAAATACTTGGCGAAAAATTGACGTCACAATTCATCCAGACACACGAGATAACGTGCCATCGATGCATATGAATGAAAATGGCATCACTTTAAGACACGGCAAATATGCTGGAAGATTAATTCGAGCCGCGCGACATTACGGTAAGGCCAATTACCCAAAGAAGCATTGGCCTACACATTATACCACAGCAATCTATAGCGACGATCACGGAAAAACCTGGAATACTAGCAAGCCGTTCTCGGAAATGGGAACAGGAGAGGCTGGAATTGCTGAACTCTCTGATGGAAAGCTCTACTACAATTCCCGCTCTCATTGGAACGCAAAGAAACCACCACTTCGTCGACGTGAGGCATGGAGTTCTGATGGTGGTGCAACTTGGCACAACTGGCGTATCGTCAACATACTGCCTGACGGGCCACAGGATACAAACTATGGATGCTTCGCTGGCCTTGTTCGCCTGCCTATCGAAGGTCGAGACATATTGCTTTATAGTAATTGTGATAGCCCATCAGGCCGCAACCGGGGCACAGTGTGGGTAAGCTTCGACGGAGCAAAGACTTGGCCTTTGAAGAGGATGGTATGGAAAGGAGCATTTCAATATTCCTCTCTTTCCGCAGGACGCCCCAATACAAAGAGCGAAGGATGGATTTATATGCACTTTGAAGGTCAACTTCCCCGGTCGCATGTTGCACGATTTAACCTTTCTTGGTTAATGATGGGAGAACCAACGGGAAACGGAGAACTGCCTAACATAACCCTTAAACAAAGAAGCAAAACTGCTGAAGAAAAATGAAGTGCATATTATTAACAATTACCGCTGTTCTGTTGGCGGCGTGTGATGCCAAAAATAATATGCAATGGACTAACGAGAAAATAAAACCAGCCTTAGCCCTCGCGTCCGATCTTAGTAAAGCAACAATATGCGAAGTATACAGAGTGGATGATTCCTATCCAAATAAACAGAAACTTCAGAATAGTGAGAAACTGCATGGCTATACTATTATATCAAAGGCTATTTCATTATCGGAACAGTCAAAAAAAGCATTGTCGAAGACTTTGAATAATGCCAACACCTATATCCGCCATTCAGTTCCAATTGATTGCCTTTTTCGCCCTGGTATCGCTTTCCGCTTTACCGACAAAAACATAAAAGCAGACCTCCTAGTTTGCTTTAGCTGCAATGAACTTAGATATTACTTAAATGATCAGATTGCGGGAGAAAGCTACTTTAAAAGCCGGGATCTCCTTGATCTCACAAAAAAACTTTTCCCAGATGATAAAGAAATCCAGTCACTAAAATGAAACAAATACTAATCGCAATTATAGTTACGCTGTTTACCGAAGCTGCTCAATCTGAAACTAAACCCTACAAGGGGAAGACACACCAAATTCCAGGAAAAATTGAGGCTGAGCATTTTGATGAAGGTGCCCCTGGTAAAGCATATTATGATATTGATAAGAAAAACCTCGGAGCCAACTATAGAGAGGCTACCCAAGTCGATATTGAAAAGCGAACAGATGCATCCAATGGCCATGGCATAGGTTGGACTCGCAAAGGCGAATGGCTCAATTACAGCGTAAATGTAAAAGAGTCGGGCACCTACATAATAAAGATGCCAGTGGCATCCAATAAGACGGGTGGACTGTTTGTTCTTGAGATTAAAGGCAAAGCAATTTGCCAGCCTATCAATATTCCAGACACAGGCGGTTGGAATAAACTTAAACTCATCCAATCCTCAGAAGTAAAATTAACTAAGGGACAGCATATTATTCGAGTAATGATGCTTTCAGAAGGCAAGTCTGGCAGTATTGGGGATATTGATTATTTTAACTTTATTAAAAAATAGAAACATATTAAACCGAAAATAAAGATACATAATTAAAACTATACTATTACGTGAGACTTATTGGAGATTGACCAGAATTATAAACTTAATAAGAATCAACTTACGTTAACCCACTGAGAATGGTCTAGTTATGCTCACCATCACCGACCAAAGCCATTTACAAGAAACAGGAAATATAAACCGCAGAGATTTCCTTCGCATTGGCAGTTTAGGAGGCCTCAGCTTGCCAGGATTGCTTGCTATGCGATCTCAGGCGGCGATGGACCAAAACGTATTTAAAAACAAATCAGTAGTCTTTTTATTCCTGCAAGGTGGCCCTCCACAGATCGAAACTTTCGACCCAAAGCTTAATGTCCCAAGTAACAATCGTAGTTGTACTGGCGAAGTGCGAACTAGTCTTCCAGGGGTCTGGTTTGGCGGCACTCTCTCCAAACTAGCGCAACGAGCAGATCAATTAGCTGTTGTCAGATCCTTTGCAACCAACGACGGCAGCCATAATCATCTTCCAATTCTAACCGGCCGACATCCTTCAGGCGCAGCAATGGCCGCCATGTGCACTCTGGGCTCCGGAGCATTTCATCCGATTACAGGCATTCCAATGAATACGGTTATTGTGCCAGAAGCTGTTCAGTCAGATCTTAAATTAGGTTCACCCACAACAACATTCGGACTTCCAAGAATTAAAGAACAAGTAGCTGGTGCAGGCACCCTCGGACACTTGAATAAAGGCCTTGTTCTTGACGGAAGCCCACACCAATTGAGTGATTTTGATTTAAATTTGCCCCGTAATCGTTTTACTGATCGATTCGAACTCTTGGAAAAACTTGATGGCTTCAAACGTCAGATGGATCGTGCTGGGGAAATAAACGCAATGAGCCAGATTGAACGCCAGGTTTACGACCTTTTGCTTCGCGGTGTCTCTGATGCATTTGACCTATCAAAAGAAGATCCTAAAACTATAGCACGATACGACACTAGCCATTTATTTCGAATGGCGGATTACCATGAAGGCGGCAAATACTTTCTTTATAACGGCAAGAAAAAATTAGTCGATCAAGCCCGTTGGACAAACTTATTAGGAAAGGAGATGCTCCTGGCTCGACGCCTTTGCGAGGCAGGATGCGGATTCGTAACTGTAGTTGATTCTAGTTGGGACTTTCATGGAGGAGGAGCCAACAATCCTGGCACCTTAGTTGGCATGCAGACATTGGGAGCTCAGATGGATCATGCGGTATCCGCTTTCCTTGACGATGTTAAGGCACGTGGTCTTAGCGACAAGATCATGTTAATTGTAACGGGTGAAATGGGCCGATCCCCAATTAAAAAGAATCGTGATGCAGGAACGGATCATCATGGAGCATTAACTCCTCTTTTAATTGCAGGTGGCGGCTTAAAAATGGGACAGGTAATCGGCAGTTCAGATCGAACAGGTAGTCGCCCCACCTCTAAACCTTATGGGCCCGAAAATCTTTTATCTACAGTCTTACACACCATGTTCGATGCTAACAAGCTACGAACCTCACCGGACCTACTTCCTGCCGCATTAACTAAAACGATCTTTGACCACAAACCCATCAAGGAATTGTTTTAAAGCATAATGGAATGAAAACGAATCAAAAGGGAGGTTTTACATTAATTGAACTACTTGTAGTCATTGCAATCATAGCTATTTTAGCAGGATTACTATTGCCAGCTTTAGCCAAAGCTAAGGAACAGGCAAAATCGGCTCGCTGCACAAGCAACATGAAACAGGCCGGTTTAGCACTAGGAATGTACTTTGGAGATTTTAATGATGAGTTCCCGCCAAAAGTACTACCAAATGGCTCTTCACGCACAACCACAGGCTGGTTAGGAAAGCCAGGTCGGCTACCAAATGGTCGCCCCCACCCCGGCTACGGACATCTAACGGCCGACGAACGCTATTTAAACCTATATCTTGGCAACTACGAAAAAGGCTCAACAGAGGTAGCTGTGGCAAAGTGCCCTAGTGATGAAGCATCAAATAATCAAGTAATGTACACTCTCCCACAAATGAAAAACCAGTCACTATACGATCACATGGGGTCCTCATATCAATCAAACACCCACCCTGATCACAACACCGTCGTAAAAAAGAACAATACAACATCAATTCGCTTAAGTGATGTTCGAGATGTAAGTCGCTTTTTGGTGTTGTCTGAAGGAGGCGCTAATGTAGCTGGCTGGGGATATCGAATGGACAAGGCATCCTTCAGTGGCTTTGACTGGCATTGGCCAAGTCAGAAAAAATGGATCGCACTTTTCTCCGATCTGCATGTAGCACCAGCCTTGATTAATAAACCTATTATTGGTCCGGGTTATACTTTTGATCGCTCCAAGTAAAAATAAATAAAAAAACCCCCTCCACCTATAATCGAACAGAAAGAAAATAAAAAAGAGCTTTCCTCAAAGGAAACGTATAATGTTGTGAGCGATACTGTTATAGGCATTAATGCCAGAAAAAAGGATAATCTTATCCAGGGCATTATCATACTTGTTACTGTAATAATTGGATTAGTAATTGGACATATGTATGGAGGATTTTTACTGCTAGGCGGACTAGGCGGGCTCATAGTAGGTTTTTTAGGTAGCGGCATTTTCTTGATGATTTACAGAGCCATTAAACATGCATCTGGTGATCACGATTGAATGTTAAGAACATT
This sequence comes from Verrucomicrobiota bacterium, assembly GCA_036166355.1. GTDB lineage: Bacteria > Verrucomicrobiota > Verrucomicrobiia > Limisphaerales > UBA1096 > UBA1096. The sequence continues at coordinate 11,024 of JAYZHR010000168.1, read as the reverse complement.
AAAACAACTATCACTTTCAATCCTAGCTATACAGCTTTTCGGTTGTACGGATCATCCAATAACAAGCGTTTTCCCAAAAACAGATGACCTTCTTCTCCATCGTGCTGCTGAACATGGGGATCTCGAAACAGTAAAAAGACTTGTTAGCTCAGGCGCAAATAAAAACATCACAGCAGGTGAATGGCGCGACACGCCGCTACATCGAGCAGTACTATACAACCACAAAGAAGTAATCATTTTTTTAATTAACAGTGAAGCCGAATTGAATATCATTGATAGAGTTGGCGGCACTGTTATGGACGATGCAATATTTTGGAATGAAAAACCAATTATAGAACTTCTTAGAAGTCGCGGAGCCCAAACAGCTGAGGAACTAGGATCTAAAACACCTTAAGGCTCACAAAAAATGGATGGATCAACAGCAAAATTAATTTTACTTATCTGCACAGAAATTATTCTGCTTTTTTATTTCATTTTTCTGGCAAAACGTTTTTATGCCGCGATGAAATCTGGCGAAATTAGAGATTATCTAAATCGTTTGCTAGCCAGCTCTGGCAACTACATGATTTCAAGTGAAGGAATTGGGAAATTTCCTTTAATTAACAGGCCAAAATCCCCTGCCCTGTTTTTCTTTAATTTAGTTCTGCTACTTGCTTTATTGATTGCAGTGGCTTTAGTTTGTTTATTGTTACCGGCAGCTTATTAATATTCCTCAAGGCAAATGAATCCCAGATAAATGAAATATTTTATAATAACAACAGTTTTAATGTTTCTTTCAGGGTGCGCTTCAAACAATATGAATATTTCACTTAATAAACATGGCGTGATTGCACACGCATGTTGCGAAGGCAAAACCTGCTGCGGCATGAATGATTGCTGTGATCTAAAGGAAAAAAAACCCGGAGAAGCATGCAAAAATAAAAATTGCATTAAAATTATTAACACCGAAAAAAAATAACACTGAAAGAATATGGATAGCGCATACATTAAATTACTTTTTACATTTACTTGCCTTAACTTTGCATCCATTACCGGACTTGGGGAAAATGATAAGTTCAAACCTTTACTTAATGAGAATTTTAATAAGGAATGGAACTCCATTGGGCCAGCAAAGTGGAATTTAAATAAAGGTATTCTTGAGACTGGACAAGACGGAGACCCAAAACGTTGGGGAATACTACAAACCAATAAGGAATACCTTGATTTCGAATTAAAATTAGAATTCAAAATAGACGAACACGAAAAATATAACAGTGGTGTTTACCTGAGGCGCCCAAAGGATAGTGACAAAGGAAGAGCATATCAGGTAAATATTTGACGCGGAGCAAGCGGAGAACCAGTCGGGCTATATTTAAATGACTGGCTCGCAAAAGGAGATGAATATGACAAAATACGAATGCCGAAGAAATGGAACTCCCTCCGCATTCAAATAGTCAAATCACAAATTCAAGTTTGGCTTAACAGAAAAAAAATAGTTGATTTTACTCATGACAACCCAAAGCCATATCTACTTAAACCAGGAACCATCGCATTTCAAACCTACGGAGCAGATGGGCATTCAGGCTGGGTTAAATTCAGAAATATTTACTTAAAGAATTTATCGAAATAATCTCATGCTCCATCCAAATTGATCCATTAAAAAGAAAATCATGCGTAATAATAAAATTCAAAGGCGACGCTTTCTAAAAGTAAGTACTTTTACAGCACTAACTGTCCCAACAATTATTCCATCATCCGTATTAGGACAAAAGGACCGCCCCTCTCCTAGCAACCGAATCACTGTAGGCCTTATCGGTTGCGGAGCTCGCGGCATAGGAGTTATGAACTCGTTTCTAAAGGATAAAGATGCACAAGTTGTTGCCACATGTGATCCTTATGAAACGCATTATCGAGGGAAAAAAAGTGGCCGCCCTCTAGGCCGTAAGGCTGCAGCAGAAATTGTAGGAAATAAATATGACTCAAAACCCTGTGACTCGTATGCCGATTTTCGCGAACTATGCATTCGTAAAGATATCGATGCAGTTATTGTGGCAACCCCCGACCACTGGCATGCTATTCAGGCTATTGATGCACTTAAAAACGGTAAAGACATATATTGCGAGAAACCCATCACACACTTTTTCGCTGAAGGGCAAGCACTGTATCGTGAAGTATCTAAACGTAAGGCAATTTTTCAAACCGGCTCACAGCAACGTTCTTCTTCCGTGTTTAGACGTGGAATTGAATTAGTTCGAAACGGATTAATCGGAAAAATCAAAGAGGTCCAAGTTGGATTACCTAAAGGGCCAAACATGATTAAAGGAGACCCAACCAAAGAAGATCGGTCCAACCGAAAAGATTATCAACTTTGGACTGGGCCAGCACCAATGTTACCTTATGTACATGCAAGGCATCATCAAATGTGGAGATTACATTTATCCTATGGCGGAGGCCAATTAATGGATTGGATTGGCCATCATAATGACATAGCTCATTGGGGACTCAATGAAGACCTAGGCGGACCAATTCGAGTTGAAGCAAAAAATTTCTCGTGGATTCCTGTAGATGTATATAATGCTCCGGAAAATTATGAAGTTCATTGCGAGTACTCAAGAGGAATCAAATCAAGTATTGGAACCCATAATAAGATGGGAACACGATTTATAGGAGAAGAAGGTTGGGTCCATATAAATCGTGGAAAATTAGAAGCATCAAACCCCAACTGGCTAAAAAACGGATTTATCCCTGGAGAATTCAAAGCCTATCTATCTTCTAATCATACACGAAACTTCATAGAATGCGTTAAGAGTAGACTGCCAACTATTTGCCCGGCAGAAACATCCCATCGATCTATTACACCCGGTCACTTGGGATATGTATCTAACGCTCTTGGAAAAGCGCTACATTGGGATCCAAAAAACGAACTAATCACAAATAATAAAGAAGCTAACAAAATTCTCAACAAGTTGAATTACAGGAAGCCTTGGTCTTTATGAACATGAGGCCAATATATTTCATGTAGAAACATGAATAATATTAGTATTTCAGGCCAACATCACTATAACGAGCAACCCTTCCCCCTCGTAATTAGCGGCCCCAAGGCCCCCTTAATTGATTGTTGCAATTGGGCAAAAAATTTAACTGATAAATTATCCTCTGCTGCATTTAATCATGGTGCAGTTATTATAAAAGGATTACCGATTAAGACTCCGGAAAATTTTGATACAATTATTCGCGCATTTGATTATCCAAATTTTCCTTACTCAGAATCAATGTCCAACGCCTATAGAATCAATTTCACCGATAGAGTGTTTTCCGCCAATGAAGCTCCATCAAATATTACAATTTTTCTACATCATGAAATGGCACAAACACCTAACCCTCCAAGCAAACTTTTCTTTTATTGCCAAATCGCTCCAAACAAAGGCGGGAGCACTCCAATTTGCCGCTCTGACATATTATGGAATCGATTATGCGAGCAAGAGCCTGAATTAGCAGATGAGTGTCTTAAAAAAGGCTTAAAATATTCAAATGTAATGCCATCTGAAGTAGACGAGTTATCAGGAATGGGACGAAGTTGGCAAAGCACGCTAAGCTCTAGTACACGTGATGAAGCTGAAGCCAAATTAAACAAGTTAGGCTATTCATGGGAATGGCACTCTAATGGCGACTTAAAAGCTACAACCCCTACCCTCGCAGCTGTTCATAATCTTGGCGATGGAAGATTTAGTTTTTTCAATCAACTTATAGCTGCTTTCAAAGGATGGAAAGACGCGAGAAATGATCCATCAAAATCGGTTACATTTGGTGACGGAACTCCACTTGATTCAATACAAGTTGAATCTGCTAGCAATATTGCCAATGAATTAACTTTTGATATTAATTGGGAGCCAGGAGACATCGCGCTGATTGATAATTATGTCGCTATGCACGGTCGTCGCAGTTTCCAAGGCGATCGAAAGGTTTTGGCGTCCCTTATAGCTAGTACTTAATAATAATTTAGCTCTGCTATCAATTTTCACGAACACAGTATAGCTTCTCAGCTCCACGTAAAAACAGGCTCCCATTAACTACCGCAGGGGTTGCCCAAAATAAATCATCCAGCCGGTTTTCTGTTACAACCTCAAACTTAGCGCCAGCCTTAATAACGAAAGTCGTGCCAGATTCATCAAGCAAATAAACATGTTTATTATCAGCCCATGAACTAGCTGCAATCGACTTAGCACTTGGTAATCTAGACTTGTAAACACGTTCACCAGTTTTGGCATTATAACAAGCAAGAAAACCACGACTGCATACATACAGATAGTCACCGCTCACAACCGGAGAGGCCATTCCAGGACCACCTCGCAAATGCCCCCAAGAGATCCCATTTGATAATTTACTCATATCAAGCCTAGACTCACCTTTAATCCGTGAATCAATAGCAAGAAGAGGCCCCTGCCCCCTAGGACTGCTATTACCAAGAAAAATGCGTGATGAGTCAGATGCAGGAGATGCTGTAAATGCTGTGCTTACATTTGTTAGTCGCCAATTGGTTTTTCCAGTAACAGGGTTATATCCAGTAACAGTTCCTGAACCGCAAACCACTAGATCTGTCCTATCCCCATTGTTCCATATAAACGGAGTTGACCAACTTGTTCTCGATGTACGTTTCCGTTTCCAAGCCTCTTTACCATTAGACGCTTCAAGCGCGACAACAAACGAATCCTTATCATTGTCACACTGTACAAACAATTTCCCTTCACTCAGGGCTAAAGAGCTGCCAGTACCAAAACCGTTTCCGCTAGGAAATGCTCCAACATTAACTGACCAAGAAACTTTTCCATTCATATCAACAGCTGAAACTTTACCAATGGCTGCAGAATAGCAGTAAACTTGCTTGCCATCACTTACTGGTGATTCAGTCGCATATGTATTAGATGGATGTATTGCATGCTTGGGTTTTTCGTTAGCTAAGATTGTCTCCCACTCAATGGATCCATCCTTAGCGTTAAAACATATTAATTTAAAAACATACGGCTCTGTCGGTTTTTTTCCACGCATATTCCGAACTCCTCCTGAATGATTTAACGGTTTAGTATTATTGGAATCAACTGCCGTCAGTATAAAAACTCTTTGTCCCACTATGACTGGAGAAGCCCAGCCCCCGCCAGGCACACTCTGACTCCATGCAATGTTTTTCTTCATGGACCATTCAGCAGGATGGCTTAGCTCACCAATATAACCATTCCCCGAAGGTCCGCGAAACTGAGCCCAGTCAGCAAAAGACTGACTCACCATACAACAACTCGCTAAAACACAAGCAAAGATTATAGCTCGCATTAATACTCCACTACTTTTCAGTTTAATCACAAATATTTCCTACTTTCTTCTTGTTAACGATAATTTTCCCAGAACAATAAAAAATTAAAAAAGCAGGAAAAACGAACTATATCAAGCATAAGAATAACAACATTAAGTTGGTTTTTTACTATGAAATAAATTAAAAAACCTCCCAGTTAATGCGCAACAAACCAATTGAAACATATCATAAACAATCATGAAATTACTCACATGTGTATGCACCGTTTTAACACTTTTCTTCCTTGAAATATACACCGTATGTGCTGAATCCCGACCAAATATTCTATTTTGCATATCCGATGATCAGTCTTATATACACACTGGAGCAAACGGGGACAAAATAGTTCAGACACCTGCCTTCGATAGAGTTGCGCGCGAAGGGTTACGTTTTTTACATGCATTTTGCGATGCCCCAACTTGCGGCCCTTCTCGCAGTGCAATTCTAACGGGACAACCTATATGGAGATTGGAAGAAGCAGGAAACATTCACAGTACATTACCCGCCAAATTCATAACCTACACAAAGCTGCTTGAAGATGAAGGCTACGCTGTGGGATTCACAGGAAAGGGATGGAGCCCGGGAAGACTTGAGCCAGGAGGAAGAACAGTTAATCCAGCAGGCAAAAAAATTGAAGGCAAGCAGTTAAGTCCAAAATTTAAATCAATAACAAAAATAGATTATGCAGCAAACTTTGAGAAGTTCATGTCTCAAGTATCCAAAGATCAGCCCTTTTGTTTCTGGCTCGGAACATATGAACCTCATAGAAGCTTCGAGAATGGCGCCGGAATACGATCAGGAAAAGATCCGTCAAAAGTGGCAGTCCCTCCGATATTCCCCGACCACCCTATTGTTAGAAACGATATTTTAGATTACTACGTCGAGATCGAGCATTTTGATCAAATGGTTGCCAGAGCCATCAAAACACTAGAAATTTCAGGTAAACTAGATAACACCATTGTAGTTGTTACAAGTGATCACGGAATGCCTTTTCCTCGAGCTAAAGCAAGCCTATACGACGATGGCAGTCGAGTGCCATTAGCCATTCGTTGGCCCAATGGAATCAACAAACCCGGTCGCGTTGTGGATTCATTTATCAACCTAAGCGACTTGGCTCCTACTTTTTTAAATGCTGCCGGTTTAAACCCACCAAAAATGATGACAGCTAAAAGTTTAATGGATGTCTTTAAAAACAAACCAAATATAGATCGCTCTAGTGCTTTTATAGCAATGGAGCGTCACGATGGATGCCGCAAAGGCGGCAAGGGATATCCATGCCGAGCAATAAGAACAAAGGATTATTTATACATTCAAAACCACAAACCTGACCGTTGGCCAGCAGGCAACCCAGATCGAGAATTCTGTGCCCGATATATACCTTTTGGAGAAGTTGACTCTTCTCCTACAAAATCATTAATTATGAACAGTAAAGACAAGCCAGACTTTAAAAGATTCTATGATCTAGCTTTCTCAAAAAAACCTGCCGAAGAGCTCTACGTACTGAAGACAGATCCCGGGCAATTGGTCAATGTCGCCAGCGACAAGAGGTTTATAGATATTAGAATAAAAATGAGGTCACAACTCCAGAAACATTTAATTGAAACAAAAGATCCGAGGGCACTAGGAGAAGAAGCACCATGGGATTATTACCCGTATTACGGATTGCGCCGTAACAAAAACTGGTCTGTCGATTTAAGGCCGGCAAGCCAAAATATAAATCAATAAAGAACATGAGCAAAATATGCTTTATTCAAAATCCAAAATTCCTGCACATTATTATATTTATATTATTATTAGCATGCGGAATGACATTCATGTCTAAAATAAAAACGGAAGTTAGATTATCTAAGACCTTAACAATTATTCATGCATGTGAAACAGAAAATGAAAAACTGAAAACCAGGATCGAATATCTTGAAACAAAAATAGCTGAATTAAAAAAAGAAAAGTGACCCCAAATTATTCAGCAGCTCTCACAGCCTCAAGCAACTCCTCAATTTCCTCTAAGGTCCAGTCTTCATAAAATTGGCCATAGAGCTCCCATGCGCCTTCGTTTTTATCCAATAGTAAAAGTAAGTCTGCCTCACGCTTACTCATTGGATGCACATCGGCCTTACCTAACCATCTTTCTATTCGTTCTTTTACCTTTTCAGAATTCACTACAATATCTGCAACTATTTTATCAAAGTGAAAGAAAACAATACAATTTAAACAAAAATTTACCTGTTGAATTTAACAAATTACGAACATCCACCACCATAAACAGATCCAAAAATAATAATTAGCCCAATAATGAAACGATTTTTAACATTAACAATAACATGTATTTTGTCATCTGGATGCGTAAATAAGGTTAATTCTCAATCACCTGAACCCAAGCATAACAATGAGCAACATAAGCTTACCAAACAAACCAATATTGAACCGGTATTACTTGTTGCAGATGGACTTAATTCTAATGGATCGCTAGTCAATAATTATAAAAGAGGCCTGAATTATGCTATCAATTACTTTGGTAATTATGGCCCATATTACGTTTATCTACTTGGTCCTAGTAATAAAAAAAACATAGAAGAGATATATTTGAAAAGAGCTAAAAGCAGAGTGAACAAGGATGCATCAACATCAAGTGAACAACAAATAGCAGAATTCTTAAATCGACCTAATGTAATTAAGGAAATAGATGCGGTATTAGCTGGCAAGGCTGAAGGAGGGCTTACTTGGAGCAGACCTCCAAGGCGAGTATATGAAGACGTCACAACAAACTCTACTGAGAGAGAAAAAAATCCTATTGAAAACACATGGGGTGCACTACATGAATATCATCATGTTTTTCAAATTGCCCATTGCGATTCATACACAGAAAGATCCTCTGACCGCAATCTTAACTCCTGGATGAGCGAAGGCATGGCTACATACAGTTCTGCAAAATTTATGGAGAATTTAAATTTAGTAGACTTCAAGAGTTACATGTTAGATTTAAGGAAAACAGGAGGAAACATTAGTGCATCAGGCATAAATACTTTTATGCTGAATAATAGAGATTGGCGATTGGACGATGAAACCTATTGGGAAACCAAAAACGCAGCACATATCTACTACATGCTGGGAGCCTGGGCTACCGCATATCTAATCCACGTGGAAGAAGTACCTGAAATCACTGTACTTAAGAACTGGTATTTTGATGTGCCCCGTATTGGCAAAGCTGCAGCATTTCAAAAGCACATGGGATTATCTTTGGATGAGTTTTATATAAGATTTAATTCATTCATCAGGCAATCCGACAAGAAGGTAATGAAAATATTCGAATCAAAATAAGCCAAAATTTTAATTTAAATCGGGCTTTACATTTTGCCGTATCCAAAATCATCAAACACCCACGCACTTCCCTTTTTCTCGCAAATTTATCTCAAGTCTATAAGAATCACTCAAGTTATCACCACAAACAATTATCCATGAGACAAAGACTTATCCATCTCGTTATAATATTAATAGGCTTAATATCCACAACCCGGGCCGAACCAATATTATTGGATGATCAATTTGTCCTGCCTAAAGGGTTTCACATATACCGGGCTGCCGAATCAAAATTAACAGGAGGATCCTACGATCTGACATTTGACGGCAAGGGCCGACTACTGGTGGCCGAAGGAAATTCCCTTAGGAGGATTATGGATACAGATCACAATGGTGTTTACGATACATACGAAACCATTGCTTCAGGACCAGCATTAAAAGGCAGAGGCCCTCAAGGATTACTAGTTGTGGACGATTACCTTTACACTGTATCTGGAGACGGGGTGCAGTTGTTTAGTGGATACAACTCAAAATCCGTTCTCAAACATGAAGGACGACTGGGCGCACCGTTTAATACGGGAGGAGATCATGCAGCCCATACAATTCTAAGAGGTTTGGATGGATACATATACCTCGTTTCCGGTGACGGAGGAGGTATCGATGGAAGGAAGCATATCACACAAGAGAATTCACCTGCCCGAGAAGAACGCAAAGCATCAGTGTTCCGCTTTGACCCCAAGGGGCAGGAATGGGAATGCATAGGCTCAGGGGGAAGAAATCCACCAAGTCTAGGGATGAACTATCTCGGAGAATTCTTTAGCTTTGATAGTGATATGGAATTTCATGTAGATGTCCCGTTCTATAGACCTGTAAGATTAAATCACTGGGCAACTGGAGGGGATCAAGGATGGCAAGGGATAGGTGCATACCCTCCATATTATATAGATTGCCTTCCAGGCGTTTTGGAAGTTGGGCGAGGTTCCCCTAATTGGGGGGTTTTTTATGAACACAACCAATTCCCTGAGCCTTATCATAATGCATTCCTTGTATGCGACTATCGATGGAAATCGGCAACAACTGGAAGATATGCAAGTTCAGGAAGGCTAGTAGCCTTCCATTTAAACCGCCAAGGAGGAAGCTGGAGAGCGGAACTAACAGAACTAGCAAAAGCAAAGGGAGGAGCCAAGGACGCAAGCAATAAATCTATTAATTTTGCACTGGTGGATGTAGATGTAGCCCCTGATGGGAGCATCATGATTACAGACCACAACCAAGGTGTCTGGAGGATTTTTTATGACCCGAGAGAAAAACCAAAGCCTCCTCCAATTGTCCCAGAAACAGAAAAAAACAATTCTGATTTAATTACGGAACTTTTAGCACTCCCTCAAAAAAGTTCAGAGTGGAGCCGGTTAAAACAAAAAGAAATTGAACAGCGATCTGAATTTAGAGTTGCCGATAAACTAATGGATTCCGCTCTGAACCAAACGCTACCCAGCACATCAAGACTGAATGCGGTAAGGTTACTATCTCAGCATTTTAAATCTTTGCCGAATAATTTTATTGAGAAAATATCCAATTCAGAAAGCGAGGAAATTCGAGGCCAAGCAGCATGGCTAATTGGAATAAGAGGCAAATCAGAACATAAAACAATCTTAAAATTATTAAATGATCCTGAACCATTCGTAAGGCGTCGAGCGACAGAAGCCCTTATGCGCATGCCTGATAAAATGGCAGATAATGCGTTGATTCAATTGCTTGATGACCCCGACCGATTTGTTAGTTACTCGGCAATGGTTGCGCTTTCTCATAGACCAACAAGTGAGTATTTCAGTTTATCAAAAAAAATCAATAAACCTAAAGTCTTAATACGGCTTCTTGTAGCTGCACATCTCAGAAAAGAACGCCCTACCACATCAGAAAGCACAAATATCATTAGCAACCTATTAAGAAATTTTAACCTGAATAATGAAGATCAGCTCGATTTATTACGACTGCTGGCATTATATCAAAATGAAATTAAATTAGAGAAGACAACTCTAAAACTTATGTCCGAATTCCTAATCGACCAATTCCCCCACACTGACACAAAGATCAGATGGGAGCAGATTAGGCTAATGGGGGTATATCAGCTAACCGATGCATTTGAATTACTTGTTGAGGAATTGGTAAATGAAAAAGATCGAGTGACCCAGTTCCATATTGCAACCTCATTGGCAGACTTAACTGCAATAAACACCAAAAAGAATAATATTCACTGCGAAAAGCTAACTGACTGGCTAATCTCCACTCAATATGGCTGGTTTTCTGAATTCGGGGGAAAAGGACTGCAGTTTCCCAGCTTCTGGGGCACAGTTGTAAACAAGTTAGGAGGCTTACATGCCAACAGATTGATAGCAAAGTTAGG
>JAYZHR010000167.1:0-5645 GCA_036166355.1 Verrucomicrobiota bacterium | reverse complement strand
TGGAGCTGTTATGATTACTGGCTCTATGGCAGGCTGATTTGCTTCCTTATCATCACGTGTCTCAGTCTCAGGCTTGCCGGCGATTTGTTCCTCGAGATATTCAGCTGTTATTTTATCAAGTGTACTTGATGCTACTTTAGCGTTGGTGATACCTAACTCCTTGGCTTTAGCTAGAACTTCCTTACTAGGAATTCCAACTTTTTTTGCAATCTCGTAAATGCGAACTGACATAAAATTAGTTTATATATGTTGTAGCTAAATGAATCTGTTTTAGCCGATAGAAGATTATAAATGGTTTATTTATTCTACCTTCTCGGTTTCTGTAGAGGTTTCTATATCGTTTTTTTTCTCTTGTTCTATTTCGCTTATACCGCTGGCTGAACGTCTTTCAATCTCGGCTTTTGCTGCAGCCAATACGTTTTCTGCACTATCTTCTAGTCCAGGGATTTCTTTCAGATCTGCTGCTTCTACATTGCTTAATGCATCCAAGGTGAGCAGTCCTGCATGTACAATGGCATCAGCCTGTGATTTTTCAATACCAGGAATGGCAGCTAGAGCATCAACAGCTTTTGCTACTTGTTCCTCGAATCCAACTTTGATTTCTTCTTCAGCATCAATATCGATTTGCCACCCTGTGAGTAAACTAGTAAGTCGTGCATTTTGGCCTCGCCGACCAATAGCTAGCGAAAGTTGATCTGGTTCGACAAAAATATGAACTCGCTTGCGTTCGGAATCAATTTCCATACGTCTTATTTCAGCCGGTGATAGAGCATTTGATATATAGGTCTCGATGTCGTCATCCCAAGGAATTATATCAATCTTTTCATTGTTTAACTCTCGGACGATATTCTTTACTCGTTGTCCCCTTAGGCCGACGCAGGCCCCTACTGGATCTACTTTATCATCCCGAGAGTAAACGGCCAGTTTTGTACGAAAGCCTGGTTCCCGTGCAATGCCTTTGACTTCAATGGTTCCATCGTTGATTTCAGATACTTCAAGCCTGAATAGTTTAAGAACGAATTCTGGATCTTTTCGCGATAGGATGATTTCTGAACCATTCCCCCCCCCGGCTACTGATTTTACGTAACAACGTATGCGTTCACCTCGTTGATATTCTTCAGTAGGAACTCGTTCGCGATTAGGTAGCAGGGCTTCAAATCTTCCTAAATCAATTAGAACATCCGATCGGTCGAATCCACGAACTTCGCCACTAACTATATCACCAATTCGATCATGAAATTCTGAATATACCAGAGCTTTTTCTGCTCGACGAATAGCCTGCATCAAGGCCTGTTTAGCATTCTGTGATGCGATACGGCCAAAATTCTTTGGGGTTACCTCTACTTCAATTTCATCATTTATCTGAGCATCTGATTTATGAAGGCGTGCCCTTTCGAGGTCAATTTCATCGTGTTTATTTATGATCTTTTTTACAACAATGAGGGTCGCAAAAGCACGAATATCTCCATCTTTGCGGTCGATTTGGCAACGTAGTTCTCGGGCAGGGCCCAAAGCCCGTTTGGCAGCCGATAACAGTGCGTCCTCGACTGCACTAATGAGAATCTCTCGATCGAGACCCTTTTCGCGTTCCCAGTACTCCATGCTCGCTAAAAATTCTGCATTCATGATTTATCTAATGTTTCGACAAGACTTAAGTCGATTGTAACGAACAAAAAAGCCGGTAGATTACTCTCCGACTTCACTCGTGCCTAACTTTGAGTTGCCAAACGGCCACCAATTGGTAGCAACTGGACTGAGACTAGTCGTGAGTCACGATTATCGTCAAGCTGAAATCCGGGAAAATATAGTGAAAATATGAATAAAAAGGTTGTTTTTGAGCTATTTAAAGTTTTCCAACCTAATCAGAGCGAGTAGTTTGGGTCCTGCCTTGTCTGATTTATTTCCATTCATCATGTCATTGACCATAGGTGGCGTAGCTCGTTTAGCAGTGGGCTCTTCTTGGAGGTTATTTCGAGTTCAATTGATATATGCCTTTTTTGTTGCTGGAGTTTTCGTTTGGTTTGTTAATCGTGCTTGGGTACCAGTAATTGATGAATCCATTAAAAAAATGCCGCAAAATGGAGAAATATATCTTGGTAATCTTAATTGGCCAGCTAGCTCTTCCCTGCATGTTGAAGGGCCTGCAGGAGAGCCTTTTATGCGTTTAGATGTTCAGCCAAGTGGTATTACTAATGTAGTCGAAAGTGTAGATTTAGTTTTGGCTTTTGACTCTAAGCGGTTGCTAATAGGAAGTAGTCTTGGTTTGGGTTTGCTTCATGTTCCTTATCCGTCAGCTATTATAATTCCTTTTAATAAGGCCGATTTGGAACCTTGGTGGGGAGCTAGGTCTCACTTGATTTTGTTATTAATTGGGTTTCTAGTAGTCATATTATTGATTGCTACTTGGTCGTTTTTTGGTTTGATCTATATGTGTCCGGTAAAGATTTTTTCTGTAAATCGTTTGTCTTGGAGAAGTGCTTGGCAATTGGCTTCTGCAGCACAAATGCCTGGTGCTTTGCTGATGATCTTGGGAATACTGATGTATGGTTTAAAACAAATCGAACTAGTTGGTTTAGTATTTGTTTGGGTGATTCATTTGATAGCACCTTGGTTTTACCTGTTTTTTTCTCCATTTTTTGCTTCTAAGTCCATTGCTAACAATGATCGAGAATTTAATTCTAAAGCTAAATCAAATGTAAAAGCTAATCCATTTGACGAATCTCCACCGAGCAAGAAAATCAATTCTGATAACCCTTTTGGCAGATAATTACATTTGCGTATCATATCGCAATTATTTGTTATTATTGTGCGCCATAGTTAGCACACCATATCATTATTAAGCGTCATTTTGTCTCAATTGTCCTATTTTGAATTCTTGTTCTCTTGTTTAATTTTTAATGTAACTAATTGATGATCAATTAGATAAATCTAATATTAATTGATTGGCATTATGTTTGCTTTACTGTGTTAGATTTTTTATGGGAAAAGTTTTAGGAATAGATTTAGGAACAACGAATTCATGTATGGCTGTTATGGATGGATCTGAGCCGCTTGTGCTTGAGAATTCAGAAGGCCGAAGGACTACTCCATCCGTTGTAGCTTTTAGTAAGAATGGGGAGAGACTGGTAGGTGAGGCAGCCAAACGTCAAGCGGTTACGAATCCACAAAACACCATTTTTTCTGTCAAAAGATTCATGGGTCGTAAGTATGAGGAGATAGGAGAGGAAATAAAGCGTATCCCTTACAAGGTCGTAAAGGCGTCTAATGGAGATGCAGCTGTTGAGGTTGAGGTTGATGGTGAAACTAAGCAGTATAGTCCTCCAGAAATCTCCGCGATGATTCTAGGCAAATTAAAGGCTGATGCAGAGATGCGTTTGGGTGAAACGATTACTGAAGCGGTGATTACTGTGCCGGCTTACTACAATGATACTCAGAGACAGGCCACAAAAGATGCTGGAAAGATAGCTGGTTTGGACGTGCTTCGGATTATTAACGAACCAACAGCAGCTTCGCTAGCCTATGGATTGGACAAAAATGCTGAAGAAAATATAGCTGTTTATGATTTAGGAGGGGGCACGTTTGATATTTCTGTTTTAGAGATAGGAGATGGTGTCTTTGAGGTGAAAGCTACCAATGGGGATACTCATTTGGGAGGCGACGATTGGGATAACACTATTATTGATTGGATCGTCGATACATTTCATAAGGATAGCGGAATGGATATTCGCAATCAACCAGATGCTATGCAGCGTGTTAAAGAAGAAGCTGAGAAAGCAAAGATTTCGTTATCTAGCTCTCAAAGTTATGATATTAATTTACCATTCATTACGGCAGATGCCAGTGGACCTAAGCACATCAATGCTCAACTTTCACGATCCAAACTAGAGCAAATTTGTGAAGATCTTTTTGAGCGTACAAGAGGTCCAGTTGAAGCGTGTTTGAGTGATGCAGAGGTCACAACTGGAGAAATTAATGAATTAGTTCTAGTGGGTGGAATGACTCGAATGCCTAAAGTGGTTGAAACTGCAGAAGCTATTTTGGGGAAAAAACCAAATCAGGGTGTAAATCCTGATGAGGTAGTTGCGGTAGGTGCAGGAATTCAGGGTGGTGTGCTTAAGGGAGATGTTAAAGATGTGTTATTATTGGATGTGACCCCATTATCATTAGGAATTGAAACAATGGGTGCAGTGATGACCAAGCTAATTGAGAGGAACACTACTATTCCAACAAAAAAATCTGAAGTCTTCTCTACAGCTGCAGATAATCAGCCTGCAGTAGATATACATGTGCTTCAAGGTGAACGAGAATTTGCTAAGGATAACAAGAGTGTTGGTAAATTTCAGTTAACTGAAATTCCACCAGCCCCCCGTGGCACTCCACAAATTGAAGTAACATTTGACATAGATGCAAACGGTATTCTCAATGTAAGTGCGAAAGATTTGGGTACTGGTAAGGAACAAAAGATCACTATTACGGCTAGTAGCGGATTGTCTGAGGAGGATATCGAGAAAATGAAAAAAGATGCTGATGCTCATGCTGATGAAGATAAGAAACGACGTGAAGAAGTAGATATACGTAATAATGCAGATAATTTGGCTTATCAGACCGAAAAGTTGTTGAAGGAAAATGCAGAGAAGATTCCGGCAGACAAAAAAAGTGCAGTTGAGTCTGCAAATGAGGAGTTAAAGGAGGCGTTAAAGGGAACAGCTGTGGATGCAATTAAGGCTACCACTGAGAAACTTCAACAGGTTGTGCAAGAGGCATCTCAGGAAATTTACAAAGCAGCACAGGCGGCAGGTGCTGAATCACCAGGAGATACTGATACACCTGATCCGGAGCCTGAGAATAAAGAAGAAGGTCCTATTATTGACGCAGAAGTTGTGGAGGAAAAGAAGGATTAAGCAATTTAGTTGCGTTGGCCAGGACCGAGTGGTCTTGATAACCCGCGTGGCAACCCTTTCCCGTTTTACGGGATTATAAAAACATCTAGTAAGAACAGATAAAAAAATGGCACTAAAAGTAAAACCGCTCGGTGACCGCGTAATTGTGGAAATGATCGAGGAAAAAGAACAGCAATCCGATGGAGGTATAATTATCCCGGACTCTGCTAAGGAAAAACCAAGCGAGGCAAAAGTTGTCTCATTGGGCACTGGTAAGACTGATGAGCAGGGCGGTAAAGTCCCGTTTGAAGTCAAAAAAGGAGATAAGGTACTTATCAGTAAGTACGGAGGTACAGAGATCAAGATTGACGGGAAAGAACTTAAGATTCTCAACTCGGACGATATTCTTGCTATCGTAGGATAACAACTAACAATTAATCATAAATAATCTATATTATGTCAGCAAAACAACTTAAGTTTGACGAAAATGCGCGGAAGGCTCTTCTCGAAGGTGTGAGCACCTTAGCGAAAGCTGTCAAGGCAACGCTCGGGCCAAAGGGTCGAAACGTGGTACTAGACAAGAAGTTCGGTTCTCCCCCTCGAACTAAAGATGGGGTGACCGTGGCCAAGCCGCGGGCCCTCGAGGACCCATACGAAAACATGGGCGCTCAAATGGTTCGTGAGGTGTCCAGTAAGACAAGTGATGCGGCTGGTGATGGAACTACTACGGCTACAGTTTTGGCCGAAGCAATTTACCGCGGTGGT
>JAYZHR010000166.1:0-3287 GCA_036166355.1 Verrucomicrobiota bacterium | reverse complement strand
TCCATGGGGGTTAGTGGTTATACTGCGTTAGATTGGGCTAATATTCGTCAATGGCCAAAAGTTGCTAATCTAATTCGAAAGCATGGAGGTTTAATAAGTAATGAATTGGATGGTATTCAATAATTTTCAATATGAAACAATTAGTTGTTAAAGAATTATTTAAAGAAAAAAAATTGCTACTTCTAGCGCTCTTGTTTTTGATTATTCTGCAGAATTCTAAGGCTCTAGATTTACAACTTCAAAGTCGTGATCCTGAGACAGGTGCAATTCAAATAGTTACGGAAAAAGTCGATCCGAATAAAGTTGGAGTAATTGCTGTAGATGTTTGGAATTTTCATTGGTGTAAAACTGCCACAATGCGAGTGGATGCGATAGTCCCTAGGATGAACAAGGCTCTAGAGGCAGCGCGTTCATTGGGTATGACTGTGATGCTTTGTCCAAGTGATGTTGTGGATAATTATGTGGGTTACCCGCAACGCCAGCGTATATTTAATTTGCCAAAAGTATCTGTACCGAACGTTATGAATGTGACCTGTCCTCCGGTGCCTGATGCCGGAGGTTGTGCTTGTGCTAGGGAGCGTTGCGCAGTGAACTATGGATGGGATGGTATGCATCCAGATTTGATAATAGGGAAAGAAGATTTCATGCCTGACACTCAGCAAGAGGTTTATGCGATTTGTCAGAAGAAGAGATTAACGCATTTGATCTATGTTGGTTTTCATACTCAGGTTTGCTTGCTTGGCAAGTCTATGGGTCTTAAGGCGATGAAATCAGCCGGGCTTAAATGTTTGTTGGCGCGTGACATGACTGATGCACACCCAGGCTATGATCCTTCTAGAAATTTCACACCAGACCTGAATACTAGTCAGGTTATTGAGCATTTTGAAAAACACCTTGCTTCCACGATTCATTTTCAAAATGAGCTTACTCGATGGGGGATATGGGATTCAGATTGGGTGGTTGATCCAGTTAGAATTGCACCTTGGGGAACGGAGATGCGGCCTCATTTATTTGAACAACCCGTGACGGTTACTCTTGCCACTCCGCTTCAGAAACAATCCGAGATTCGTTACACACTTGATGGAAGTATGCCAACAGTTGCTTCAGCGTATTACGAAAAGCCTATTGTTATTTCAGATGCTACTTTGATAAGGGCTGTGGCATTTCAGGATGGCAGGATAGTATGCTCTGAAAGCCATGGTTTTTTCTCTAAAGTCGAAGAAATGCCACCACGTCCTGATATTTTTATTGGTGATCTTGAGCCGATTAGGAATGTAGGATTTGGTCATACTTATGGAGGGGTTGTTCGTTACTCTGGAAATACACGTCCTCCGCAAAAGGATCGTTCTAATCTTGGTCAGGAGTTAAGGGTAAACCGTCAGCTTTTTAAGCATGGAATGGGAGTGCATGCTCCATGTTCTATAATGTATGCAATCAAACCAAACTATGAACGTTTTGTTGCTCTTGCAGGTGCAAACGAAAATCTAGTTCGTATTAGCAATGGGTCAAATCTTGCTAAGTATCCTAGCATTAGGTTTAAGATTTTTATCGATGGGAAGGAAATGGCATCGAGTCCGGTAATGCGTATTCTATCCATGGCTTGGCGTTTTAATGTGCCGATACCAAAAGGAGCTAAACATATAAGTCTTGTTGCTATGGATGCCGGGGATGGTTCCCGGGAAGATTTTGCAGATTGGGTTAATGCAGGATTTGTTATTAATAAATGATAATTGGAATTAATACGTTTAAACAAATTATCCTTAATAATAGTTTATATCTGATTTTAATATTATTAAGAATTTAAACAACTACTGAGGCAGTCTTGTGAAAATAGCAATTATAGGTTCTGGAATTTCTGCGCTAACAGCAGCTAGAAAATTAAATAATACAGCGGATGTGACAATTTTTGATAAATCAAAAGGTATTGGTGGCAGGATTGCAACTAGACGGGCTGATCCATTTGTATTCGATCATGGTGCGCAATATTTTTTGATAAAAAATAATGACTTTGAATCATTCGTTTCTCCCTTCATTGAAAGGGGAATTGTAAAAAGGTGGGATGCGTATTTTAAAGAATTTGAAGGTGGTAAAGTTATAAGGGAAAGACAATGGGGCCAAAGTTTTGCTCATTATGTTGGAGTCCCAAATATGAATGCCTTTTGTAAATCACTAGCTGAAAATCTCAACATAATAAAAAATTCAAAGATTCATCAAGTGATCAAATCAGATATCGGCCTGAGATTGGTAGATGATAAGAATATAGAATTAGGAATTTTTGATTGGGTGATATCTACAGTTCCATCAAAACAAGCAATTGATATTTTGCCGAAAAACTTAAATTTTATTGATGAAATTTCATCAATAAAAATGTCTCCTTGTTTCACTCTTATGTTAGGTTTTGAGAATGATCTAAATCTTGGTTTTGATGCTGCTATGATTCATAATGAACTTATTAGTTGGGTATCAGTAAACAGTTCAAAACCTGATAGAAAATCAAATTATTATAGCCTCGTGATACAGTCTACAAATAGATGGGCTGATAAAAATCTAAATTTAGATAGAAATTTTGTTATTACAAAAATGATATCTGAAGCGTCTAATATTATTAGTCGAGATCTGAATAAAGCAGTTCATAAAGAGGTTCATGGATGGCATTATGCAAATGCTCCCAAAAGAGATTTAGGTGTTTATATTGATTACGAAATGAAGGTTGCTGCGTGTGGAGATTGGTGTATGCATGGAAGAGTAGAGTCGGCTTACCTTAGTGGTAAGAAAACTGCTGAAAAGGTAATGGAAGCGTTGGCTTAAACGGCTTATTTATGCTGCATTAATTTCAAGTTGTAAGTTAACGATTGCCGTTCCTTGTTCGCAATCTGAACCATCGGTGCCTCAGTTTTCGAAATGATGTCTATTCAATTTAAATTTTTTCATAGCGAATTAAGACTAACTATTGTTGTGGAATTCATTCAACTTAAAACAAAACTATCTAAATTGCTTGACGTTTTTTGTGTCCTATTGGAATTTCGAACTCCATATACTTGAGAAAAAATTATGATTTACTTAGGAATAATCTACGGCTTGGCATTAGTCGTATTAGGTGTTTTTGGTTATATAAAATCCGACATGGCAAGCGTAACAGCATTAATACCTGCATTTTTAGGTGCTCCTGTTTTTGTTCTATCTTTGTTTTCAATGAATCCAAAATTTTTGATGATTGGAATGCATATCAATGTGGTTGTTGCATTGGCAGGTTTTATAGCTACATCAAGGGACACATTTGGATTCAT
>JAYZHR010000165.1:0-10062 GCA_036166355.1 Verrucomicrobiota bacterium | reverse complement strand
GCCACTCAGGCCGGTTGAATTGGTTGCGGAGATGTGTCTTCGAAACACAGCCGATATTGCCAGTGAACCAGATCGAGTAGCTCATGCTTTATTGGATTCGATAGTAGAAAACTACAAGCCAGCCTTAGATGAGTTGGCGATGGAGGTGGCAGAAGTTGAGCAGCGGGCATTGCAGGATCCAGGCAAGGAAACATTGAACACAATATTGCAGATTAAAAAAGAGGTGCTGCATTTGCGTCAAATTATTGGTCCCCAAAAAGAAGTATTAAGTCGTTTTATTCGAGGTGAATTTAAGTTGGTTAAGTCACATTTAATTCCGTATTACCGTGATGTGTATGACGGATTGTTCAATATAGGTGAGATGGCTGCTCGTTATGCAGAGTCATTGACTGGGGTTTTGCAGGTTTACCTGAATATGTCATCCAACAAAACTGGAGAAGTTGTAAAGGTCTTGACTGTTTTTACTGTTATTACGACTCCCATGATGTTGGTTGGGACATGGTATGGTATGAATTTTGATGATATGCCTGAGGTCGGTTCTGGCAAGATGGGGTACTTTGTTGCGTTGGCAGTAACGATTTTTGCGACACTCGGTACCGTGGTTTATTTTAAAATCAAAAAGTGGCTTTAAGCCGCATGTCTTCCAGTAAATCCAGTTTTGTTGAAAAAGTATTAGGGCGAATCGATCTGCTCGATCCACATGATTTGCAGTCGTTTGTTGAACGATTGGTTCGAGAAAGATCGTTTCTTGAAACTCTATTTAATACAATTGAAGATGGAGTCTTGGTGGCTAACTCGGACGGCTGTATCACATACCTAAATAACGCAATTACTCAGTTGGTTGGTTACGACGAAGAGGAATTAATGGGACGTTCAGTTGAGCGCTTGTTACCAGATTTAGATTGGGATTTTTTGCAGTCGATGGATCGTGATGGAGGTCAAGGTCTGGTGCGTCGAGAGTTTGATTTAAATTACCCGAAACCAAGGTTTATTCGGTTATACGCAGCTCCATTGGATAATTCGGCAGAGGGTGGTGCCGGTATGGTACTTATTCTGAATGATGCCACTGAGGCGCGGGAGCAAACATACGATGCAATAGAGAGTGAACGAATTCAGGCTCTGACTCTTTTGGCGGCGAGTGTGGCGCACGAGCTCGGCAACCCTCTTAATGCGTTAAGTATTCATTTGCAGTTGATTGATAGGGAAATTCGTAAACTGCGGCATCCATCTGGTACAGTTAAGATTGATGAAGATGGTCAAAAAAGTGAGTTTAACGATATTGCTACTAAACTAGAAAAGTATATTTCTGTGGCTAAGGGTGAGGTGGCCCGTTTAGACTATATAGTAACTCAGTTTTTACATGCAATTCGCCCAGCTAGTCCAAATCGAAAAAAGAATTCACTTAATGATATCATTGAGGAAACAGTGGAACTATTGCGTCCGGAATTTAATAATAGAGGTCAATCGGTAAGGTTCGATTTTGTTAAACCACTGCCATTGGCTTTTTTCGATATTGGACAGATTAAACAAGCCTTGATTAATTTGATGAAGAATTCCATGCAAGCTATGTCGTCTGGTGGCGATTTAATAATCAAAACTGGTGAAGCAGGTGATGGGGTTTGGTTTAGTTTAACTGATACCGGTTGTGGCATTCCCCAAGAACAGGCTAGGCAAATTTTCAAGCCATACTATACAACAAAAGAAAAAGGATCTGGGCTTGGATTAATGATTGTGCAGCGGATTATTCGTGATCACGATGGCCGATTGGAATTAACAAGTTATGGAGGGAAGGGATCAACCTTCCGTATTTGGTTACCAAAAGAGGAGCGGATGCCTCGCCTATTGGAGGAGGATTTAGATAAGAAATGACGCCGAATTTACTCATAGTAGATGACGAAAAGCCAACTCGTGATGGTTTGCGCTCTGCGTTGGAAGATCGCTATGAAGTGTATGTTGCTGAAGATGCTGTTTCTGCTATGGGGTTACTTGAATCTGAAACTTTCGATGTATTACTCACTGATTTTCGTCTGCCTAATAATGAGGATGGAATGAAACTTATTACTAGGGCTAAGTCTTTGCCTAAACAGCCAATATGTATATTGATGACTGCTTATGGTTCTGAGGAGTTGGCGGTTGAGGCTCTCAAGCAGGGTGCGGATGATTACTTGGCCAAGGGTAGAATGCAGATCGATGAACTTGAGACACGCATTGCCCGTGCATTGAAACTACGTTCACTTGAAAGTGAGAATCATACACTAAAGCAACAACTTGATAAAAGATTTGGCCTTGAAAATATCATTGGTGAATCGGAACCAATGCAGCGAGTGATGGATATTGTGCGACAGGTAGCGCCGGCAAGAGCCACGGTTTTGATTCAAGGAGAAAGTGGTACGGGTAAGGAGTTGCTGGCAAAGGCTATTCATCAACTTAGTCCACGTTCTGCTAAGCCTATGGTTACAGTGCATTGCGCAGCATTGTCTCCAACCCTTCTTGAAAGTGAGTTATTTGGACATGAAAAAGGTGCATATACTGGTGCACATGAGAGACGAATTGGTCGATTTGAACAGGCCGAAGGAGGAACATTGTTTCTCGATGAGATTGGTGAGATAGATGAGACTACACAGGTAAAATTGCTCCGATTTTTGGGTGAGCGGACTTTTGAGCGTGTGGGAGGGAATGAGACTCTTTCTGCTGATGTTCGTGTAGTGGCAGCGACCAATAAGAACCTTAAGGAAATCGTTGAAAAAGGGGAGTTTAGGGAGGATTTATATTTTAGGTTAAGCGTAGTTGAATTGTGGTCGCCTCCTTTGCGTGATCGTTTGGATGATGTTCCGCTATTGGCGTTGAATTTTTTACGCGAGTTTGCAAGCGAGAATACTAAAATTATTACCGATTTCACTGCTGACGCACTTGAGGCAATGATCCGTTATGATTGGCCAGGGAATGTGCGAGAGTTGCGAACAGCCGTAGAGCATGCGGTGGTTTTGGCGAAGGGTGAAATGATACAGTTGACTAATTTACCGCATTCGGTTCAGAGCCGTGGCGTTATTCAAAGTGAAAGGCAGTTAAATCAGCCGATTGGGAAAGGTGTCACGCTTGAAGAAGCTGAGAAACAGCTCATTATTCGGACAATCAAGGAGTGTCGTGGTAACCGTACGGCCGCAGCAAAAAAAATTGGCATAAGTCGCCGTACACTACATCGAAAATTACACAGATATGGTTTAGAGGGAATTTGAATCGGGTTATCAAGTTGTTATTCAACCAAGAATCGGCACGGCATTTAGTAAAGGTATATGTTTAGATTTCAGGAATATATTAATAGTATCGAAGAAGGTAAAGGAGCTAGATTAATACGGAGTGCTGTTTTGCTTCTTATGCTGGCAGGTGTTTCGTTGGTTTATAACGTAAATTTTACTCGCAATTTCACAGCTCCGGAGGCGATGGATTCTGCACAGCTTGCCCGTAACATAGCCCAGGGTGATGGCTTTAAAACAAAGTTTATTAGGCCGGTGGCGATTGACATGCTCCGTCGTACAGGAAATGTAACCGAGGAGGAATTGAAGATGTCGTTTCCAGATATTACTCACCCCCCAATGTATCCGTTAATTCTTGCAGGATGGATGAAATTGATGCCTTTCGAATTTGAGATTGATTTGAACGATAGTGAGCCTAAACGATATCAACCTGAGATATTAATTAATATCCTTAATCAGCTCTTATTTTTCTTTGCGCTTCTTCAGTTGTTTCGTTTAGGTGAAAAATTATTTGATAGAGCTGTAGCTTGGTGTTCGTCGCTGATTTTCATAGGGGCAGAACTTTACTGGCAATTTTGTGCGTCAGGTCTTTCGACCATGCTTATATTGGTTTTATTTTTGACTATAATTAAGATGCTGGTTCGTCTTGAAGAAAAGGTTAGTTTGGAACTAGCAAAAGAAGCAAAAGTGCAATCATTTGGTTGGGTGTTTCGAATGGCTTGTTGGATAGGTGCTTTAGTTGGTTTTGGTTGTATGACTCGTTATGGCTTTGGTTTGGTTATAATACCCGTTGTAATGTTTTTTGCTTGGTTTTGTGGTAGGTTCCGTTATCGGGCTATTCTTTATTCAATTATTACATTTATTCTAGTTATCTCTCCTTGGCTTGGAAGAAATTATTATCTTAGCGGGAATTTGTTTGGGACTTCTGGATTGGCTATATATGCCCAGACAGTTGAATTTCCAGAGGATGCTATCGAGCGGACATTGTTTTTTGAGCAGAAACAGTTGGTTGAAACTCCTTTGAGAGATTCAAATCTAATAAAGCAAAGAGTTGCAGGTCAGGTTGGTTTTTGGCAGATCATAGATAAGTTAGATCGTAATTTGAGGTATTTACTGCTCACTGATTTACCTCGGTTTTCTGGCGGATGGTTTGCTGTTATTTGCCTCATTGGCTTAGTAGTGCCGTTTCGAAATCAAAGGCTACATCGTTTAAGGGTCTTTTTGCTTTTGAGTTTTGGAGTATTAGTTATTGGTCAAGCGCTTGGGCGCACCCATCTTTCCGATGCAGAAACAACTTTGACCGAACTGGTTCGTCGTCCACTTGGGCAAGCCGGTTTGGGGGAGCTAGCTTCTAGCTTAAGTGGCGATAATCTAATAGCTATTATGGGGCCAATTTCTTTTCTGTTTGGGGCTGGATTGTTTTTTTCGCTACTAGATCAGTGGAAGGTTAATCTTCCTGAAATGCGTTTGTTAGGTGGGGCCATTATAGTTTTAGCATCATCGCTTCCCTTGCTTCTAGGTTTTGTACTACCAAAGCCGTATCCAGTTTCTGATCCACCGTATCATCCAGCACGTATTCAATATCTTAAATCAATTCCTAAAGGGCATGGTCTTCAGGAATTAAAGTCTGAGGATTTATTAATGAGTGATTTGCCTTGGGCTGTAGCGTGGTATGGTAATCAAGACAGTGTGTGGCTTACACGAAGTGTTCAGCCAGATTTTTATAGAATAAATGATGATTTTAGGCCTATTAAGGCTTTGTATTTTACAGAGATGACGACTGATCAGAGATACGTTAGTCGAGTTTTTGCTCCAAATATATCCAATTGGGAGCGATTTGTATTGGCAATCCAACTCAATAAAGAATTACCGGATGGATTCCCTTTGCTTGGGGTGGAAGAAGCGTTTTCTCCTAGTCAATGGCTACTTTTTGCTATTCCTGAGTCTTTACGTAACTGATCTAGAATGAGTAAGTTACTTACAATTAAAAATACTTAAAAAACCAGTAATTGAGGTTGACAGTTACACTTATCAAACAAAGAATACCTCCCCGTTCGGTCACTGGATACCTTTCCCAGTGTCAGGATGGTTTCAGATTAATCAGCATATGAAAAAAAGATTCATTACTTTGAGTGCTGCTACCTTGGCTGTCGCAGGAGCTCAAGCTGCGGATGGTAAGATATGGGAAGTTAGCGCTACCTTAAAAGGCTTTTACGATGACAATGTTACGACCGCTCCTAACAATGAAGTAGAGAGTGGTGGTATTGAATTTAGTCCTGCACTGAGTCTGAACTACGGAGATGGCACAGATCTTGATATAAGTGCTGGTTATGCTTATGGGTTGCGTTGGTATGATGATCGTCCTACCGATGATCAGGACCATGGTCATGAGTTAGGGCTTAGCTTGAACAAGGCTTTTACTGATACTTCTCGTTTATCCTTGTCTGAATCATATGTTGTTGCTCAGGAACCTGCGCTTTTGGATGGGGGAACTCCTTTACGGCTTGAGGGAGATAATACTCGAAACACATTTCAAGCTGGTTATAAGCGTATATTATCTGGAAAAACTGGACTGGAGTTAGGTTATGGTAATTCGCTTTATGACTATGATGATCGTACTTTTTCTAGCTTGTTGGATCGTCAGGTGAATTCGTTCAGTGTGGATGGATTTCATTATCTAGACGAACAAACTGAATTGGTTGTAGGTTACAAGTTTGCTGCTACTGATTTTGATGGGCCTAAAGTATCTGGAAGTAACACAGCCTTGGCTTTCGATCCCGACGCTAGAGATAACGATTCGCATTTTGCCTATGTAGGTTTGAGTCGTACTCTAAATGCTCAGCTTGCTGTTGAGGGTTTGGTAGGTATTCAGTCTGCAGACTTTGATAATGCGGATCGTATGCCAGATGTTGTTACAGATGATGATCCTAGCAGTCCATTTGCTGATGTTCGGTTTACTTGGAGTTATGCGGAGGATAGTAGTGTTGTTGGTGGTGTAATGATGTTGAGAACGGCAACCGATCTTCGTGCCGCTGATCAGGAAACTACTGCTATTTATGCCCAGTTGAGGCATAGGTTTACGGATTTGAGTCCCGATTTGTATGGAACAATAACTGGTCGCTACCAGAGCAGTGAGCTTAATGGTGGTGGAGCTGGGGTTGATGGCAAGGATGAGGAATTGAACCTTTTTGGTGTAGGTTTGTCCTATAACATATCTGAGAGCATGTGGGCCGAGCTTTCTTACAATTTCGACGAATTACAGTCGGATGTCAGGGTGTACGGGGATCGTAGTTTCGATCGTAATTATGTTTCGATTGGAATTGGGGCGAGATATTAATTTTAGACAAAAACCTTGCACGGGAGGCCAGAAATGTTTATCTGGCCTCCCTTTTTTTCGATATAAAATAAATGGATAACAATTCAGGATCAGAACAATCCTCTGACAAGCTTCATATACTTGATTATTGGCGCATCATCAGGGTGCGTATTGCTACAATTTTACTTGTCTTTCTTCTTACTGCTATCACGACCACGGTTGTGACCTTTTTGATTCCTCCAACTTACATGAGCATTTCTCGTATTGCGGTGGAAAAGGATACATCTGATATTGCTCCGTTGATGGGAGTTCAAACCGCTCAAAGCTCTTTTGATCCTTATTTCATTTCGACCGAATTTGAGAAAATACAATCTCAGATTGTTTTAGATGCAGTGGTCCAATCATGTGAGTTGAGAGAAGAGTGGAAGGATGATAACGGCGGAGAACCACTTACTGAACTGGTTGCTCGTAAGCGTTTAGAAAAAGTTATCGACGTTAGTCAGTATCGGAATACTAGTATTATTGAATTACGTGCTTATGATGGAGATGAGGATTTGGCGCGGGAAATTGCTCAAGCTTTGGCAGAGGAATATAAAAGTTATAGATCGAACTTACAGAAAAGGCGGGTTGAGGCAGGTATTAATAAGCTGAAAGAGCGTATGGAGAAAACCGACGAAGAGATTTCGGTGATGCAGGCCACGGTGGACGATTTAAGGGTTAAGTTGGGTATATCGGATGCAGCTGGAGAAGACAGCTACTCTATTGTAGAGCCAGAAATAGTTAGGCGATATGAGTCAGAATTGATTACGGCTAAAGGTCTTTACACTCAGCAAGCTACACTTCTTAAGGGGCTTAAGGAACAAAGCTCTGAGAATTTACGTGAGTCCATATTGACTGCTTATCCAGACGCTCAATTAGATGCTTTGGTTCGAGAGTATCAAACTGGTCAAACTACATTAGCGAATAAGAGTATCGATTTGGGGGAGGGCCATCCGACCATCAAAAGCTTGCGAGCGGCTTTGCAAAGTTTCGATAGTCAGATTCAGAATCGCATTCAGGGTATTCTTGCAGGATTGGAGTTGAGGGTAAGTTCGTCACTTGCGCAAGTAAATGAGCTTCAGATGGCTGTTGATGATGCCAAGTCTAAAGAGGCAAAAGTACAAGAAGAAGGTCGTGAATACTTTGATGCTAAGCGGAGATTATCAAACACCACGCGAATGCGTGATACAATCTTGTTTCGGATTATGCAGGAAGAAGTTGATTTGGATCTTCCCAAGGAATCTAGTGTTGAAATTATTGACAAGGCAGATAATCCCATTAGGCCAGTTCGTCCTAACATTCCTCTAAACATTGCACTTGGGGTAATTGTAGGGTTGATACTTGGTGTTGGTTTAGCATTTTTCATTGAGTACCTAGATACTAGTGTTAAGACAATTGATGATGTTGAGCGTGCTCTTAATGCTGCAGTTCTAGGTGTCATTCCACAAAATGTTGGATCTCTTGTTGATGAAGGAGAGGAGAGTCCTCATGCAGAGGCGTATCGAGTACTTCGCACCAACATTCTTTTTGCTGCGCGTAAGAGTGAAGATCAAACTACATTTACAGTAGTCAGTGGTGGTGCGGGTGAAGGTAAGACTACTACCATGTTTAATTTGGCGGTTATTTTTGCGCAACTTGGTGATCGTATTCTGGTGGTGGACTCCGATTTGCGCCGTCCGTCAATGCACCGATATTTCAAGGTTACGAATAGCATTGGTCTGACCAATTTATTGCTTGGTCAGAATACGCTTGATGAAGTTATCCAAACTACAGATATACCAAATATGCATTTCATACCAAGTGGCAAGCTGCCTAGTAGTTCCATGGGTGTGCTTAGTTCTTCAAAAATGAAAGATTTTGTAGCGGATATGAAGAGTCGATATGACTACGTATTTTTTGATGCCCCTCCAATAATGGGGGTAAGTGATGCCTCAGTTTTGGCTAGTGCTGTTGATTTATGTGTATTGGTAGTTCAATATCGCAAGTATCCACAATTAATGACCCAGCGAGCTAAAGATATGGTGATCAAAGTAGGTGGTGATTTGGCTGGAGTTGTGCTCAACAACATCAACATTTCGCAGGATTCTTACTACTATTATTACAGTGGATACTATTATGATTACTATTATAAGAGTCGTGAAAATGAAGAGAATTCTGAAGATGTGAAGGAATCTGATAGTGGCAAATCTTTGGTATCTGAAGCTGCTAGTGACCGCGAAGATGTGAAACCAAAGTATTAGAGATTGATTAGAAATGAATTTAGATATTAGGACAGTATTAGGATGTGCATCAAAGACAATGATTGTTTTTGGAATTATTATTTTTGGGGCATTATTTTTTACTGGATGTGTAAGTACGAGTTCGTCTACTGCTAAACTACCATCAGAAACAGGAAGGACAACCCAAGTGGAAAGTGTTCAAGAATTACCTTCTTCTGATTTGTTAGAACCTGGGAACCCAATTACTATCTCATTCAGTGGGTTAAGCACAGTTCCGGTTCCTTTTACATGTCGGATCCGTGAGAATGGGACGATTTCTCCGCCTTATCTAAATAAACAAATAAAGGCTGCTGGGAAAACTATTGGAGCACTTGAAGAAGAGCTAGAGAATGAGTATGTGCCTGAGATTTACCGGACAATCAATGTCACGATTAGGACTGCTGATCGGTTTTATTTTGTTGGGGGTGAAGTGAGGCAACCAAGTCGCCAACCTTATATTGGTCGTATTACAGTATCACAGGCAATCCAATCAGCTGGTGATTTTACGGACTTCGCTGATCAGCGAAAAGTTCGTGTCTTTCGTGCTAATAACAAAGTGCAAATTGTAGATTGTAAAGCTGCGTTAGAAGATCCGTCCAAAGATGTTCTGATTTATCCTGGAGATAGGATAGTCGTGGATTCTAAATTGTTTTGAAGATTCGCCTGGAACGAGTTGATGATGATTCAGTAGAACAGCGAGAGGCGTCCGTTTTCCCTTTCAAAATTGGCCGTGCAAAGGACTGTGATTATAGGATTGAGGCCAAAGGAGTTTGGCCTCGTCACCTTATCTTGGAAGACGATGGTGAAAATGGAATTATTATAAATTGTGATTCGGAAGCATCTTTACTTATCAACAGTGAATCTGTTTCAAAATCTGTTAGGTTGCAAAATGGAGACTTAATTCAGTTTGGTTCAGTCAATTTAAGATTTTGGTTGGCGCCCATTGTTCAAATTGAACAAAGAAATACCGAAATGAAAATTTGGTTGGGATTGAGTTTGTTGATTTTTGTGCAATTAGGGTTGATTTTTTGGTTAATCAAATTTCTCTAATAATAGTGCAAGCGAATATTTTTACCGTTATTGTAGTATATTTGTCGATCTAGGTGAAAGAAAGTCTTATGCATTGACTACTGATAGATTCTGTGAGAAGCGTTCTTTGGCTTCTGGGTTTCCAGAATGATCACTTTACACTATA
>JAYZHR010000164.1:0-20427 GCA_036166355.1 Verrucomicrobiota bacterium | reverse complement strand
GAAGATGACATGAGCTCGATGCTTGCCGTACTAAAAAAAGGTGGCTCTGATAAAATGCTATCCCAATTGATGAATTTAGCAAATTCAGAACAGGTCGATAGCGACAGTTTGCCAGGAATTTTTCAAGGTATTGCTTCACTCGGTGGTCCAAAGGAAATAAAAAGGATTTTTGAACCTGCTTTTCATTCATCATCATCAAGTCAAACAGCAGCTTGGTCTGCTTTGATTAATTCTCAAACGGATAACAAACCAGAAGGTGACTTACAGGCAATTTTGCAATCAGCATTGACCGGTACAAATGATTCAACTCGAGTACAAGCACTTAGCTTGATAGAAAAATGGAAAGTTTCAGAACTAAAAGATTTAACCTCTTCATTTGCCTTCAAAGAGGTGGCGAGCAATGAAACGCGTTTAGCGGCAATAAGGGCATTAGGAAAACTGGGGGGAAATGACACCAAAAAATTGATACAACTGATCAATAGTAAAGAACGGAAAGCACTGAGGATAGCTGGCCTTGAAAGTCTTGCTCGTTTAGACCTGCCAAAAGCCACCAGCCTGGGAGCTAATTTGATTACTAAAAACCAATTGGTAGATGAAGTTTTGCACACTATTTTAAGCCGAGAGTCCGGAAGTAAGGCCTTATTAGAAGCGTTGATAAAAAGCAAGATCAACAAAACCTCAGCAGTCGCAACATTGACTAAGCTACAATCAATCGGCAGTACTGATAAGAATTTGATGGATTATTTGAGTAAAGTAGCCGGAGTAAAAAATACCGCACCTATATACTCGACAGAATATGTTTCCAACTTAGCCAAGGCAGCTACAAAAGGCGATGCTAAGAACGGTGAATTAATTTTCAAAAATGCAGGATGCGCCGCCTGCCATCAAATTGGATCCCTAAATAACGACAGAATTCCTTTCATAGGACCGGAACTGGAAACGATTGGCAACACCCTTAGCGTCGAGAGAATCATTGAAGAAGTAATTTGGCCCGATCGACATGTAAAAGAAGGCTATAATCTATTGCAGATTACAACCAAAGCCGGCGATATTTTTCAAGGCTATGAACAACGTTCAAGGGAAAAAAATATTATCCTTCGACCACTGTCACAAAGCGGGACAATAATTATCCCTAGCGGGCATGTCCGAGAACAAAATCAATTGGGTTCGGTCATGCCAACTGGCCTAACTGCCAACCTAACTAAAAAACAACTCGCTGACTTAATTCGGTACTTATCCGATAAAGGCCAAAATTAGACAATGATTCTAGCACAATTGCGCGCACCCGATTTAGCCGTTCTCGTAGTCTATTTTTTTCTACTTTTCGGTGCTGGATTCTATTTCCGCAAACGGAGTAGCACCGTTGAGGGTTTCACGGTAGCCAATCGCTCACTTCCTGGCTGGGTCTGCGGGCTTTCGATCTTTGGCACCTATTTAAGTAGTAATACTTTCATTGGAATACCAGGTAAGGCATATAGCACAAACTGGAATAGTTTTGTTTTTAGCTTATCTCTTCCCATTGCAGCATTTATTGCAGTTAAATGGTTTGTTCCATTCTATAGAAAAAACGCTGGCCTATCAGCATATGAACATCTCGAAAAAAGGTTCGGCCCTTGGGCTCGGATATATGCTGTTGTATGCTATCTACTTACTCAAATTTCCCGAGTTGGCACGATTATGTTTGGAGTTGCTATAGGGCTAAGCGCACTGACTGGCTGGAAAATTGAAACAATTATAATCGTGTCAGGACTTGCGGTAACACTTTATACACTACTCGGTGGAATTGAGGCTGTAATTTGGACTGATGCCATTCAGAGTATAATCCTAACGATTGGAGCAATTATGGTTGTTGGATTAATTCTAACTGACATACCAGGCGGAGCTGAGAACGCAATTTCCATTGCCAATAAAGAAGGTAAATTCAGTTTAGGGGATTTTGGGTTCAGTTTAACAGATTCAACTGTATGGGTAGTTTTAATGTATGGAATTTTTATAAACCTTACTAATTTTGGAATCGACCAAAACTTCGTACAACGTTACCACGCTGCTGATTCCAAAAAAGCCGCTGGCCGCTCAGTCTGGATGGGCTCACTAATGTACATGCCGGTCGCACTCATGTTCTTTTTCATTGGATCGATTCTCTTCTCATATTATCAGGCCAACCCTAGCCTACTTAAAGAAGTTAAACTAGCTAAGGCTATTGATTTAGTGGCAGAACAATCACCACAATTAACGAAAGGTTCCGACGAAGTAATTGCCAAAGCAAAACTCTTGTCGAACGACCTTGAGCCTAATGAGTATGGTGACAAAGTACTACCACATTTTATTGCTAATCGAATGCCAGCCGGCCTCGCCGGAATGCTCATTGCCGCGTTGTTTGCTGCGGCAATGAGCAGCATCGATACAAGCCTTAACAGTTCATCTACTATAACTCTTCAGGACTTTTATCGACGATGGTTCAAGCCAAAAGCCACCGAGGAAGAAAGCTTGCGATTTCTGCGAATAATGACTGTATTTTTTGGGCTAATCGGAACTGGTGTAGCCTTAGCGATGATGGGTGTAAAAAGCATACTTGATGCCTGGTGGAAGATCAGCGGAGTGTTTGCCGGTGGCATGCTGGGACTTTTCCTTCTAGGATTCATCAGCCGTCGCGCCAACAACGCTGGGGCAGCCGTGGGCGCAACGATCGGTGTGCTCGTGATCCTGTGGATGACATTCACACCGGACATGGATAGTGAACTCGAATGGTTCCGCAGCCCTTTCCATGCTAACATGATTACAGTTATCGGCACTCTCTCCATCTTCTTTGCAGGTTTAATAGCTTCTCGGTTTTTTAGGCAAAAGCCCGGTTAATCTTGCAACTAAGCTGAGTCAACATCACACTTGGCTTTTGAAGAATGGCTGATTTTCCAAATGAAATTAGGATCAATCCAGCAGCACTTAATAAGATAATTATTGGGGGCATCGCTGTAGCACTTGTTGCAATAGGAGTATATACTAGCTTTTTTAAAGTAGATCCTCGAGAACATGCAATCGTATTAAGGTTCGGTAAATATACTGGACAGCCTATTACTGAACAGGGTCTGCATTTCAAATTACCGTTTGGCATAGATAGACACGAAATAGTTGAAGTCACTACTATGCAAAAGTTGGAGTTTAATTTCTCCACACAAACCGCAGGCACTAGAACTCGTTATGCGAGCCGAAATAGGAACGAAGCAGAAGCCTCACTCATCGTCACTGGAGATCTTAATATAGCGGATGTCCAATGGTCTACGCAGTTTATAATCTCTGACGCTTACAACTATCTCTTTAAGGTTCGAAATGCAGTTGAAACATTTCGAGCGATGAATGAAGCGATTATGCGTGAGGTGATCGGTGACCGTACAATTAATGAAGTGCTCACTTCTGGTAGAGGTGAAATTCAAATCGAGGTAAAAGATAAACTTCAAAACTTGGCGAACCAGTACGAAATGGGAATCAAACTAGAAGAAGTAATATTGCAGGATGTCAATCCACCTCAGTCTGTTAGAGCAGCATGGGATGATGTTAATCAAGCACAACAAGAACGCTCTTCAAAAATTAACACTGCTCAGGCACAGTTCAACAAGGTTATTCCCAAGGCTAAAGGTGATGCCGCTCGTATAATTGAAGAAGCAAATGGATATGCCGTAGAGCGTGTGAATAAAGCTCAAGGTGATGCAGACTTATTCAAACAGGTATTTGCTGCTTACAAACAAGCACCAGAAGTAACACGTAAAAGAATTTATCTTGAAACCATAGGTAAGTTATTTATCGACGGACCAAAAAAAAT
Source organism: Verrucomicrobiota bacterium (assembly GCA_036166355.1). Taxonomy (GTDB): domain Bacteria; phylum Verrucomicrobiota; class Verrucomicrobiia; order Limisphaerales; family UBA1096; genus UBA1096. The sequence continues at coordinate 16,613 of JAYZHR010000164.1, read as the reverse complement.
CGTCATGGACGAAGAAGCCAAAGGCCTTCTTCCATTGCTTAATCTTAATACTGAGGACAAATAATGTTGAAACAATTATCATCTATCATCTTCGGGATCGTATTTTTCATACTTGTAATCATTGTGTTTTCATCAGTTTATATCGTTGATGAAACCAAACAGGTATTTGTTACACAATTTGGCAAGATTGTTCGTGGCCCAATTAATGGCCCTGAAAAAAATGAAGCCGGTCTTTATTTCCGAATACCATTTATACAGGAAATCCATGCATTCGAAAAACGTTACCTAGAGTGGGATGGAGATCCGAACGAAGTAACCACAAAAGATAAATTATTCATATTTATCGATACCTATGCACGATGGCGCATAGTCGATGCCAAACTATTTTTTGAAAAGGTTCAAAATGAAACAGGCGCCCAAACAAGGCTCGATGATATTCTTGATGGTGAAGCACGAATTGTAGTTGCAGCAAATGACCTAGTAGAAGTGATTCGCTCTCGCCAACGTGAAGTTGCCATTCAAGAGACTGAGCTGCTTGATGACGAATCTAAATTAAAACCATTTAAGGTGGGCCGTTCTGCCCTTGCTCAAAAGGTTCTAGATAACGCCGGCCCTAACCTTAAGAAGGAATTTGGAATTGAATTGCTGGATTTCCGTTTTAAACGAATTAATTATTCACGGGAGGTTCGGTCAAAAATTTTTGAGCGAATGATCTCCGAACGAAGCCGTATCGCAAATAAGTTTCGTTCAGAAGGCGATGGGGAAGCTGCAAAAATTATGGGGGCCCAGCAGCGCGAACTTAAGACAATCACATCAGAAGCTTATCTCCAGCAACAGCAAATCCAAGGTGAGGCTGACGCCAAAGCCGTCTCTATATATGCTGAGGCATTCGATCAAAACTCCGAATCAAGAGAATTCTACGAATTTTTGAAAACGATGGAAACTTACGAAAACACATTGACAGAAAAAGATACTCTTATTCTCTCAACTGGATCTGATTTCTTTCGATTCATGAAAAATTCTGCTCCTGGAAATAATTAATCCAACTATTTGAATAAACTCAACGAGTATAGGAACGGGTAGCATGTAGTTTGGATTGCATTAATTTTACAAGAGGATTGTTGCCTTTGCGTTGGGCCAAATTAATATACTCATCTGGATCAGTCTTATAATCGTAAAGTTCTACACCATATTTCCCCTCTTTACCCCATTCGGTATATCGATATCTGTCAGTGCGGATCGTTCGCCCCAATGGCTTCTGACCAGCGAAATTTTTTGGTGATTTTCCACGCGCCCGAGTAACAGTAAAGGCTGCCTCTCGCACACTGTTTGTTGTATCCTCCAAAATAGGAACAAGGCTTTTACCTTTAAGATGTTTTGGTTTATCTAAACCACAAAGTTCGGAAAGAGTCGGGTAAAGATCAATTAATTCAACCAAAGAAGCCGATTTTTTCCCAACCTGTCCGGAACCTGGCACCGATATAATCATTGGAACTCGGGCACTCCCTTCGAAAAGGTCACTCTTTTGCCATAGACCATGGTGTCCTAGATGATAACCATGGTCTGAAAAGAAAACTAAGATAGTATTTTCGGTTAGTTTCAATTCGTCCAAAGCATCCATTAATTTACCAACACAAGCATCCATTAGTGTGATAGATGCATAGTAAGCTTGAATAATCTCCTTACGTTTAGAAATGGAAAGTTCACGTTGATGAGGCCTATCGTGCAGTGCTAATGATGGGATATCATCACGGTCACCAGGCTTCTCCATTAAAGGCGTAATCTTCTCGATAGGATAGAGTTTAGCGTAGTGCGCAGGAGCAACATAAGGAGTGTGAGGCCTAAAAAAACCCATCGCCAAAAAGAACGGTTTGCCAGTTTTATCTGGATGATTCTCCTTCATGATTTGAATAGCATCAATAGCTCCTTTGCCATCAGTGTGATCTTCATCTTTACTTTCTACTATACGCCAAGAGATGGTCCCACCATACTTTCCTTTCATAAGCGTAGAGACAGGTTCGAGTTGAGTACGATCTATCCCAATAGGGTTTACCACATGATTCCAAGATGCCTTGTCATCCTCGCCTGAAGTACCAATTTGCAATGGAACTCCATAGTGATAAATCTTTCCCACTCGAGCTGCAAAATAACCATTTGCGATAAAATGTTGAGAAAGTGTAGGCAAATTAGGATGATGTTTACGGAAATTGCCTGCATTGGAAAGCACCCCTGTCTGCTCTGGATATAAACCTGTCATCAAAGACGAACGACTGGGATTACATACTGGGTATTGACAATACGCGCGTTCAAATTGAATTCCCCGCTTAGCTAAGCGATCTATATTTGGCGAATGAACAAGCGGATGGTCATAGCAGCCAAGATCATTATTAAGATCATCCACAGCTATAAAAAGGACATTTGGACGCTTTCCAGCTCTAGCTTCTTCAAACAATGGAATAAGTACTAAAAACGCACAAATTCGACAAAACTTTCTAAACAAAACCATAAGAGGAGGTTAGCAAAATAGAACAAATGAAGAAAGATTCGGTTTGGATATGAAAAATTTATGGAAAAATGAGTTGCCATACCAAAAACACAGCCTAATTTCCTCGTTTTTGCGACTTAGATCTCTAAGTCGCTAATAAACAAGGATATGAATTCCGCCCATTTTCTGCGAAACGTCAGATGGACGAACTCCGCGTTTCTAATAGGCACCCTGTTAACCTCAATCATCGGTCTACCGATTTTTATCTACCATTATGGTGGACAAATTAACTGGTGGTTACACGGTAGTTTGTTTGTTGGTATGTTTATTGCGTCGGGACTAAGTATTACACTTGGTTACCACAGGCTCTTCTCACACTTGTCTTTCAAAGCAAGTTGGCCAGTTCGATTCCTAACACTAATTTTTGGAGCAACAGCGATGGAGAATTCAGCGTTGGAATGGTGTTCCGATCATCGCCGCCACCACAAGCACACAGATGAAGAGGATGATCCATACAATATTCAAAGAGGTTTCTTTCATGCCCATATGGGATGGATAATGACGCGCCCAATTGGAGGAGAATCGCCTCTTACAAATGTAAATGACCTAAAAAAAGATCCACTTGTTCGTTTTCAACACAAGTGGTGGGCAGCTATTGGCTTGATTGTAGGTTTTGGTCTTCCAACCTTAATCGGATATATAGCAGAAGGGAGCCTAGGTGCTGCAGCTGGACTTATGATCGGAGGTGTTACTCGGCTTGTCGCTGTACATCACATGACTTTTTTCATTAATAGCCTTTGTCACACCGTCGGCCGTCAACCATACTCGGACCAATGCTCTGCTAAAGATAGCTGGCTCATGGCACTTTTCACCTTCGGAGAAGGGTATCATAATTTTCATCATGAATTTCAACACGACTATCGAAACGGCGTAAAACCATGGCAATTTGACCCTACCAAATGGACAATTCATGTTTTGGAAAAAATCGGACTCGCATCCAAATTGCGGCGTGTCTCTGATGAAACTATTGCGATGGCAGAAATTTATCAAAAACAACGTTACTTGGCTGTTCGTCTTAAAAAACATGAGGAAAATATTTGTGAAAAAACTCAAAAAATTTTTACTGATGCCCAAGAACAACTCAATCAAGCACATGAAGCCTGGGAAGAAGCCACCAAAGAACATATGGTTGCGCTTCGGCAAAAGTTAGAGTCCACCAAAGAACAATTGAATGATTTACAGCAAAAAGTGGAACAAACGGTTGTAGAACTACGTGAAGCCATGCACATGTGGCACACTGCGCATCAGGGACTCATCCTAAAGCTCAGCTAAAAAACAATTAAATAGCTGCTCCATTTTTAAACCCTGTATAATCCAATTAAACTGGGGTTTAATTTTGTATCTTTACAAGAGAAATAACAGGTTTGCCTGAATCAACGCCTTCCGTCAGCATCTGCTGATGACATTTAAGATGAGATTTAAATTCACATTTCAATATGCAGCTTTGGCAATTGTGTTACTTACCGCATGCTACGCATATGCCAAGGAATCGAAGACCCTTGATGTTTACTGGGTCGATGTAGAAGGAGGCGGTGGCACTCTGATCGTTACGCCTGCAGGGGAATCAATACTAATAGACACAGGCCTTCCAGGAGATCGAGATCCTACTCGAATTCACGAAGTAGCAACAAAAATTGCCGGCTTAACACAAATCGATCATCTAATTACCACACATTTCCACATTGATCACTTTGGTGGAGCAGCCGAATTATCTCAAAAAATGCCAATCAATAATGTCTGGGATAATGGTATTCCAAACCGCGATCCAGACGGTAATGCTAACTCATCTTTCCTTTTACGCATCAAGCCATACCGCAACATGAAGGTTGGAAAAAGGCATATAATGAAACCTGGAACAGAACTACCTCTCAAACAAATAGATAACCAAGTCAAAATGCGTATTCACTGCGTTGCTGCTATGCAAAAATTCATGGACACTCAACAGGGATCCATACGCAATCCCCTGACCAATAAGGTAAAGTGGCTCAAGGAAGACACCTCCGACAATGCAAATAGCATAGCCGTGATTGTGGAACTTGGTGAATTCCGTTTTTGGGATGGAGGTGATTTAACTCAAAATACAGAGGCTCGATTAGTCACACCAATTAACCGAGTAGGCACGGTAGATGTGTATCAGGTAAATCATCATGGGCTAGATTTCAGTAACAATGCTGTCTTCATTCAAAGTATTGCCCCAACAGTCTCAGTAATGAATAACGGAGTGACTAAAGGATGCGGAGCCTCCTCTTTTGCTGCTTTGAATAACTCTAATATTAGCGTGATGTATCAACTTCATAAAAATCTCCGAAAGGACATTGAAAATAATACTAATGAACAATTTATTGCCAATCTAACCAAAGACTGCGAAGCACATCATATTCACATGTCAGTCGCCCCACATGGCAATACATATACGATCAACATTCCAGATCGGAATCACAGTCGCACTTTTAATACACGCAATAAATAAATCAAAAAGCATGTGTTAATTATATGATTCATCTTGATCATATTATTACAACCAAACCTCTTCCTGAGGTGGTTGAATTGATGCAACCTTGGTTGAATGAACGTTTTGGATCTCCAATCTTACTTGGCAAATTAGGGATAGAAGCTCGAGACGCCTTAGATGAAGCTCGCTCAAATTTGGCAAAACTCATTAATGCTGCTAACGATGAAGAAATTATCTTCACCTCAAGTGGCACCGAAGCCATCAACCATGCTGTAAAAGGTTCAGCCTTGGCCAATAAACGATTTGGCAACCATATAATCACAACTAATATCGAACATCCTGCTATCACTGGATCAATTGATTGGCTCGAAAACCAAGGTTTTAAAAGCTCTAAAATCAAGGTCGATAATGAAGGTCGGTTCGATCCCAACAAGCTAGCAGAATTAATTCAAGATGACACAATACTAGTTTGCTTACATCAGGCAAATCACGATTTAGGCACTATACAACCCATCGCAAAGGCCGCCGAACTAACTGGTCAACATGGTATCCCACTATTCATTGACGCTACAGTAAGCGGAGGTTGGCTCCCAATCAACGTCCAACAACTTGGAGTAGATTTACTAGCATTAGCCCCTCATCGTTTTTACGGCCCAAAAGGAGTTGGTGTTCTATATAAAAAAAGAAGCACACCAATCGATTCATTGATCCATGGTGGCATGCAAGAAAACAACTTTCGATCTGGAACAGAAAATATTGCTGCTATTGTTGGCGCTGGGATAGCTTCAATCCGAGCAATCAGTGAACTTGATAAAAGATTTGAACACACTTCAAAATTACAGCATCAACTATTGAATGGTATTCGACAAAAAGTAAAAGGTATTCACCTAAACGGCCCGGAACCAGGATACGAACGCCTTCCACACCATTTAAACATTAGTACTGAAGGGGTCGAAGGAGAAGGTCAGACTTTGGCATTGGATCTACGCGGTGTAGCTATTCACGCAGGGTCCGCCTGTATAACAAAGTCCATGCAGGTTCCACCATATCTGGCTGCTATCGGCCGTAATCCCGATCTAGCTCGAGGCACAACCCTCTGGGGCATAGGAATAACTTCAAATGAAGCCCAAATTTCAGAGGCAATTGAGATTTTTTCTAGTGCTACAAACAATTTAAGATCCATTTTGCCTTCGAAAAATTTATTAAAATAATTACCAATGACGCTTGAAAGGCTTAGTTGAGTTGGTTAATAAGTCCCCGCTGTTTATTGCTATGGCTGACATTGACAACAAATACGAAGATAACGCTAAAGGGAAGTATTATGTGGACGAAGAGTGCATCGATTGCGATTTGTGCCGTGAAACTGCCCCAAACTGCTTCACTCGAAACGATGACGGTGGCTACTCATTTGTCACTAGCCAACCTGACAATGAAGAGGATGAAGAACTATGCCGCGAAGCCATGGAAGGCTGCCCTGTGGAAGCAATTGGCGATGACGGGGAATAAGGGGGGCCCTTACTAACCTAATCTCCTTCTGATAAGTTCTAGCGCCTGATTCACCGTGGCCTGTTTGAATGTCTCACGGTCATAAGGATGGAATTTTCTAATGGCTAATGGTTTACGACCAATTGAAGCCAGACCTAACCAGACTGTACCCACAGGTTTATCTTTTGTTCCTCCTTCTGGTCCAGCTATGCCCGTAACTGAAAGTGCATGATCCGCCTTGGTCTTTAATCTTGCCCCCTCTGCCATCTCGATTGATACCGCTTTACTAACAGCCCCATGTTTCACAAGGGTTTCATTTCGAACTTCAAGCATCTCCTCCTTCAGCTCATTACTATAAGTTAAAAATCCCCCAAGAAAGACTCTTGATGCTCCAGGAATACTAGTAATATGGTGACCAAGAAAACCACCCGTACAAGACTCTGCAACGGTAATTGTTTGGCCTTTATCAATAAGTTTATCAACTACAGTTTTTTCAATAGAATCATCATCCGTACCATAAATATATTTTCCGATTTCACTCCTAATCAATAATTCAGATTTAGCAATCAAATCAAGTATCTTAGGACCATAACCACACAAACGAATATCAACCTGCCCCGTCCTTGCACAAAATCCTAAATCAAGTCCTTGCTTCATTAACGGGCGTAGACGTTCGAGCAAACGATCTTCTACCATTGATTCTCCAATCCCCATGCTTCGTAATGTACGACAGTGAAACTCTTCATGGAGTGGGAATTTCTGGAGAATGAATGGGAGTAAATATTTTTCAACCATCGGCCTTAGCTCCCTTGGCGGTCCTGGCAACATTACCAACCATGGCTGATTATTTCCAATATCAGGCCGGCCTGAAGGAACGGTCATCGCCAACCCAGGAGCTGTGCCAAAATAATTATTAAAAACCAATGACCCCTCTGGAACCTGAGCCTGAACAAGTACAGATTTCGGCATAGGTCGATTACGTTGATGAAAAAACTTTGCAATATGCTCTTCAATTTTCTCATCTTTTCGAAGCGGCTTTCCAAATTGAGCAGCAATTCTCTCTCGAGTAATATCATCCGAAGTAGGCCCTAGGCCGCCCGTTGTAATCACAAGATCTGATCGACCAAGTGCAATCTGAACCGCATCACAGATGGAATCAGCCGTATCGGGAACCGTGACTTGTCTCGATAAAATATAACCAGTATCGGCAAGTTTTTTCCCCAACCACTGTTGGTGAGTATTTAGCACACGACCAAGCAAAAGTTCCGAGCCAGTATTGATAAGTTCTATCTGCATCTCGCAGGCGACAAATATCTGTTCAAGTAGGCAATAGAGCAAGCTTGACCAAGCGAAATATTGACCAAGCAAGTGCCCCCCGGCACGATTGACAGATGAAGCATTCCAAAGGGTTTCTTGCGGTAGTAGAAACCGCACGCCCTAACGTCAATGAGATTGAACTCGATCATGCTCGTGACCGCTTGGCTAACAATCCAGAAGCAATTCTAATGGATGTACGTGAAGATACAGAATGGGAAAATGGCCATGCAATTGAAGCAATTCACTTAGGTAAAGGAATTCTTGAGCGAGATATAGAAGCTATCGTCCCGAAAAAAGACTCGGAAATAATAATGTATTGCGGTGGAGGCTACCGTTCTATCCTAACTGCAGAAGTAGCACAAAGAATGGGATACAATAATGTCCACTCACTCATCGGTGGATATAAGGCACTTGTAGATGCCGACTGGCAAATAACACCCAGAAAATAAACCGAAAATTATTTCATTCGGTTGAAAGTCGACTGAAGCACTTCCCAGTCTTTCTTACCTTCAAATTTAGCCTGAGCAGCATCTGATACTCCAGATTCTAATGCATTTTTAGTAGGTCTCTGGACTTGATAATAGATTCCAAACTTACCTGGAAAATCCTCCCCAGCAAGTTCATAAGCGGCCGCCTCATTAGTGACATCATGATCCTCAGGAACAAGGTCAAACACGCCCCCCTTACGAGGATTAGAAGCATCAAATGCGCCCTGAAAAAACTCTGTACACTCACTTAAGCACTCTATAAATCCAAAACCATCATGATCCATAGCTATATCCATCATTTCTAAAAGATGCTTCGGATTGGTGTGGGATGTCCAAGCTACGAAGGTAGCTCCAGCTGCAATAGCAAGCTTCATAGGATTAATTGGCCGATCTAATGCACCCCAATTGTCAGTCTTACTCTTAAATCCAATCGGAGAAGTTGGGGATGTTTGTTTTTTTGTCAGGCCATAAACAAAATTATCCATCACAACATATGTCATTTTTATATTCTTACGGGCTGTGTGAGTGAAATGGTTTCCTCCGATCGAAAAAGCATCACCATCTCCACCAAATGCAAAAACATGTAGATCAGGACGAGAAAGAGATAGCCCACTAGCAAGAGACAAAGCACGACCATGAATATAATGAACACCATGTGCCTGAACAAAGTATGGAAAACGACTTGAACAACCAATTCCAGCTACTGTAGTTACCTTTTCATGGTGAATGTTCCGTTTTAAAATCAGCTTATAGTAAATTGCGAGTATCGAAAAATCTCCGCAACCTGGACACCATGTTGGATGATCCGCAGTGATTTCTTTCTTGGTTAATGGTTGACGCTCTCCAGCATCTTTTGGTGTTGGCTCTACTGTTACGCTATCACTCATTGTCTCTTGAAATTCAATAGATTGTTAAAGCTAATTAATTACTTTCGCTTTTTCGTCGTTCATTCACGCGATCAAGAATCTCCCAAACCTTCCAACGAAGCGCATCTGTCTTGTTAATGCCCTCAATACGAGGATCAGCAAAACGAGCCCTTAATAATCCAGCAAGTTGCCCGTAACCATAAATACCTCCATCATTCATTTCTACAACGTAGATTTTCTTAAAACGTGCGAAAATATCTTCCAAGCCATTTGGAAGCGGATTCAGATGACGGAGCTTTAAGGCAGATATAGCCTGGCCATTGTTTCCTGATTTTTCTACAGCCTCATATAGCGGACCAGTCGTTGACCCCCAACCAACAACAAGCACCTCCCCTGAGTCAGCGCCATAAACCTCAGGTACTGGCAACTTTTCAGCAAGAGCGTTAAGCTTATTACGTCGTTTTTGCGTCATTGCTTCATGCAATTCAGGAGATGAACTCGGGTGACCCATTTCATCATGCTCCAAACCAGTAACAACTGGATACCGACCATCCTCAATACGAGTACCGGGAACCCTGTGATGACTCGCTCCTGTTTCCGTTTGCAAATCGTAAGGTTTGTGAGTTTGGACCGGCGTTAAATCAGGTGTTAGATCTTGGCATAGTTTCTCCAAGTCAGGCTCGTTGAAGGCTTCAATTCGGGTAGCTATAGCCTGATCACTTAACAAAAAAACTGGGACACTAAAATTACGAGCGATATTCACTGCTTCAATAGCTGTATAAAAACAATCCTCCACATTAGCAGCGGCCAATACGACCCTCGGAGAGTCACCGTGCCCTCCGTAACAAGCAATATTCAAGTCAGACTGCTCTACATTAGTAGGCAATCCGGTTGAAGGGCCACCTCGCTGAATGTCGATTACCACAAGCGGAATCTCAGCCATCACTGCCCATCCAATTGCTTCAGTTTTGAGGGAAATACCAGGACCACTTGATCCAGTAACAGCGACTCGACCACCATAACTGGCCCCAATCGCCATAGAAACAGATGCAATTTCGTCTTCACACTGTATAAAAGAGCCGCCGTACTTGGGTAACTCTCGTCGAAGCAACTCCATGATATCCGACCATGGGGTTATGGGATAACCAGCACCAAACCTGACACCTGCTGCAATCAATCCATAACCAATCGCCTCATTTCCAGACATCACCACCTGATTCGAACGATCAACCTCACTCTTATTAAACTGAAAAAGATTGGTGATATCATCCGAATGATAGCGGTAACCAGACTGAAAAGCATCCATAGCAGTCTTAACCACGCTCTCACCTTTGGCAGCAAATCGCTCGTTAATCAATCGCTCGAGTTTCTCCAGATCAAGATTAAACATACGACCGATCAAACCGAGGGCATATATATTCTTCCCTTTGTCTCTGGCAGTCCCACCAATTGCCTCTACCGTCAAACTAGAAATAGCGATCCCAATGTGACGATATTTCTTGAGCCAGTCTTCCTTCGGTTCGACATGATCACTGTCATAAACAATAAGGCCTCCTTCTCGCAAATTAGAGACGTGGTCTTCATAGGAATGCTGGTAAAATGCGAGTAGCACATCAGCATCGTCACCTGGGCTCAAGACATCTCCCGACCCTAAACGAACCTGAAAAATGGACGGACCTCCTGAAATCGTCGAGGGAATCGTCATCATAGTCATTACCTCTTGCTCACTACGACCCGCCAAACGAGCTAAAAACCCGCCAATGGACTGAATACCATCCTGCGAATTGCCAGCAATACGAATAACCGCTTCAGAAATATTAGAAGACTGGGAACCACTCCCAGTGTCATCCTCAGTAATTGCCATTTGGCTCATTTAAAGTGTGTAATCCCCGATCAAAACGCTCCCATCAAACGGGAGCGTCGTCGGCGAAAATATCACCGAACTTTCCAGTGTCAAACGATTATCTATTCATAGATGAATAAATTTAACCTATTTCATAAATTCTAATGAGAGAAACTTACCTTTCCAATTCAAGCCGAATCATCTCCATCAGCTCTCGATACTCTTCCGCAGATTGAAATTGGGGGAATTCCTTCTTCACATTGTCTGGCGAGCGAAACAAGAACCCCTTGTCTGCCTCACAAAGCATAGTAGTGTCATTATAAGAATCACCGGCTGCAATTACATAGTAATTCAAGCCTCGAAACGCAGCTACTGACTTACGTTTTTGATCTGACTGCCGTAGTCTATAATTAATCACCCGCCCCTCCAAATCCACCTCTAGATCGTGACAAAAAATTGTCGGCCAATCCAATTGTTCCATCAATGGGCTTGCAAATTCTTTGAAAGTATCTGATAGGATTACTACCTGTGTTGTAGATCTCAATTCATCAAGAAAAGCCTTAGCTCCCTCAAGTGGAGATAACGTTCTTATCACTTCCTGAATGTCTGTAAGCTTAAGTGAATTTTTGTTTAAGAGAGATAACCGACCAGCCATCAACTCGTCATAATCAGGAATATCTCGTGTAGTCAGTTTAAGTTCTTCAATTCCAGTTTTCTCTGCAAATGCAATCCATATCTCTGGCACAAGCACTCCCTCAAGGTCCAACGTAACAATGGTCTGTTGCTTCATGATTAAAATAGCCCTTTCCTAAAAAGGCGCAGCTGGTCCTGTTGTCCTTGGCGACAGCCAATCAATCAAGCCCAATCGCTCATTTTGAAACTCTACATTATCAAGTACCACTACTTTAAACTTCAATCTTGAATCTTTGAATAACAAAGGTTAGCTCATTCCAAGTGGTCTTACTTATTGACATTGGAAATACACATACTCACGTCGCTGCAGTAAAAAATAAAAATGTGATAGCTGATGTGGTTATTCCGAGTAATACCCTTACAAATGGAAAAGCAAGGCCTGCACTGGCAAAGCTAATCCGGTTGACCAAATGCAAAACTCTATCTGGGGCTGTATTTTGCAGTGTAGTGCCTAGACTAAATCAGTCACTCAAAGCAATGTTACGCGAACATTGGAACTGCCCCACCATTCAATTAACACCAAAAACAGTAGTTGGAATCGGAATAGATTACCCTAAACCAAATTCAATTGGAGCAGATCGATTGGCTAATTCCATCGCTGCACATGCAAAATATGGAGGCCCAGTAATCATTGTTGATTTCGGAACAGCTGTTACATTTGATATTGTGGACGCCGCCCAAAATTATATAGGTGGAATTATTACACCAGGACTAGCAGTAATGACCGAATATCTACATGAAAAAACAGCACTACTCCCAAAAATAAAAATCACTGAACCAAGCTCAGTGATTGGGAAGAACACGCAACATGCCATGTTGAGCGGTGCAGTTATTGGGTACCGTGGACTTATATCGGAACTTTTAAGACAATTAAAAAAAGAACTAGATGTAAGAAAAATGGCTGTGATAGCAACAGGAGGCTATGCAAAATTGATAGCCAAAAAAATACCATCCATTCAAAAAGTAGATCCCCTGCTCACGATTAAAGGACTAAGGTTAGTTGGCAAAAAACACCGCCCTACTTGGTGGCAAAATTAAACTCAGTTGACTAAAATAAGGTGCTACCAGATTCTTCTTTCTACATGGCAACCAAAGCTAAAACAAAACTAATTGAAGGAGATGCAGCTCCTGAATTTACCGCCCCTACAAATGGGGGTGGAGAAATCTCACTAAGCCAATTCCGTGGCCAAAAAGTTGTCCTTTATTTTTATCCAAAAGACAACACACCGGGCTGCAATAAAGAAGCTTGCGGCTTTCGTGATTTACATAATGAAATTAATGCTAAAAATGCGGTAATATTGGGAGTCAGTGCCGATTCAGTAGCCAAGCATGACAAATTTATTGATAAGTTTGAACTGCCATTCAAACTTATTGCAGATGAAGATAAGAATATATGTAAAACCTATGGCGTCTGGGGGCAAAAAAAATTTATGGGGCGTACGTTTCTTGGAATTAATCGCCAAACATTCCTAATTGATGCTGATGGAGTGATTCAGAAAATTTGGCCCAAAGTAAAAGTAGCAGAACATGCACAGGAAGTATTGGATGCTCTAGAAGTACTTTAGACGCGCGTTATTTTTTCTAATTCTCTCAAACGTTTATTGATTTCTGTACGAGTAGTCTTGGTAGTTCTATTTAAACCAAAACCTTCACAACAAAATGATGCAACTACGCTCCCATAGAGCACTGCTTTCCGAATATTAGAATCAATCGACCCAGCTTTCTTTGCCAAGTATCCCACCAATGCCCCCACAAACGAATCGCCAGCACCAGTCGGATCCTCAACTTTAGCCAAAGGGAAAGCTGGTGCAACAAACAACCCTTTCTTTGATGAAAGAATTGCCCCGTGCTCTCCTTTCTTAACGATTACATATTTTGGACCAAACTTGTGTAACTTAGGAAGAGAAGACACCACATTGTCATCACCAGTTAACTGACGCGCCTCACTGTCATTTAATACAAGCATATCAACACGCTTAAGTAGGCTTCGCAGGTCATTCATGGCAACGTTCATCCAAAGATCCATGGTGTCAGCAACTATAAACTTCGGCTTATCCAACTGATCGATAATCGCCTCCTGAGCACCCGGGGGATTGTTAGCTAGCAGAACATATTGGGCTTTTCTATGAGATACCGGAAGAACAGGAGAATAACCATCTACCACCCCTAATTCGGTACTAAGTGTTCGGCGGTTGTTCATGTTAACCTCATATTCACCTGCCCAGTGAAATGTTTTGCCATCACGAATTTTCAAACCCTTGATGTTTACTTTGTGTTTCTTCAACAAAGAAATATATTTTTTGGGAAAATCCGTACCAACAACCCCAATCAATTTAGGCGCTGTGAAAAAACTTGCAGCAACGGCAGCATGACTTCCCGAACCACCGAGTAGCCGGGGATTTTTTTTCTTAGGGGTACTTATAGAATCCAACGCAGTGGAACCGAAAACAAGAAGACTCATATTATTAGTAAATTTAAGGAAATATTCCGACTAATCGGCGGCACACAGTAAGCGCTCCTTGAAATCACTACAAGCACCAGTCACGTCCGTCGCTTGCAGAATGGCTGACACCACACAAACCCGACGAGCTCCAGCTGCAAGCACATCGTTAACATTTTCCATATTAATACCTCCAATAGCAAACCATGGACGATCAATATGCTCAGATGCCCACCGAACATAATCCAAAGTAACCCCAAGCCGACCAGGCTTAGTTGGCGTAGCAAATACTGGCCCAATCGCGATGTAATCCGCCCCTACCTCACAGGAAGCTATTGCCTGATCTGGTGAATGAGTGCTAAGACCAATCTCCAGATTAGAATCATCTGACTTCACGTCATCTATATCTTTGTAGCTGGCATTAAAAAAATCTTCCTGCCCCAAATGAGTTGCAGGAGCACCAACTTCTTTGGCAATTTCAGGATAATCATTAATTACCAGTCGTACATTAGCCTCTTCAGTTATTGGAATTAATCGCTTAGCCATATTTTTAACTTCCGTTTGGCTCCAATTCTTTGCCCTTAACTGAACCAAGTCGACACCTCCATCACATAATTGTTGGCACAAAAGTTCAGGATCACGACCATTGAGATAAGCAGAGTCTATAAAACCATATAGCAAACAATCCTTTAGTAACTTCATTTTATTGTGGATTCTGATAAAGCCTCAATACGATAGACATAACCTTCAGAACGAATAATGAAAGCATCCCCGTCAACAGCAGGCGTAGCCATAAAGGATTGTTTAGCGAGTGAATTAGTTGTAATGAGATCAAATTTACGCTTTGGGCGAATTATTGTACAAAGACCAGTTTCATTAAAAATATAGATGCGGTTATTAGCGTATATGGGTGATGCAGAGTAAGCCCCTTTGAGTCGCTCTTTCCAAAAAACTTCTCCCGTCTTCGCATCAAGGCAGGTAGCAATTCCTCCACGGTTTATAACAAATAAAAAATCGTTTATCAGCAATGGTGAAGAACGTTGAGGCATTCCTCGAGTCGACTTCCAAACAATATGCGTGCTGGATACATCACCTACTCCATCAAGACGAATAGCCCACAATTCAGGACGATCGCGATCTATGAGGGCATATACCAAACCATGACCAGACACTGGACGTGGCGCAACAGACCAACCACGATGGCGAATCCGCCAAAGTTCTCTACCTGAAACTGAATCGTATGCATACAATCCACGCCCAGCCGGACTTATGAGCTGGGTAGCTTTACCACGTGGAGCAACAATCGGCATGCAATATGCCTTTCGATGATGCACTGGAAACTTAGAATAATCTAACGATCGACTTGTTTTCCATACCGTTTGGCCAGAAACCTTATCTAGGGCAATTATATACTGAACATCTCGCCCATCCACATGGATAACTACATTACCTCCAACTAGTGTAGGGGAACTAGCAGGACCAGCGCCAGCTTCATGGTCACAATTTAAATCACGCCGACGCCATAAAACTTTACCACTGGTTGTATTAACACATGCTGTTCCATACGTACCAAAATGAAGTATAACTAAACCTTCATCGATTACGGGTGTAGGTGTGGCGTAAGTGTTATCCTTCGTAATCATCATAGGCTCGGCAACATCAAAAAGATGCAAGTCATAGACAATCTTCCCAGTATCCTTGTCCAAACAAACACCAAATAACTTACTTCCATCAACAGTAGCTGTTGTAATCCAGATTTGCTTTCCCCAAATTACTGGAGAAGACCAACCTCGATCATGAATTGCTGTTTTCCAAGTGATATTCTTTTGTTCAGACCATTGAAGAGGAAGATTGGTCGATGCCGAGTGTCCGTCTCCTTGTGGGCCACGAAATTGCCACCAATTATTCCCAACGGCTAAAGTACTGCCCAAAAAAACAAAAAAGTTGAAAAATAATAATACGGCAGTCCTGAATATCCTGATATTGGAAAAAAATGGCTTATTCATTTTCTCGAATCTGCTGTAGCTAGGCTGCCACCAACTAAAGAAAGCGACAAGGAATTGAAATTGAGTGTTGCGATAAAATCCACTTTCGCCTAGAAAACGCGCGGGTCGGAGCGTAGCTCAGCTTGGTAGAGCGCTGGTTTTGGGAACCAGATGTCGGGTGTTCAAATCGCCTCGCTCCGACCATTTCCTTTTTTCTTGTCATTATTAGGACATTAATACTCCATTTCGGAGTGCCCCAATATACAACATTACCTGTTTTATTGTTTCTTCTTATAAGCAAAGCTTTATGCCTTGCTGAAGCAAAAAGCCAGGAGGATTGGTGGGCACTTAAACCCCTTAAAAAGCCCAAAATACCAGTCGTCCCTTCCGCGCCTTCCAGTTGGCAAAAACATCCGATAGATCGCTTTGTTTCAGCTAAGCATAATGAAATCAAAATAACACCTTCCCCAAAAGTTGACCGTCGCACTTTCATTCGAAG
>JAYZHR010000163.1:0-5753 GCA_036166355.1 Verrucomicrobiota bacterium | reverse complement strand
GCTGAAAATAATGGTGACGTAATGAATAACGCTTCTGAGAATATTAATCAAAATTTTGATTCTCTTCGCGATCTTTTGATATCGCTTAAGGGGTATTTTATTGATTGGGGAATAGGGGATTTTTGGTCAGGTATTCTTGTTAATCTTTTGGGTGCTCTAGTGTTATTTGTCGTCAGTTGGTTGGCGTATTTATTGGTAAGACGAGTTGTTCTTCGAGCGATTCGTTTTTTAATAATTAAGTCAGATAACGACTGGGGCAATGTTCTGATTGAGAACAAAGTATTCTCACGCTTGACAAATATAGTCCCAGCGTTGGTTGTGCATGTTTTATCACCTGTGGTCTTTGATAAACTGGCAAGTCTTGTTGCATTTATTCAAGGTGCTTCGAAAGTGTATTTAGTTGCGGCATTATTATTTACTTTACAGGCTTTGTTATCGAGTGTGTTAGATGTTTATCAAAGGTTTGAAATTTCAAAAAGGATACCAATTAAGGGGCTAACACAGGCAGTAATGCTAGTGGCAAGTATTATAGGAGGCGTGTTTATTATTTCTATTATTATGGGTAGGGAGGTGGGTGCGTTGATGGCTGGGCTGGGTGCAATGTTCATGGGGTTTTTATTTGTGTTTAAAGATGCGATAATGGGGTTAGTGGCAGGAATTCAAATTGCTACAAATGATACAGTTCGTAAGGGTGATTGGATTGAGATGAAGAGCCACGGTGTGGATGGCGATGTTATTGACGTTTCCTTGACTACAGTAAAGGTGCAGAATTTTGATAAAACCGTTGTTAGTATTCCTGCATCGAAACTAATCACTGAGTCTTGCCGTAACTGGCGAGGGATGAAGGACTCAGGAGGCAGGCGGATAAAACGTCCGATTAGAATTGATATGAGATCGATTCGCTTTATAGATGATGAATTACTGGAAAAGTTTAAGCGGTTTGATCTGCTTAAGGATTATCTGCAGTCGAAATTAGATGAAGTCAACGCTCATAATCAGACTACAAAAATTGACTTATCAGAACTAGTAAATGGTAGGCGTTTGACAAATATAGGAACTTTTCGTGCCTACATTGTTGCTTATCTGAAAAATCATCCGCAAATTCGTCAAGATCGTACTTTTTTGATTAGGCAACTTGAGCCAGGTGACAATGGTTTGCCGATTGAAATCTACATATTTACAGATACAACGATTTGGGCTGAATATGAGGCGATTCAGGCGGATATATTTGATCATTTAATGGCAGTGATTCCAGAGTTCGACCTTGCTCCTTTTCAAAACTCTACTGGTATTGAGCCGATATGTGGCGAGCTTGATGTGTCAATGGTTAGTCGTTGATAATCTTTTCAAGTAACATTCCAAACTTGCCAGCAGTCGGTTTATTTGGCCAAGTTGCTTATGTGCAAACACTGACAGCTGAATGTGTATTGGATGCTAAGGCAATTCTTGGTGAAGGCCCTGTTTGGAGAGCTGATGCTAATGACTTAATTTGGGTTGATATCGAGAGAGCTAAGGTTTGTTGTTTTAATCCATCAACAGGTCAAAATAAATCATGGGATGTGGGCGAGAAAGTTGGTTTAGCTGTCCCTTCGCGAAAAGGTGATTTAATTTTAGGCACTACTGTTGGGTTGGCTCGTTTAGATATAAATAGCGGAGATGTTTCTCCTATTATTGACCCAGAAAAGGATTTTCCAAATAACCGTTTTAATGATGGGAAGGTGGATCCCGAGGGGCGGCTATGGGCTGGAACGATGGGTCTTGACGAAGCGCCTAATGTTGGAAGTCTGTATAGGTTAAACCGTAATTTATCTACTGATAAATTATTTGATAACGTGAGTATTTCCAATGGCATGGCTTGGACGGCCGATCAAAAATCTTTTTATTACATTGATTCTCCTACACGGCAAATAGCTGTTTTTGATTGCGATATGGATTTGGGGGTTGTGTCAAATCGCAGAGTAGCATTTGAGTTGCCTGAAGGAATGGGGTACCCCGATGGTATGTGCATAGATAATGACGGTATGCTTTGGGTTGCGCTTTGGCAGGGATGGGGCGTGGCTCGATTTGATCCGAGTGGAGAATTGTTGTGTAAAATTGATATTCCGGTGGAGAGAGTTACTTCTTGTTGTTTTGGTGGTGATAATTGGGATGAGTTATTTATCACCACTGCCAGTCGTGATCTGGATGAAGCTGGTAGTTTAAAGCAGCCTCAGGCCGGTGGGATTTTCAGGTGTAGGCCGAATGTTAGTGGTCCTCCGACTAATCTTTTCCTCGGTTAGTCTGCGACACTTTCATTAATTATCTTTTTATAAACCATTTCTGCATGGTCATAGGTCATATTAAAGTCATTGATTTCATCTTCGCCCATAAAACGCAGTTTTTCTTTGCGGCATTTCTTTACCCCCTCTAAGCACCATTGAGCGCTGCGTTTAGAGGCGCGAATTGGTTTATCATCTACTATCACAAAAATTGGATTAGTATGTGAGGATGGTAAAATTCTGAGCGCGATCCAACTGCTGTACTGAATTGGAACTTCAAACGCAATGTCTTTTAGTTCGCCGTCTGCAGTAATTTCTTTTTTTGCAATTGGATAGCCATTTACAATTACTTCAACTGGAACTTTTCTGGTATTTTCAATCCTCGCACGCTCTATATGCCAGTAAGCTTTTTCATTATAGTTTCTTTTAGCTATATCTGGCATAGGTTTAGTGTTCAGTAATGCTGCTACTTTGGCTCTGGCAAGGACTGTTCCGGGTTTAGTTAAACGTAGTTCGCTGTCTTTTATTCCCATCTCAACGTTGTTGACATGGAAATCTATAAGATGACTACGTCCATCACCTACATAGTTTCGTCCTGATCGAATTCCTTCGCACCAATCATTGTAGTTTAGTTTATTTTCAAGTTTTACGTATGATCGTCCAAGTCCTACTCTCTCACCGTAAATACAAGGAAAATCTGTTTCACCGCTAATTCTTGTTCGAAATCCACAGTTGAGGATGTGGTACCATATGTTTAATTCCCACACATAAGGAGTATCGACCATCGATAGGAAATCCACTGCGGGGACAAGCTTTCCATTTGGGCCGGGAACATTATGTGTTACATCAGCAATGAATTCGTTTGCGCCAATACTGTTAAATGGAGGGACCTCATATGTAGGCAGATCAGAAGTGGTTTGATTTAACCCCCAACCGGTGTGAGCTGGTCCTACAAGGGCGCCCTGTTTTTTAGCCCATCGAATTGTATTCAGGCAGAGTTTGGGCCAATGATGTTTCGAATCTCCACCTGGAAACATTTGTTGGCGAAGTCGAAGTAGACAAAGATGTCCGGATTGGTGGGATCCGAACCCTGATACCTCTACGTCGTATCTTAAAAGATAAGGGAATTGTGAGACTCTATCATCTTTGCCAGTAAAAAATTGTTTTTGATAATCGAAGCACGGTCCCCAAGTTAGATTGGCTCCGATTTTTAAATCTTCTCCGATGCAATGCTTCATCATATCTGCAGCGTGTACGCCCTCAGTTGGATTTGTATAATGAGCGCAACCTGCAGCGTGAATATGATGGTCACCAGACCACCAGCCCATTAATGATGGATCTATCCATCGTTGCACTTTAAATGATTCAGTTTTGTTAGTATTATTAACTTTAATGGTTCTGGTTTGGATTATTGATTCAGGCCCTCGATAAAACTTAACTTGGTAAGTACCCTCAGGCAGTTTTACTGTTTCATCATGGCTGCGGTATATTTGCGGATGAAAATGTAAGTCGGGTGCGAGTCTTTTGGCTTGCGATGGGTAGACTCGTCCAATTTGATCACGGATTTCAAATCCAGCAGTAGTCGGTTTGTTGTTCTCATCTAATACTTTGAGTGAAATAGTATAGGCTGGGAGACTGTTAAAAAGTAAATTTACTTCGCTGCGAAAGCCAAGATCTTGAGTTCCTTGCCCAACATCAAAACTTAGTTTTGCATCTCTTTTGCCTTTATCTCTACTATAAAGTTGAATAATCCGGTATTCCAACTCCAAGCCGCTGAGTGATTTAGTTAGAGGCTGAGAATTAAAGGCATTTAAATCTAGCCACCGATCCTTGATTTTGCTTTTTGGTGATCCTGCCAAAGGAAGGGCGTTTTCGCTTCTCACCTGAAGTGGGGCCGTAACTCCAGCTTCATTTCGAACTTTAACCAAAAAATTGCGCCAGCCTTTTTCTACTAGGATTCGATCTGCAGGTCCTACTTTTGCTTTAACCCGAGATTCTGGATTGATTTGAACGTCAATAAGGCATTGTGCATCAAGTATTTGTTGTGCGATTGAAATAGCCTCTGATTCATTTTCTAGTTTTAGTGCTTGGCTAATTTTACGTTTCGTTTCCACTGTGAAGGGTTCTCCAAGAAAATCTTTAGCCTGAATAAGTCTTTCAATTTGGGCTTTGAATGGCTGAAGGTCTACATTATTTACGATTGGAAGTTGTTGTGCTCTAGGTACTTGAGATGAAAATAGTATAATAATAGTGATAAAAATCGGTAGAAAGTGCTTTTTTTTCATTTTTTTATTAGTTTCCGGTGAGACTCTAAATCCAAATTTTCACTATTCCAGCTGTAAATAACAAAAAAAAAGCCAAAAAAATAAAAATAGTTTACTTTTTCTGGTTGACACTAGGCGGGTAGATAAAGAAACTCCCCGCCTGTTCGGGTGATAAAATTTAAAAATAATATGAAAACAAGTACACGGTTAGTCGTCGCTGCAGCCTTTGCAGTTACTTTTGCTACAGCATCTGCTTCTGTGGATAGTAAAGCAATCAAGGATGCGTTCTCTAAGGCACCAGGAGCTGAGGTTCCTTTCATCGCCAACAAGCTCGTTTTAAAAGCGAACAAAGCTGATAAGGCTGAGGTTGCTGTTGAAGTTTTGAGAGCAGCTATTTCTAAGAAGCCAGCTGCTTCAGTTGCGGTTGTAAGTTTTCTATGTAGTTTGGTGCCAGAAACTGCGCCAATCTTGGCAGCAGAGGCTGTTAAGCTAGCTCCGCAATATTTAAAGGGAATTGCACGTGCGGCGTCTAAGGCTGCTCCAGCTAAGGCTGGTGAGATTGCGGTTGCCATGGTTAAGGCTACTAACAAATCACAACATCAAGCTATTTATAATTCGGTTGTTGCTGCGGTTCCTACTTTGATTTCTAAAGTTAATCAGGTGGTGCTTGCAAGTGGTGCTGCTACCGGAGGTACAGTTTCAACAGTTAGTTCCCCTATTGCGGCACTAAACAGTGATGGATCTGTTAATTCAGGTTCGAGTGCGGCGTTTCCGACTACAGCTCCTACAGCTGTAACTGCTGCGCCAGGAGTTGATCCTAAGAGATATAATGCTCCTTGATAAGGAGTTAAATATATAATTTTAGCCCGCCTAAGGCGGGCTTTTTTTTTGTTAATAATCGTTCAAAGCAAAATGAACAAAGAATCTTCTGATTTTATAGTGCTTAATTCTGCTGATAATGTAGCAACTGCACGATGTACTCTTAAAAAAGGAGTAGAAGTATCGGTAAACGGTTTGCTGATATTACTTCGTCAAACTATCCCTGGAGGCCATAAGATGTCTTTGAAATCAATTAAGCGTGGTCAGGAATTAGTTAAATATGGACAAATTATTGGTTTCGCTAAGGTCGATATAAAAGTTGGTGATTGGGTGCATACACATAATGTAGAGTTAAGAGAAGTAGGTAGAAAATATTGCTTTTGCGAAGATTACTCTCCTTTGCCTATTCTAG
>JAYZHR010000162.1:0-9177 GCA_036166355.1 Verrucomicrobiota bacterium | reverse complement strand
ATTAAATGGGACGCTCAATAAAAAAAGGTCCGTTTGTGGAACAGCATCTACTCGATAAGATTGAGAAGTTGAATGCTGATGGTAAAAAGAAGCCAATAAAAACATGGTCTAGACGATCTACAATCGCTCCTGAATTTGTTGGTCATACGTTCATGGTACATAATGGAAAAATGTTTGTGACCGTGTTTGTGACAGAGAACATGGTTGGGCATAAGTTGGGTGAATTTGCTCCGACACGTGGGTTTAAGGGGCACGGCGATCATACTAAAAAGTAATAGGATTTAAGGCTATAAGATGGAAGTTTTGGCAGTAACAAAGGGAGTGAGAATGTCGCCGTTGAAGGTGAGAGCGGTTACCCGTCAGATTCAGGGTATGCATGCTCTTGAGGCTCAGGCTCTTTTAGCTAGTGTGCCTCGCAAGTCAGCTCGTCTCGTGTCGAAAACATTAAAGTCTGCCATGGCTAATGCTGAAAACATAGCGGATGAGTGGGATGCAGATGATTTACGTAATCGTATCACTGAGCTAGAGCAAAAGGTGAGTTCAACAAACAATAAAAAGACTCGTAGAAGTTCGCAGACAAAGATTGACACTTATCAAAGCTTTTTGAATTCGCCGCACAAATTGGAACAGACAATGTTATATGTCAAAGAGGCAACAGTAGGAGATGCTCCCACTATGAAACGATGGAGGCCTAGAGCGAGAGGTTCGGCTAGCCCAATTCTCAAACGTACTTGTCACATAAGGATTGTGCTTACGGATCAAATTTAATCGGAAACTGTATGGGACAAAAAACCAACCCAATTGGATTTCGCTTGGTCGTCAATAGTGATTGGCGATCTAAGTGGTATGCTGAAAAGAATGAGTTCGGTGAGTTGCTTGTCGAAGACTATAAGATTCGAAAAGTGCTAAAGGATAAACTCAAGGATGCTGCGGTTCCTCGCATTCAAATTGAGCGTGCTACTAGTCGATGTCGAATCACGATATATTCAGCTCGTCCTGGAGTTGTGATTGGCCGAAAAGGTGCTGAAATTGATAAGATTAAGGAAGATTTAAGTAAGCTAACCGGTAAGGAGGTTTATGTTGAGATTGCAGAAATTAAGAAGCCGGAATTGGATGCGCAATTGGTTGCAGAAAACATTTGTATGCAGCTTGAGCGTCGTGTGGCATTCCGGCGTGCAATCAAGCGCTCCATGCAGGTTACCATGGATATGGGGGCGCTAGGAATTCGTTTACGTGTTGCTGGTCGCTTGAATGGTGCTGATATTGCACGAGCTGAAAATGCACGTGAAGGAGAGGTTCCTTTGCATACACTCCGTGCGAATATTGATTATGGATTTGCCGAGGCAAGTACTACTTATGGAATAATTGGAGTTAAGTGCTGGATTTGCCGAAAGGATCCGAGTGAGGAAGAAGATCAACGACAAGAACGGCGGCCGCGTGCTCAAGGTAGAGATGCGCGCGCTCCAAAAAAAGCCCCGGCACAATCAAAAAATAATTAAGTATCTGAATAATGGCCTTACAACCTAATAAAGTTAAATATCGTAAGATGCATAGAGGTAGCCGAAAGGGTACCGCGCAAAAGGGAAACAGGGTTTCTTTTGGATCGTATGGCTTGCAGGCTTTAGGTCGTGGTTGGATTACTGGGACACAGATTGAGGCCGCTCGTGTTGCAATTTCTAGAGGAATGAAGCGCCGCGGAAGTATGTGGATTCGAATTTTCCCACAGAAATCTGTTACTAAAAAGCCATTGGAAGTTCGGATGGGTAAGGGTAAAGCGAATGTTGATCATTGGGTGGCTGTTGTAAAGCCAGCTACGATGTTATTTGAAATTGAAGGTGTGCCGGAAGGTATTGCTCGTGAAGCATTGAGTGCTGCTGCTGCCAAAATGCCAATTCGCTGTAGATTAGCCAAACGGGACTAAAAGGAATCATAGATGAAAGCTGCTGAGATTAAGGATAAAACAAAGGTTGAATTAAACGCTCAAAGTAGAGAGTTGCGTTTGGAATTGTTCAATCTCAAGTTACAAAGGGCGACCAGTCAGCTTGAGAAGCCGATCCGTTTGCGTGAATTGCGGAGGGATATTGCTCGCGTAGAAACTCGGTTAACGCAGCTACAGCGTAAAGATGCACTTAATAAAGTTGCATCAGCCATTGAAGGTGTGACTGATTTTACGGTTGAAAGTGTGACTGATTCTTTAAATGGATTAGCTCGAGGTGAATTGACTCGGAAGGATGTATTTAAAACCTTAGGAGCTGTTTTTAATCCTAATAAAATTCGTGTTTCCACGCGCGGATTAGCTGAGCTGGTTCATTCAGATGGTAAAGATAAAGCAGTAAAAAAGATTAAGGTGGCTTCTGAGAAAATTTAAAAACTAATGGCTGACAAAGAAAACATAAATTCGGCAAGAAACAGCCACCGCAAAGTGCGGGAAGGAGAGGTGGTATCCTCTAAGATGGACAAGACGATTGTCGTGAGGATATCGCGAAGAATATCCCATCCTCTTTATAAGAAAATTATTACTCGTTATAAAAAGTTCCATGCTCATGATGAAAATAATGAATCCTGTGTGGGCGATCTTGTGAAGATCATGGAAACTAGGCCGTTATCAAAGACCAAGAGATGGCGTTTGGTTGAGGTTGTTAAGAAGGGTGAACAAGCTTTGGCTGCTTCACTAGAAGAAGATTCTTCCAAGGATAGTCACCAAGAACCTTTAGAAGCCTGAAATTAGTACGAAAAGGAAAAGCGAATGCTACAGCTACGATCTAGATTAAATGTTGCCGATAATTCTGGTGCCAAGGAAGCTTGGGCCATAGGTGTACTCGGAATTCGTAAGGATACGGCATCAGTGGGAGACGTTATTAAGGCTCATGTACGTGAGGCTGCTCCTGATGGAAATGTTAAGAAAGGGGAAGTGGTTAACGCCGTTGTGGTGCGAACCAAGTCTCCTATTCGGCGTTCTGATGGTTCTGTATTGAGGTTTGATTCAAATGCTATTGTAATTATTGACCCTGAAGGGAATCCCCGGGGAACTAGAATTTTTGGGCCTGTGGCCCGCGAATTAAGGCAAAAGCGATTTATGAAGATTGTTTCATTGGCGCCAGAGGTCATTTGATTATGGGAAATAGACGGCACATTAAAAAAGGCGATTTAGTCTACGTTATATCCGGGGAGGAGCGTGGTGAGAGTGGTAAAGTGATCGATGTTTTTCCCAAGATAGAGCGCGTTGTTGTGGAAGGTTTGAATATGATCAAAAAGCATGTTCGGAAAAATCAAGATCAGCCTCAGGGTGAGATTGTTGAGCGCGAAGGAACTATTCATTGGTCCAACGTGATGCATGCTGAGCGTTATGAGAAGAATCACAGTGTGGCGTCTTCTGAAGTTGTATCAGAGGCGGCAGAAACAGATGCAGAGGTAGATGCAGAGGCAAAAGAATGATTCCAAGGTTACAGGAAAAATATAAAGGCGAGATTAGCACAAAGCTTCGTGGCTTGGATAAATATGCTAATCTTCATGAAGTGCCCCAGATAGATAAGATTATTGTGCACATGGGGGTCAGCCCGCAGTTAGGAAAAGATGTTCTTGAAGAAGCCGTAAAGAATTTGACTATCATTACCGGTCGTAAGCCGGCCTTAAACAAAGCTAAAGTTAGTGTGGCTAATTTCAAGCTGCGACAAGGTATGAATACCGGTTGTCGAGTTACTCTTCGTCGACAAGTTATGTATGAGTTTTTGGATCGTTTGATTGCTGCAGCCTTGCCCCGTATCCGTGACTTTCGAGGTGTAAGTTCTAAAGGTTTTGATGGTCGAGGTAATTACTCGTTAGGAATTGATGACATAACGATTTTTCCAGAGATTGAGATTGACAAGATTAAGCATGCGATGGGAATGGATATTACCATTGTTACAACTGCGAAAAATAATGACGATTCGTATGAATTGTTGGAGGAATTTGGAATGCCGTTCGAAGGCAAAAAATAAGAGAAAGATATGGCAAAGAAAGCATGGATAGAGCGAAACAAGCGTAAGGCCAAAACCGTGGCTAAATACGCGGCTAAGCGTGCTGAGCTCAAGGCTAATAATGATTACGAGGGCTTGGCTAATTTACCTCGTGATGCCAGCCCGGTTCGATTGGTTAATAGATGCGAGATCACTGGTCGTCGGCATGGGTATTTTCGTAAGTTTCGGGTGTCACGTTTGACGTTTCGAGAAATGGCTCGTACGGGTATGATTCCCGGTGTAACTAAAGCAAGCTGGTAGAAGGAGAATATTTATGGATCCAATTGCTGATTTACTAACCTGTATTAGAAACGCTAACCAAGCGTTGAAGCCTGAGATAGTTGTTCCTCATTCCAAGATTAAGGAAAGTGCTGTGAAACTCTTGAAGGAGGAAGGGTATCTTGATTCTTTTAATGTTGAAGGTGACATTAAGAGGAATTTACGCATTAAATTGAAATTTCAGGGGCGTAAAGGTGTTATTACGGGCTTGAAGCGTGTCAGTCGTCCTGGGTTGCGTAATTATACATCGTCCAAAGATATTCCACTTGTTTTAGGTGGTATGGGCGTTGCTGTAGTTAGTACTCCTCAAGGACTAATGACTGGTAGTAATGCTCGTCGTCATAACTTAGGCGGAGAACTTTTGTTTAAGGTTTGGTAAGGAGTGTAAGAGATGTCACGAATTGGAAATCAAACTATTATGGTACCCGACAGCGTTAAAGTGTCGATTAATGCCAACCGCGTATCTGTGGAAGGGCCTAAGGGTAAGTTAGAGATGGATATGCCTAGCCGAACCAGTGTCTCGCATGAAGAGAATATTATTAAGGTTTCTCGTGATGGGGATGATCGTGAGGCCAAGGCTATGCATGGTTTAGGTCGATCTCTTTTAAATAATATGGTTCAGGGTGTGTCTGAGGGTTTTGTTAAAAAAATTGAGATTAACGGGGTTGGTTTTAAAGCTGCTGTAAGTGGTAATAAGGTTACGATGAATCTAGGCTATTCCCATCCAATAAATTACCAATTGCCTGATCAAGTTAAGGTGTCAGTAGAGCGCGATGTGAGCGTTACCATAGAGGGGCCGGATAAGCAGAAGGTGGGAATGGTTGCTGCTGAGTTGAGAGGATTTTACCCAGTTGAACCCTATAAGGCAAAAGGCATTAAATATGAGGGTGAATATGTACGACGTAAGGAAGGGAAGACAGTACAATAGAATTTGGCTGGAAACCGGAATAAGTTATTAAGATGAGAGCGGATAAGAAAAGAAGTTTATTACAACGTCGCCGGTGGCGAATCCGTAAAAAAATAAGTGGAACCGAAAGTTGTCCTCGGATGAGTGTGCGGATGACTCACAAAAATATATATGTGCAATTTGTTAATGATGAATTGGGACGTACTATGGCTTCTGTTTCCAGTAGGGATAAGAATGTTGAGAATCGAGAAAAATTGGCTGCCAATATTGATGGGGCTAAACAAATTGGGAAACTAGCCGGCGAAGCCGCCAAGGCTGCTGGTATTGAAACAGCAGTTTTTGATAGGAGTGGGGCTCGTTATCATGGAAAAGTGAAAGCCCTAGCTGAAGCGGTTCGCGAGGCAGGATTGAAAATTTAAGGAATAACCGTGGCAGAAGAACCTAACCAGAACGAAAAAGCTGCTCCTGAAAAAGCTGCTCCTGAAGCGGCTAAGGCGGAAGGTCAGCCGGTGCAACAGTCGTCCTCTTCAACTCTAAGCCAAGCTGGGCAAGGCCGAGAGCAAAATTCGGGTGGTCCGGGTGGCAGAGGTCCAGGTGGTCCGGGTGGCAGAGGTCCGGGTGGTCCGGGTGGCAGAGGTCCGGGTGGTCCGGGTGGCAGAGGCCCAGGTGGTAGAGGCCCAGGTGGTAGAGGTCCAGGTGGCAGGGGTCCAGGTGGCAGGGGTCCAGGTGGCAGGGGCCCAGGTGGCAGGGGCCCAGGTGGCAGGGGCCCAGGTGGCAGGGGTCCAGGTGGCAGAGGTCGTGATAATACTGGTCTAAATGAGCCTGTAGATGAATTTTCTGAAAAGGTCTTGTGCATTAATCGTTCAGCTAAAGTTGTGAAGGGTGGTCGCCGATTTGGATTTAGCGCTGTAGTGGTTGTAGGTGACAAAAAAGGACGAGTAGGAATGGGGCAAGGTAAGGCTAATCAGGTGGCTGATTGTATTCGTAAAGCTAGCGAGGATGCTCGAACGCGTCTTGTTAATGTGACGCTAAATGAATCTACACTTCCGCACGAGGTGCTTAGCCGTTATGACGGAGCTAAAGTGCTTCTACGTCCAGCTTCCCCTGGTACAGGTATAATAGCTGGAAAGACTGTTAGAGCTGTATGCGAGTTAGTTGGTGTGCGAAATATGTTAAGCAAGTCGTTGGGCTCTAATAATCCTGTTAATGTAGCTAAAGCGACACTTAAAGGATTATTGGAACTGCGTGACCGTAAAGAGGTATTTAAGAGTCGCGGTAAAGCTGAAGAGCCAGTAGCTGCTGAGGCGTAGACTCGATTTTAATAATGAGATTACACGATTTAAAACCCGTTTCTGGATCTAAGCACCGTCGAAAGCGAATTGGCCGTGGCCCGGGTAGTGGACGCGGAGGGCATACCAGTACTCGAGGGCAAAAAGGTCAGGGCTCTCGTTCTGGTTCTTCTACACGTCCGGGATTTGAAGGTGGTCAGTTGCCGCTTGCACGGCGTTTACCAAAACGTGGTTTCAATAATAAGCCATTTTCAGTTGTTTTCATTCCTGTTAATCTTGATAGCCTCAATCATTTTGATGATGGAGCTAGTGTGGATGAGGCCGCTCTTCGTGATGCCGGACTAGTTAATGGTCGTGGTGATGGTGTCAAGATTCTTGCAAGGGGTGAGTTACAGAAAAAGTTAGCTGTAAAGGCTGATGCTTTTAGCGCAGCTGCTAAAGCAGCGATCGAAGAAAAGGGTGGAACTTGTGAGATTGTATCAGAGTTAGAAGGCTCTGCTTCAGAATAGAATTGATTATTTGTTAAGGTACGAATGGCTAAAGACAACGCAATAAGTCGAATGATTAATGGCTTTCGGAATTGTTTTAAAATTCCGGAGTTACGTCAGCGCATCATTTTTACCTTATTAGTGTTGGCTGTTTGTCGCTTGATTGCCTGGGTGCCAATTCCCGGGCTGGATGGAGTTCTTCTGCAGGATTATTTTGATGGACTCCGGCAAAAACAGAGTGAGGATGGGATTGGCTTTCTGGGAATTTACAGCATGTTTACTGGGGGTGCGTGGGAGAGATGTTCCATTGGAGGTTTGGGTATCATGCCGTATATAAGTGCCACAATTATTTTGCAGTTGATGACACCAATCATTCCGAGACTTTCTAGGCTTTCACGAGAAGAAGGTGGACGAGTAAAAATTATGCAAATTGGCCGAGTTATGACTCTGTTTCTGTGTTTAGGTCAGGGATATGTGATGTCACTTGGTTGGTTGAATCCCGGGACCGTATTGCAGGGTTTTGAGGGTGCTTTAGCTGAAGGCGGTATGGGTTATCATCTACAGACCATGATGGCACTAACTTGTGGAACAATGTTATTGATGTGGTTAGGTGAGCAGATTACCGAACGAGGCATTGGGAATGGTGTTTCGCTTGTAATAACCATCGGAATTGTTGCTGATTTACCTCGTGCATTGCCAATGGTATGGGAAATGTTCGCGCCTCAGGATTGGACGGGTGCGGAAGATGCAGTCAATCGCAGCATATTTGAGGGAATAGGACTAGTAGTATTACTTTGGGCTGTAGTAATGGCGGTTGTGGCTGTCACACAGGCTCAACGTAAAATCCCGGTGCAGCATGCACAGCGTGCAGTAGGCCGTAAGGTCTATGCGGGTGGTAGTTCATTCATGCCGTTAAGGGTGAATTATTCTGGTGTTATGCCGTTGATTTTTGCTCAGGCTATTTTGATGTTTCCAGGTATGGTTTTAAGAAGTCTTGGATCTATAGAAGGTTGGGAAGAAATATTTTTGTCTGCTGCAACTTGGTTTGAGGCAGGGCATCCGTTTTATTATATAACTTATGCATTAATGATCATGTTCTTCGCTTATTTTTGGGTTGCAACTACTTTTAACGAGATTGAGATTGCTGATAACTTAAAGAAAAATGGTGGTTATATTCCTGGAGTTCGACCAGGTAAGGCTACGAGTGATTTCTTACATAAGACAATGAGTCGTATAACTTTTGCTGGTGCGTCTTTTCTTGTGATTGTTGCGATTATTCCAATGTTACTTGGAGATGCTTTGGGCATACCTTTTCAAGTATCCCAATTTTTTGGGGGTACAAGTATTTTAATTGCTGTTGGTGTTACTTTGGACACTATGAGGCAAATGGAGTCGTATTTGTTAATGCGACATTATGACGGATTTTTAAGGAAGGGCCGCGTGCGTGGTCGCTTTTAATGCTGGTGGTGAAATCCTCCAGTATTTTGTTCATTGATAAAACGGCCAAGCCAATGCTTGGTTCTGGATTAGGTGCTCGAGCGCTGGAAGAATTACATGATTCATTTAAAGAAAGATCATGAGGTTGAAGCTATTCGTTTGGCTGGCGGGGTATCCTCGACAGTATTGCGAGAGGTAGCTGCATTTGTTCGACCCGGTTTAAGTACTTTGGAAATCGATCAATATGGTGGTGAAAGGATTCGCCATTACGGTGGAAAAAGTGCGTTTTTGGGTTATCGAGACTATCCTTGTAATATATGTATCTCTATAAATGAAGAAGTGGTTCATGGGTTGGCTTCGGAGAGACGAGTTCAATTTGGAGATATTGTTAGCCTAGATGTTGGGGTGAATTACGATGGGTATATCGGTGATAATGCAACAACTCTGGCAGTAGGAGGATGTGAACCGGTGGTTCAGCGCTTAATGGAAGTGACTAAACAGGCTCTTAGTGATGGGCTTGACCAGGCTTTAGCTGGTAATAAGGTTGTGGACATTTCTAGAGCAATCCAGAGTACAGCTGAGGCTAGCGGTTACAGTGTCGTTCGGGAGTTTGTAGGTCATGGTGTGGGTAAGAAGGTTCATGAGGATCCACAGATACCTAATTTTGACGATGGTAACAGTCGTTCACCGATTTTAAGGTCTGGAATGACGCTGGCTATTGAGCCAATGGTTAATCTTGGTCAGCGGCAAGTAGAGATGCTAGAGGATGGCTGGACGGTGGT